>DASZMP010000066.1:0-13462 GCA_035551795.1 Solirubrobacteraceae bacterium | reverse complement strand
TCGACAGGGCAGGTCTCAACGCAGGCATCGCAGTCGATGCACTCATCCGGATCGATGTACAGCTGCTCTGCCGTGTCGAAGTCAGGCTCGTCGGGGGTGGGGTGGATGCAGTCGACCGGGCACACCTCCACGCAACTCGAGTCCTTCGTGCCGATGCACGGCTCGTTGATCACGTACGCCACGAAGCTCCTTTCTCGATTATCACAGTACGACCGAAAACCGCCACGAGGGTCCGGCCATCCGGTCCGGCGGAAGACATACCAGGATCGATGATGACCACACGCTCAATGATGTTTGCGCGTGCCGGTATCGCCTGCGCTGCCATAACCAGTTCTATTAAGTCCGCCGCCAGCCAGGGCATCGCCGCGTTCTTCGCCACCGGCGATAGCGGCGTGCACAACAGCGACCAGCCGGGGGCCAACTACCCCTTCCCCACGGTGACCTTCCCGGGATCCAGCGTGGGGTCACTGGTTACTCGACCGGATCCGGTTGGGATGCCGCCACCGGTATCGGTACGCCGGACGTGGACCAGCCGGTGATGGCGCTTGCCTCCACCACAGCGGGAACCGCGCCCTGAACCGTGGTCCTGTGAGCTGAACCTGAAAGTACGGGGCCCGCTCGCGAGCGGGGCCCTTTTTTGCGCGAGTCCGAGTCTCGTGCGAAGATCGCCGCGTGTGGGGCACTGAGGGGGACGGACGTTTCCTGGGCAGAGCTGTGCGCGCGCTCCTGCCACTGCTTGTGCTGCTCGCCATCTGCGTGGCACCGGCCACCGGCGCGGCGGGCAAGCGAGCGCCGGCACGCCCAGAGCTTGCCCGGCGTCACACGCCAAGGCTCATCGGCTGCCGTCCCGGCCGCCGCTCGGAGGTCTTCCAGGGGTCGGCTCGAAAGCACGAGATCGCGCTCACGTTCGACGATGGTCCCGGGCCAACGCCACCTGCCAGCGACTTTGTTCGCCTACTCGCGCGCGAACATGTCCCGGCGACGTTCTTCGAGATCGGCGATCAGATACCGGAGTTCGATGCCAGCGGCGCGGCCGAGCGTCTGATGGTCGCGCATGGCGACATGATCGGGAATCACACCTGGACACACCCCGAGATGACCCGGCTCAGCCGGTCGGAGCAGCGCAGGCAGCTCGAGCGCACCAACCAGGCGATCAAGCGGCGGACCGGCTTTGAGCCGTGCCTCTGGCGACCGCCGTACGGGGACATCAACCGGCGCCTGGTGGCGCTCGCGCGCTCGCTGGGGATGGTCACGGTCATGTGGGACATCGATCCGACCGATTGGGCGCTACCCGGCGCCCACACGATCTACCTGCGAGTCGTCTCCGCGGCGCATAACGGAGCGATTGTGATCCAGCACTTCGGCGGCGGTCCCCGGTACGAGACCCTGGCCGCGCTCCCCAAGGAGATCCGGGCCCTGCGGGCCAAGGGCTACCGGTTCGTCACCGTGGCTCAGCTTCTCGGACTGAAGCTGCTCTACCGCTGATCCCGGGCGCCCCCGGAGGGCGTGGCCGGCGGTCTTCACTCATCCGGGCCGGTACATGGCCCCCGTGTCCCGCGCTCCGTGTAGCGGATCCGAGCTCGCGGCTGAGCGCTAGACACGGTCCAGCCCCAACGGCTGCGCACCCGGTCACGGAAGTGACCGGCGCGAGACGGCTAATGACGCTTCGAGTCCGCCCACCTCGGGTAAAAACGCCGGATTGAAGGGCAAACAAATCAGGAGGTGACAATGCCACCGCGTGGGATCAAGAAGGGCACCAAGCGCGCCCGCCAGTACGAGCACATCAAGGGCTCGGCCAAGGGCCGGGGCGCATCCGAAGATCGCGCCGAGGAGATGGCCGCCCGGACCGTGAACCGTGAGAAGGCTCGCTCCGGTGAAAGCCGCACAGCCTCCAGGTCCTCGACCCGAGGCAGCTCGTCCAGCTCGCGCGGCGGCCGCCATTCGCACGACAATCCGACCAAACAGGACCTCTACGATCAGGCCAAGCGGGTCGGAATCGAGGGTCGCTCGAACATGACAAAGGAACAGCTCAAGCGGGCGCTGGCTCGCAAGAACGGCTGAGCGCCGACACAGGCGGCGCGCGCGGGCGGGCGGGCCGCACTACCAAAGTGACCATCGGCGGGGCTCGGGCCGAACCCAGGGCCCCGCGCGAATCGGTTTGTCGACTTAGCGCCCCATACGGCCCTTAAGTGAACAATCGATGACCGCGAGTCTGGCTGTGATGCTTCACTTGTCTCAGCCAGCCTTGAGCCAGCCACCGGAAGATCCCCCTTCGCCTCGCCGCCGCCCGCTTCATGAGGCGGCGCACAAGTTGCGTTATGAACCGCCGCGTCCGGCCGGCGCAGAGGATCAGGACACGCCTCCGTCGCCCGCCCGGACTCTGCCCCCGCCGCGCGTCGAACAGCAGAAGCCGTCGCTCGGGGCCTCACCCCGCCCATGGGAGAGCGTTCCTCGCTCCAGTGAGTCACGCGAGCCGGTCCCCGAGCAGCAGGATGTGGTGCTGCATGCTGGCAAGCTGGTGCTCGCCCTCGGGGCGCTTGGGGTCGTGTACGGCGACATCGGCACCAGCCCCCTGTATGCCGAGCAGGTCACGCTCACCTACCACGCCGCACACCGCGTCGACCCGACCACGATGTACGGGATCGTGTCGCTCATCTTCTGGGCGATCACGATGGTGGTGTCGGTCAAGTACGCGGGAGTGATCATGCGGGTCCACAACCGCGGCGACGGCGGCATCATGGCGCTGGCCGCGCTCGCCCGGCGCCTGCGCGTGCCGCACACCGTCGCCTATGTCACGCTGGGCATCTTCGGCGCCTCGCTGTTCTTCGGCGACGGCGTGATCACGCCGGCCATCTCGGTCCTGTCCGCCGTTTCGGGTCTCGATGTGGTCGACTCCGGCCTCGCCCACCTGGTGGTGCCGATCTCGATCGTCATCCTCGTCGTCCTGTTCCTCTTTCAGCGCAAGGGAACCGCGACCGTGGGCGGTCTGTTCGGGCCGATCATGCTCGTCTGGTTCGCCATCCTGGCGATCCTGGGGCTGAGTGAAGTGGTTCGTCATCCGGGCGTCCTGCAAGCCCTATCGCCAGTGTGGGGCGTGCGCTTCTTCACCGATCACGGTGCCGAAGCGTTCCTGGCCCTGGGTGGGGTGGTGCTGTGCGTGACCGGGGCGGAGGCCCTCTATGCCGACCGCGGCCACTTCGGGGCCGGGCCGATCCGCCTGGCCTGGTTCGGCGTCGTGCTGCCGGGCGTGCTGCTCTCGTATCTGGGCCAGGCGGCCCTCGTGCTCAGCCATCCCCGCGACCGGGTCAACCCGTTCTACCTGCTCGCTCCGTCCTGGGGCCAGATCCCGCTGGTGGTGCTGTCCACGGTGGCGACGGTGATCGCCTCCCAGGCCGTCATCTCCGGCTCTTACTCCGTGGCCAAGCAGGCCATGCAGCTGGGCTATCTCCCGCGCCTGCGCATCGTGCACACCTCGCTGGTCGAGGGCCAGATCTACGTGCCCGTGGTCAACTGGCTGCTGGCCGCCGGGGTCGTCGCTCTGGTACTGGCGTTCCAGAACTCCAACGCCCTGTCCAACGCATACGGGGTTGCCGTAACCGGCACCTTCATCCTCAACACCGTGCTGTTTCTGGTCGTGGCCCGGGCGATCTGGAATCCACCCGCTTGGAAGCTGGCGCCGCTGGGAGCCGTGTTCCTGTTCGTCGAGTTGGCGTTCTTCAGCGCCAACCTGGCCAAGATCCTGCAGGGTGCCTGGTTCCCGCTGGCGCTTGGCATCATCGTGTCGATCGTGATGCTCACCTGGAATCGCGGGCGCGCCGTGGTCACCGCCAACCGCCTGGCCAAGGAGGGCAGTCTGACCGAGTTCCTCTCCGGCCTGCACGAGGTGGAACCGCCGATCAGACGCGTTCCCGGCACCGCCATCTACCTCAATCCCGGCCGCGACACCACCCCCCTGGCGCTCCGGGCCAGCATCGAGCACACTCACGCCCTGCACGACAAGGTGCTGATCGTGAGTGTGCGGGAGGTGAGCGTCCCGCGCGTGATTGAAGAGCGCCGTTTCCGGGTCGAGCGCATGGGGCCGGATGAGTACCCGATGCGCTTCGTGGAGGTTCGGGTCGGCTACCGGGAGGAGCCCAACTTGCCGGCGGCGCTGCGTTTGGCTCGGCGCGATCTGCTGCTGGAGCGCGACCTGGACCTGGAGCACGCCTCGTACTTCGTGTCGAGAATTAGCGTTGTGGCTGATGAGGACTCGCCGATGCGCAAATGGCAGGGGAAGCTGTTCGTGAGCATCGCCCGCAACGCCGCGAGCGCCATCGACCATTTCGGCCTGCCCGCGGACCGTACGGTGAGCATCGGTGCCCAGGTCGGGGCCTGATCCGTCCGCTGGGCGGGGGCCGTCGCCGGCGGCCTTCGGGCTCGCCGGCTCTGGTCGTCCCGAGGCTGCAGGCAGCCTGAGGGCCGGTCTGCGGGTGGCTCGAGCCGTCTCGGCGGCGCCCGGACCGGCAGAGGCGTACAAGACTGTGCTGCCGGTGCTGCACTCGGAGCTTCCCTCCTCGGTGGCCCGCCTGTGGCTGCGCGAGATCGGCGGCGAGCGGATCGTGTGCGTCGACTGGTTGTGGAGCGAGGCGCGGTTCCGGGCCGCGGCGGAGTCTCCATTCGGGATCGTCTCCGGGCCGGGCGAGGGACTGGCCGGTACCTGCTGGGTGAGTGGGCAGGTGATGAGCCTGGCGCTCGGTGAGCGCCCCGACCTGTTCCCGAATCTGGACATCCTCGAGCAGGCTGGGATCGAGACCGTGATTGCCGTGCCTCTCACCGGGGTGGTGGAGACGATCGGGGTGCTCACCCTGTACTTCGCGGCCGGGCAGGCGTCGCCGGCGGAGCCGGACCAGCTGGCCCTCCTCGGCGCGGCGGTGGGGGCGGTCATCGAGGCCAAGCAGCGGGATGCTGCAGCCCGCGAGCAGCTGCGCCGTGACCAACTCCTGCTCGACGCGACCTCGGCTGTGGCCGCCGCCGGCGGATACCAGGAGACGCTGCGCATGCTGGCCGCCAGCTCCGTGCCGGGCCTGGCCGACCTGTGCTTGATTGACCTGGTCACGACCGATGGGCGGCTCGAGCGGCTCGCGGCGGTGCATGCCGATCCGTCGCAGGCGAGCCTCGTCGCGGAGTTGAAGAACTACTACTCGCCGGCGATCGGATCCGCCCATCCGGCGGGTCAGGTCACCCTCACGGGTGACTCGACCTGGTCGGCGTCGATGTCCGACGAGTTCCTGCACGACACCACGCAGGACGAGCGCCACTACGAGATCGTCCAAGCCCTGGGGTTCACCTCCTACCTGTCGGTGCCCTTGCGCGCGGATGACGAGGTACTGGGAGCGCTCACGCTGATCTCGGCCGGCAGCGGCCGGGTGTTCACCGAGCAGGATGTGACCACGGGCGAACGGCTGGCCGAACAGGTGGCCGGCACGATTGCCCGGGCCCGGGACCTCGAGCTCGCGCAGCAGCGTTCCGCCGAGGTCAGCGCTCGCCAGCAGGCGCTGCTGGAGTTGGGCACCGAGCTGAACGGTGCTCGAGTGGTGGAGGACGCCCTGCGCGCGCTGCTGGGCTCGCCCGTCTGCTCCATGGGCGCCACCCTGGGCCGGATCGCCCTGCTCGACGAGTCTCGCGACCTGCTTCACGTCACGTTCGGCGGAGAGGTGCCGCCTGAGCTCGCCAGCCGGTACCACGTGATCGGGCTGGACTCGCCTATCCCCATCGTCGACGTGGTCAAGCACGGCAGGCCGATGCTGGTGGCGGATACGGCGCGGCTGCCCCGGCGGTACCGAACCCTGACCTCCGACACCTCCCGGTACGTGCGCGGGGTGGCGCTCGAGCCGCTGCGCGCCGCGGATGGCACCGTGCTCGGCGCGGTCGGATTGAGCTGGCCGGAGCCCCGCGCGCTCAGCCCGTCCGAGATCGAGCTGTTGGGCGCAGTGGGGTCGGCGATGTCCCGCGCCGTGGCCCGGATCCTGGTGGCCCAGCGCGAGCACGAGGTGGCCGCCTCCCTCCAGGAGCGGCTGCTCGCCCTGGAGACCGGTTCGCCCACCGCGGTCGTCTCGGGTATCTACCGGCCATCAGGACGGGTGATGCAGGTGGGGGGCGACTGGTACACGGCGCGCGTCCTGGACGCCGACCAGCGGATCGGCGTGTCGGTCGGCGACGTGGTTGGACATGGACTGGACGCGGTCGCCACGATGAGCCAGCTGCGCAGCGCGCTGGAGGCCGCCGCCCTGGCGGAAAGCGATCCGGCCGGCGTCCTGGCGCTGCTTGACCGGTACGCCCAGGGCGTGCCGGGGGCCTCGTGCGCGACGGCCGCCTATGCCCGGGTGGACGCGTCCTGTGGCCGCGTCCACTACGCGTGTGCCGGACACCCTTACCCGCTGCTCCTCACCCCGGACCGCGAGCCCCGGTTCCTCACCGACGGCCGCAGCGCTCCACTGGGCATCGGGCCTGGCGAGACACCGGGCACCACCGGCGAAGCGGGGCTGCCTCCCGGTTCCCTGCTGATCCTCTACAGCGACGGGCTGATCGAGCGCCACGGCGAGTCACTCAGCGCCGGGTTCGACCGGCTGGCCGCCGCCGCCGCCGGCTGTCGCCAGCTGGCGACTCAGGCAGTGTGTGCCCAGCTTGTGAACGTTCTTGAGGCCGTCGAGCCCGGCTATCTGGATGACGTGGTCGTGGTGGCGCTGCGGCCGGTGGGCACAACGTCCGACTGCCATGTCGACTGCGTGCCGGCCGACTTCGGCCAGATCCCGTTCGCCCGGCACCGGTTGCGTACCTGGATGGGCGACCTCGGCCTTAGCCAGGCTCAGGGGTATGACCTCCTGCTGGCGGCGGGGGAGGCGGTCAACAACGCGATCGAGCACGCCAGCGGCCGGGATCCGCGCCGGTTCGTGGCCATCGAGGCGTTCGCCGACGAGCGCCGGGTCGAGGTGTCGGTCACCGACACCGGGCGCTGGAGCAAGGACTCGACGATCAGCCGGCGGAGCGACGAGCGCGGCCGCGGCCTCTCGTTGATCCACGGGCTGAGTGACAGCGTCGACACGGTCCGGGGTCCGCTGGGCACCCGGGTGACGATGACGTTCCTGCGCCGCCCCCTCGAGTCCGAGGCCCTCGCTCACGCCAGCGGCGTGTCGTCCAGCTGAGCCTGAAGCTCCTGAACCGACTGATACACAGACGCCGCGCCCGACTCGGTCAGCTCCTCGATGGCAAAGCCGCCGGTCAGCACGGCCAGGGTGGGCACGCCGGCCTGCCCGGCCGCCTTGATGTCCCACGGAGTGTCGCCGATCAGCACCGCTTCGCCGGGCTCACCGTCCACCTTGTCCAGCGCTGCATGGACGAGGTCAGGCGCGGGCTTGGTCGATTCCACGTCGCCCGACGTCGTCCAGGCGTCGGCGATCTCCCTGGCCTCGAGCAGGTCCAGGTAGTGGTCGACCTCGTCCTCCTTGGCTGAGCTGGCGAATACAATTCGGTGCCCGCGTCGCTTGAGCTCCCCAATCAGCTCGCGGGCGCCCTCCATCGTCTCGACCTCGTCGATCATCTTGATGTACTCGGACTTCTCCGCGTCTCGAATATCGTCGCCCTGGCTGTCTTCGGTCTCCTCGCCGGTCACGGCGGCCACGAGCTGGTCGCCGCCCATCCCGAGGTGCCGGTGGATCCGCCAGATCGGGAGGATGATTCCGTGCTTGCGGAAGGCCCGGAACCAGGCGAGGCTGTGCTGGTAGTTGGTGTCGACCAGCGTCCCGTCGATGTCCAGGATCGCGATCACTGGCTCTACAGCCTGCGCAGGGCGGGCAGCAGCTCGGCCTGGGCCCACTCGATGAACTCGCTCTGCTGTTCGGCCCCGATCTGCACCAGAGCCACCTCGGTGAAGCCGGCCTCGATGAACGGGCGGATCTTCTCCACGTGCTCCTCCACGTCGGGCCCGCAGGCCAGCGCCTCGCCCACCTGAGCCGGGTTGACGAACTGGGTCGCCGCCTCGAAGGAATCGGGGTTGGGCAGATCTGCGTTCACCTTCCAGCCCAGGCCGAACCAGCGGAACTGCTCATGGGCCCGCTGCACCGCGGTATCGCGGTCCTTGTCGTAGCAGACCGCCATCTGGCCGACCCGGGCCTTACCCGATCCTCCCGCGCGGTCGAACATCTCGCCCAGCTCGGGTTTGGGCTCCACGGCGATCATCAGGTCGGCCTGCCTTCCGGCCAGCGCACACGAGTCCGCGCCGGACACGGCCACGCCGATCGGCACCCGCTGCTCGGGCAGATCCCACAGCCGCGCGCTCTCCACGTCGAAGTGCTCGCCGCGATAGTTGAACGTCTCATCGGTGGTGTCGAACAGCCCTCCGATGATGTCCACGGCCTCGCTCAGCATCTCGTGACGGACGCCCACCGCGGGCCAGCCCAGGCCCACGACGTGCTCGTTGAGGTTCTCGCCTGCGCCGAGGCCAAGGCGGAAGCGATTTGCGGAGAGGATCTGCATCGTGGCCGCCTTCTGGGCCACCACCGCCGGGTGGTAGCGGAGGATCGGGCAGGTTACGTAGGTCATCAGGCCGATCCGCTCCGTGGCCTGGGCAGCCGCCCCGAGGATCGACCACGCATACCCCGAGTGTCCCTGGGAGTCCAGCCAGGGCTGGTAGTGGTCGCTGCACACCGAGAAGTCAAAGCCCGCGTCCTCGGCCATCTTCACGTCACGCACCAGCTGGTCGGGCCGCGACTGCTCGCACATCATCGTGTATCCGAAGCTCGTCATCCGTTGGCCCTACCCGGGCGTGTGCGCTTCCATGCCGCCGCCCTGTGGTGGCGCTACCTGGCTGCGCCTCGCCGCCACTGCTCGGCGCGGATCGCCCAGCGCTCGTGGTCGCGCCACTGCCCGCCCACCTGCAGGTAACGCTCCGAGAACCCCTCGCGCACGAATCCCGACCGCATCGCAAGGTTGATCGAGCGGTGGTTGCCAGGCTGGATGTTCGCCTCCACGCGGTGCAGCCCCATCTCGTCGAAGGCTCGCGCCAGCACCAGCTGCAGAGCTTCGCTCATGTAACCCTGGCCGGCGTGAGCGGCCACCGCGTTGTAGCCCAGAAAAGCGGTCTGCAAGTAGCCGCGGACGATCTCGCCCAGGTTGAAGAACCCGACGATTGCCCCGTCCGTCCGCCGGCAGGCCAGCATCGGCTCGTAGCGGGGATCGACGACCCGCTGCATCAGCAGGTCATACGCCTGCGGAGAGGTGGGTGGGTAGGCCCACGGCCGGTGGAGATCCTGGCTGGCTCGCATGGCGGCCAAAAATTCCGCTTGATCGGTGTAGCTGGGTGTGCGCAGCTGCACTCGGGGAGCGCTCATCACCTCTGATCATGGCGCAGCGTTATCCGGGCGGTGGCGGGCGTTATCTGAGCGCGGCCACAGGGTCACGTGCTCGGGGGCGATCGCCACGCGACACGGTTCCCCAGCCGCCAACGCGTGCCCGTCCATCGTCTGCGCGGTCAGACTCAGACCGCCCTCCAGTTCCACAGCCACTTCGCGCCAGGCTCCCAGATCGGCCACGTCCCTGACCGCGGCGCCGTAGGCTCCGCTACCGCCGAGCACGACGTGCTGCGGGCGCACGCACCACACCACCTCCGTGCCGTCCGGCAGTCCGGGGTCATCAACCTCCAGCGCCGTGCCACTCGCATCCAGCCAGCCCGGGCTGCGGATCCTGCCGCCCCTGAGGTTCTCGATGCCCAGCAGTTGTGCCACCTCCGGCGAGGCGGGACGGGCGAACACCTCGTCGCGGCGTCCGGTCTGGATGGCGTGGCCCTCTGACAGGACGACCACGTCATCGGCCAGCAGCGCTGCCTCTTGCGGATCGTGGGTGACCAGCACCGTCGTCACCGGCAGCTCGCGCTGGAGCTCGCGAAGCTCTCGACGCAAACGGTCTCGCACCGGCGCATCCAGCGAGGAGAACGGTTCGTCGAGCAGCAGCAGAGGTGGCCGGGTGGCCAGCGCCCGAGCCAGTGCCACGCGCTGGCGCTGACCGCCGGACAGCTCGTGGGGGAGGCGGTCACGGAGTTCGCTCAGCCCGAGACGCTCCAGCCAGCTGTTTGCCAGTCCGGGCTCGGCCCGAGAGCCGAACGTGACCTGCTTCCACACGTCGAGGTGGGGGAGGAGGGCGAGCTCCTGCGGAACCCACCCCACGTGCCGCTCCTCGGCCGGCAGATCGCCGAGCTCTCGCTCGCCCAGCCTGACCCGCCCGGCATGCGTGCCCCGCAGGCCAGCCAGGGCGCGGAGCGTCAGCGACTTCCCTGCGCCCGAGGGGCCGAGGATCGCCAGATGCCGCACCGGCCGCTCCTGCCGGAGGCTCAGTGCGAAGCTCCCGACATGCGCGGCCACCTCAAACGTCAGCGCCCCAGCCGGGGGTGACTCATCGAGTGCCGCTATAGGCGGCAATGGATGCGTCACCCAGTGGTCGGGGCGACTCGCCAGCCGGTCCCACACCCACCGGCCCGGTCGCCACCGGGCCAGCGCCAGTACCACCGCGGCCGCCGCCAGAGCCGCAGCGGTGGGGGGCAGCGCGGTCGGCAGCCCGGTCGAACTGAACTGAACCCAGGTGAACACCGGGAGCGAGTACGGGTGGTAAGCCAGGATCACCGTGGCGCCGAACTCCCCGAATGCCCGCAGCCAGGACAGCAGCAGTCCTGCTCGAATCCCTGCCCCCGCCAGCGGCAGTCCGATCCGGCGAAACCGGGACCACCTGCTGTGGCCCAGCGTGGCCGCCACCTCGAACAGCGCCGGGTCGATCGTGGAGAACGCCGAGCGGGCGGCGACGATCAGGAACGGAGCCGACACGAATGTCTGGGCGATGACGATGCCCGCCGTGGTGTCGGTCAGCTGCCCGTTGGTCAGGCGCCCGATCAGCGTGTACGGGCCGACCACCTCGATCAGCAGGATCCCGCTCATCAGCGGCGGCAGCGCCAGCGGGAGTTGGACGGCCACGCCGACCACGTCCCACGCCCGGCTGCGCCCGTTGGCCAGGGCCCAGGCCAGTGGAATCCCCAGAAGCGCGATGATCGCCGCCGAAATGGACGCGGTCAGCACCGAGATCCACAGCGCCGACCAGAGCCCGGGCGCTGAAAAGCTTCCCGATGAGGGCAGGTGCACGAGCAGCACCACGATCGGTGCCAGCAGGTAGAGCACCAGCAACCCGCCCAACAGAGCGAGAGGGCTCAGGCGTTTGCTCACCCGCTGCCGACCGCGCCGCTGAGCGATACCGGCACTCCGGAGCCCACCGCCCTCGGCGTCTGGAGCGACAGGCCGGCCGAACGCAGCAGCGACTGGCCCCGGCTAGTCAGCAGGAACTTCACGAAAGCCTCGGCGCCCTTGGCGTTCGGCGCATGGTGAAGGACCGTGACCGTGTACGTGGCGTCCTCGTTCACCGGGCTGATCGACACCGTCGCAATATGGGCGGCGTCGGCCTCAACCGTGTAGAAGAAGCCGGCGTCCAGCTGACCCGCCTGCAGCCGTCCCACCAGATCCTGCTCGGGAAACAGGTCCGACTGATCTGAGGCGATCCGTTTGAGCGCAGGTTCGCGGAACGTCGTTGCCGCCTGCTGCAGCGCGGCCCCGGCCAGCACGCCCTTGGGGTCGAGCTTGGGGTCGGTGAATCCCAGGCGCAACCCCGGCCTGGCGATCACCCGGTACCACGGCTGCGTGCGCAGTGCCTTGGCATAGCTGCTGGACGCGTTGTAGCCGAGCACGAGCCTGGTGGTGGCAAACGGGGCGTACCAGGACACCCAGTTGCCGTTGGCCGACCCCTCCAGCGTCGCGTTGACCGCAGGGGCCGCGCTGATGAACACGTCGCCGACCCGCACCTTGCCCTTGATCTCGCTGGCCAGGTCCTTCGATCCCGCCGGATACCCATCGAAGGTGTAGCCGCTCGCCTTCTGGAAGGCGGCGCCGATGTGGTCGTTCATCAGCGCCTCGAGCGAGCCCGCGTACAGCACGCTGACCGAGCCCTTCCTGGAGGCTGAGCCGCAACCCACCAGGACCAGCGCTGCGGCGATCATGGCTCCGATACTCCAAACCTTCCTCCATGCGTGCATGTGCAATGCATAGGTATCAGATTTCGCGGCGCACCCATCCCGGGGCAACGGATTTCCTCATCCGGCCGCTAGCAGTCAGCTATAACCGGTGTAACCGGATCGAAAGGAGGACTCGATGTCCTTCAGCTCCCCTTCCCAGCTACCGCCGTCCGGCCTGAACGCTGAAGCCGCTCGCCTGGAGCAGCGCCAGCTCGACGACCGCGGCGGTCGTACCCCGGGCGCCCACCACCTCCGCCCGGCGACCGCCGACAGCCTTCACCGCATGGTCGCCCGCGTTCGCACCACCCTGCGCGCGCACCGCAGTCCCCGCTGAGCGTCCACCGGGGAGCACCCCCGATCCTCGGGGATAGCCGAGCCTGGATCCACGCAAGCGCCGGCCAACCGGATCTCTTCACGCTGAGTACCGGTCAGCCGAGGCAACCGACGTCGCTACCGGCGGCTTGGCACGGTCGTGCCGGGCCCCAGCTGCCGCCGCGCGAGCGCGCTCAGCCCGGCGAGCGTCGCCGCCACCCCGACCGCGAGTATCGTCCGTCCGCCCTTGGAATCGCGTCGCTGCTTCGGCGGATGCGAATAGCGCGTTTCGGGGAGTGGCACCGAAGGGCCGTTCGGCCCTTCGGTGATCGCCATCTGTAGCACTTGCGCCAGGTGCAGCGCGCTCCGCTCCGAGCCGTGCTCGATCTGCGATCGGCAGCTGAAGCCGTCGGTCAGGATCAGCGCGTGCGGCGAGGCCTCGCGGACGGCAGGGAGGAGCTTCTGCTCTCCCGCCTTGACCGAGACCTGATACCGCTCGCCCGCCTCGTAGCCGAAGGATCCCGCCAGCCCGCAGCAGCCGGTGTCGAGGACCTTGTACTCCAGGCCCAGGCGATCGAGGACCTGCTGGTCGCAATCGGTGTCGCTGGTGGCGCGCTGGTGGCAGTGGAAGTGGACGAGCGCCTGACGCTGCAGGCGCGGCATCTCCCAACCCTCGGCGTGCTCGGCCAGGAATTCCCCGAGGGTGAAGGTCTGACGGGCCAGGCGCTTGGCGTCCTCGTCGTGGGGCAGCATGTTCACCAGTTCGTTGCGGAACACGGCGCCGCAGCTGGGTTCAAGCGAGATCACTGGCGTACCGGCCTGGATCTCGGTGCGCAGGGCGTCCAGGACCTGGTGCAGGAGCCTGCGCGCCAGGGTCAGCATGCCGTAGTCGTAGAGCGGCCTGCCGCAGCACAGCGATGCCTGCGGCAGGACCACCTCGAATCCCGCCGCCTCGAGGGCCTCGGTCGCCGCGATCGCCACCTCGGGGTGGAAGTGGTCGTTGAAGGTGTCAGGCCACAGAATGACCCGCTGAGCGTCCATCCGGTACCCGTTGCCGGTCCCGGCGCGTAG
>DASZMP010000065.1:0-21223 GCA_035551795.1 Solirubrobacteraceae bacterium | reverse complement strand
GCGCCACCTCCGCCGCGAGCTCGACGATTTCGCCAAGATCTACAACGCCGCCTGGTCGAAGAACTGGGGGTTCGAGCCTTACGACAAGCACGACATCGCCGATCTCGCGATCAGCTACCGGCTCGTCTTCGACAAGCGCTGGTTCATGCTCGCCGAGAACGACGAGGAGGTCGTCGCGGCGGCGATCACGATCCCTGACATCAACCAGGTGCTAAAGAAGATGAAGGGACGGGTGCTGCCGTTCGGATGGTGGTACTACCTGAACCGCAAGCGCATCATCGATCGCTGCCGCGTCGGCTTCCTAGGTGTTCTCCCGGAGTACGAGCACACCGGCGTCGCCGCCCTGCTCTACATCGAGAACTTCGATATGGCTGCAGCAAGTCCTATCAAGTGGGGCGAGCCAGGCTGGATCCTTGAAACCAATGGCGGCATGAACCGCGGCCTCGAACGCATGGGCGGCCGCATCTCCAAGCGCATGCGGATCTATGAGCGGCTGCTCGAAGAGGGCGCCGAGCCCGCGGCTCCTCCGGAGAGCGTGTCGCGCTACGTCCCGCCAGAGTCGGCGCTCAGCGCTTAACGACCGCGCCGGGCGTTTAAGGACCGACGGGGCGCCACAAGTGGCGCCCCGGCGGTTGAGGGAGGAGAGGGTGCTACGTCCGCCGGCGAAGTTATGAGGCCGGCGAACCTCTCCCGCCCGGCGCTCTCCTCGGGGCGCGGGCGGGGTAAGTCGGTTCCAGCTCTGAGTCTAGGCGACCAGCCCCCGCGCGTCGGTGGCCAGCTTCTCGACCCGGGTGGACACCAGGCTCGACTGCCGCTCGAAGTCGCGCCGGACCTGACGGACCTCGCGCTCCAGCCGGCGCCGGTTCTGCTTCACGGTGCGCTCGACGCGACCCCGCCGCTGGCGCAGCTCACGCTCGAACTTGGTGCGCTGACGGCGCACCTGACGCTCGAAGCGGTTGCGGGCGGTCGTGCCGCGGCGCTCGAAGCGCTTGATCTCACGCTCGATGCCGGCCCGCGTGCCGTACTTGCCGGCCAGATCCTTGACCGTACTCACGACCTCGCCGCTGACGATCAGGCTGGCGCCCACCGGCACGAGCACGGCGCGCTCGGCCAGATCGCTGACCTGGGTAACGGGCGTGCGCGGCTGGGTGGACGTCGCCGTCCGCCGCGAGCTCCCCGTCGACCGGCGAGCGGTGGTGCTCCGGCGGCTGGTGCTGCGCGCGCTCGACGTGGTCTTGCGTGCGGAGGTCGAGGTCCGCTTACGCGCCGTGCCCGCCGCGCGCGACGTGGTCTTGCGGGCCGTACCCGCCGCGCTGGACGTCGTCTTGCGGGCCGTGCCGGCCGCGTTTGAGGTGATCTTGCGGGCCTGGCTGGTGCCGCTGCCGCTGCTGGTGCGGGTGCTGGCGCTGGTGCTGGCGGTCTGGCCCGTGGTGGTGTTGTCAGTTGTAGTCATGTTGATTACTCCACTCCCGTAGGAATTCAAGTTAGCAGTCCGGGCCGGGGCCTCTGCCGACTCCCGAAATGCCCGAACACATGTTTGTAAACCGCCGTGGCGGGATTGTTACACCCCCGTCGCTTTTCGATGGAGAGAGCGGACGCGCGACAGTCGGATCTCGAGCTGCGGCTAGGCGGCGGCGCGCGCAGAGGCCGTGCGCTCCAGCCACCCGCCGGGATCCTCGATCTCGGCCAGCGACGGCAGTGCCTCCGGGCTCGAGAACACGTACTTCAGGGCCCCCTCGCCCCCGGACCGGACGATGGCGTCGCAGAACTGCTTGCCCCGCTCGTACTGCCGAAGCTTCAGTTCGAGCCCGAGCAGCCGGCCAACCAGGCGCGACAGGGTGGACTGGGTGCGCCGCCGGGCGTTCAGCGCCTGCCGCAGCCGGGGCAGCGATGGGATCAGGTCGGGGGCCACGGCATCCATGACGTGCTCGGCGTGGCCCTCGATGACCGCCATCACCGCCTGCACCCGGTCAATCGTCTCCCGCTCAGATTGGTTCATCACCACCCCGAAGATGTCGCCGCTCAGCAGCGCGCCGCCCATTCGGCGGAGCTCCTGGCGGCTGGGCAGGCTGCGCTTGCGGTTGGTGTCCAGCCGCAGCTCGGCGCTGCGCAGCAACTCGTGCACCAGGCCGGACAGGTGCCCGTGGAGCCAGGGCACGCCGCCGAACTGGACGGCGTGGGTCACCTCGTGCAGCGCGACCCAGGTCATGAACTCGCGCTCGTCGGCCTGGAAGCTGGAGAGCGCCTGGCCGAGGTTGGGAAGTACGAACAGCAGGCGGGGCGGGTGGTCGTCGGCCGCCTCGTCGAGCAGGACCAGCTCGTATTGGCCGAGCACGCGCTGGCCCAGGTAGCCGACGACGAGGCCGATCTCCAGGCTGAGCACCGCGCCCGCCGCGATCTGCATGGCCGGCCCGGCCCGCCCCAGGCCCTCGCCGGCCCGATCCATCACCGGGTCAAGCAGTGCCCGGGTGGAGCGGATGTTGCTGGCTACCCATTCGCGCCGGCTCACCCCCTCCGGGGCCGGCAGCGGGCTGACCGGAGCGAGCCCGGTGTACGCGACGACCCGGCGTTCCGATTCGTCCTTCAGCTGGAGCAGATCCACCCGCGGGTCCGGGGCATCCCCGGTGCCCGCCACGTAGGCGGCGACCTTCTCGGCGATCACCCAGTCGATCATCCGAGATCCGGCACGCGCTCGAGCTCGTGCAGCGTCTCCGGGCTGCGGGCGGCCACGACCGGCGAGCGCGGCTCAGTGTCCAGCGGCGCCGACAGGGGCGCGGAACACCTGGGGAAGCTGACCACTCCGCCGCTCTCGCGCACGATCAGCTGCCCGGCCGCCGCGTCCACCGCCCGGCAGTTGTGCAACGACACCAGGCCGTCCAGCCGGCTGGCCGCCACCTGGCACAGGGCGGGGGCGATCGCGCCGAGCGCGCGAAGACGGTAGGCCACGACCCCGAGCTCGTCGATCGAAGCCTTCACCCACCGCGGATCGGCCGACTCTATGCCGAGCACCTCCAGGCGGCCGTCGCGACCGCGCCGCTCCTGCAGGTCAGGGTCGAGCTGCTCGCCGTTCAGCCAGGCTCCCTCGCCGCGGCGAGCCCACCACTCCTCCTGAGGACCGAAGTCGAACACGTACCCGAACTCCACGTCGGCCATCGTGTTGCCGGTCGCCACGGCGATCGACACGGCGTGGTGGGGAAGACCGCGCTTGGCGTTCAGCGAGCCGTCGATCGGATCGATGACCACCCGGACCGCCGAATCTCCGAAGTCGATCTCGCCGCGCTCCTCCGAGATCGCACTGAACTGGTGACCCGCGGCGTGCAGCCGGTCAAGCTCCTCCAGCACGATCGATTCGGCCGCCTCGTCAATGATCAGCGTCCGGTCCCCACCGCTTCCGCGGGAGCCGGTTTCCCTGGCGCGTTCAGCGATTCCGCTGGTGGCAGCCAGCATCGCCGCGAGGCGCCGGCTGGCCCGGCGGCAGGCGCCCAGCCAGTCGGCCTCGATCGCGGCGGAAACGGCGTCCATATGAGACCTATGCTGTCAGACGTGATCGGAGCCGACGCAGCCGCCACCGCCGACTGGACGGGGCTGGTCGCTCACACCGGCAGCCCGCTGATCGTCCGAGGCCCGGCCGGGAGCGGCAAGACCGAGTTTCTGATCGCCCGCTTCCGGTGGCTGGTGGAACAGGGCGTGATCCCTGATCGGATCGTGTGGCTGGCCCCCACCCAGGCCCGGGCCGACGCTGCCAGGATTCGCCTGGAGGGGGAGCTTCGCGAGGGCTACAGCGAGCTCGTGGTCGGGAACCCGGCGCAGCTTGCCGCGGTGATCCTGCGGCGGGCCGGCACGCGACCGGAGCTGCTGGACGCCACTCTGACCCCGGGCGACCGGCTGGCCATGCTCGCCGAACGGATCGACGAGCTGCCTCTTCAGCACCATGATTTCGGGGGGAACGCGGGGGCTCTGCTCGGCCGCTTCATCCGCCGGATCGACCGTCTCAAGGCCGAACTGATCGACGTGGAGGCGTTCGCCGAGTGGGCGGCCGTGGCGGAGGATCCCGCCGAGCGCGAGTTCGCCGAGGTGTTCCGCACCCATCAGCAGATGCTGGCCGACAGCGGGGCGTGTGACGAGGGCGATCTCGTGCGCCTGGCGCTGCGCCTGATCTGTGAGCGTCCAGCCAGCCGGCAGCCGTTCGAGCAGGTGCTGGTGGACGATGCGCAGGAGCTTGACCTGGCTCCGGCCCGCCTCGCCGCGCAGCTCGGAGGCACGAACCTGATCGTGGCCGGAGACCCGCTGGCTGCCCTGCGCCGCTTCCGCGGCGCCGGGGCGGCCCGACTGGACGGCTTCCGGCGATCCGATAGCCGGGTGGTGCAGCTCGTGGAGCCCCACCGCTGCCCGCCGCGGATCATGGACGGCGCCTGGGCACTCGGATTGGACAGCCCCGGGGCCCGCGAGGAGACCCCGGCCCCGAACCCGACCCCGGCCCCGGTCCCGAACCGGAACCAGGCCTCGAACCGGAACCAGGCCTCGAACCGGAACCCGACCCCGGCCGCGCCCCCGCCGGAGGCGGAGGCAGGGGCGGGCCGGGTGGAGTTCTGGCGGTGCGCCAACGAGCGCGCCCAGGCGCAGGCCGTGGCGGCCGACATAGAGCGGCTGATCACCCGGGAGGGTCTGGCCCCGGGCCGGGTGGCGGTCCTGGTGCCGGAGGTCGCGCTCGAGGGCCAGGCCGTGTCGGTGGCCCTGGAGGAGCGCGCCGTGCCGCACCGCCTGGTCGGCGAGGCGGCGTTCTTCCAGCGCGCGGAGATCCGCGACCTGCTGGCCTGGCTACGACTGCTGGCCGACCCGGGCGACGCTCCGGCCGTGGTCCGGGCTCTGGCCCGGCCGCCGATCGGGTTGCGGTCGATCGACATCGCCCGGTGCACCCAGATCGCCCGCCGGCGCAAACTCGACATGGTGGCCGCCCTGGCCGCCGCGACGGAGTCCCCGCAGGTGCCGCCCGAGGCCCGCGAGCGGATCAGGGTGTTCCTCAAGCTGTACCGGGCCGGAGCCGCCCAGGTGGACACGATCCGCCCCGACCTCTACGTGCATCGCCTGATCGAGCGGATAGGGCTGCGGCGCCAGCAACTGTTTGCCGCTCAGGCGGATGTGGTGGAGCGGCTGCGGGCGCTGGCTCGCTTCGGTGAGCTGGCCGCGGCGTTCGTGGCCCGGGCGCCCCAGGCCACACCGCGGGAGTTCGCCCGTTCGATCGCGGCGGTGGCCGACTTCGGTCTGCGCGAGCACGAGGAGCCTGACCTCGCCGACCCCAGCCATGTCCAGGTTCTCGGTCTGGATGCCTCGGGAGGGCTCGAGGTCGACCACGTGTTCGTGCTCGGTCTCCGCGCCGGCCTGGCCGCCCAGCCCGGGGAGGCGATTCCCGATGCCCTTCTCCACGAGCCGCTGCCTCCCGACAGCGAAACCACCCGCGCGGCCATGCTGCGCCAGCGGCTGTATGGCGCGGTCAGCCGGGCGCGGCGGCGGGCGGTGCTCAGCTACTCAGCGGCCGCCGACCGCGGACCCGCTATGGCGGCGGCCGAGCCGGTGGAGGCGGCCCGGCGGCTGCTGGCCGCAGTGTGGGAGGACCGCGACGAGGAGCTGTTCGGGCCGGCCGAGACGCTCCAATCCACCTACCGCCTGCTGCGCGACGAATTGCTCGAGGGCACGATGCGCGCCGGCGGGCGCCTCGGCGAACTGCGGTTCGACACCGATCTGGACATCTCCCACGCGGTCGTCCGCTATCTGGAACTGCTCAAGCTGGCGGCGCTGCTCGCCCGGCCCGAAGGCCAGGGTGTGGCCGAGGCCCTGCGGGACGTGAACGTGCGGATCAGCCAGGCCGTCACCGCCGAGCAACGAGAGATCTTCACGTCCTCGCCGCTGGACGACTACCTGCTGGACGCGGAGCGCGACGTCCGCCGCCGGGCCCAGGTGATGGCCGCTCGTGACGAGCCCTCGCTGGAGCGCTTCCTGCCCCTGCGCGGCGACGGTGTGGTCCTGTCGGCCTCGGACATCGACACCTACCGAACATGCCCGCTGCGCTACAAGTTCGCCCGGGTCTTCCGGATCCCCCAGGAGCCGACGCTGCACCAGCGGTTCGGGATCCTCATCCACCAGGTGCTCGAGCGCTACCACGCCGCCGCCGACCCGGGCGCCCCGCTCGCCCCACTGGCCGAGCTGCTCGGATTACTCCAGGACGGATGGCGGCGCGGGGGGTTCGGCGAGTCCGAGGAGGAGCGCCAGCTGCGCGGCAAGGCCGCGGCGGCCCTGGCCCGCTACCACGAGCGGGCCGGTTCCGAGGAATCCCAGCCCGTGTGGTTCGAGCGCTCATTCACCTTCCGGCTCGGTCCAAATCTGCTGCGCGGCCGGGTCGACCGCGTCGATCGCCTGCCCAGCGGGGAGTACGAGCTGATCGACTACAAGACCGGCCGGCCGAAGACGGCCGAGCAGCTGGCCGAGGACGTGCAGCTGTCGCTCTACGCGATCGGCGCTCGCGAGGCCTGGAGTCTGGAGGCCTCCCGCGGTGCCTACTACTACCTGCTCGACGACCAGAAGGTGGCCGTCCCGGGGGACGATGAGCGGGCAGGATGGATCCGCTCGGTGGCCGGCGAGGTGGCCGCCGGCATCAAGGCTCAGGAGTTCGAGCCCACGCCGTCGATCCAGGCCTGCTCCATGTGCGACTACCGCCTGGTCTGTCCCGCCGCCGAACGGTAGTGCCCTGATGGGAATTTCCGCATCAGGACGCTAGCTCGGGGGCGCGGCCGGCGGATCGCCACCGCGCTGGCGCAGGAACCGCTGCAGGTCCCGGGCGATCGAATCGCCCGATGGCAGCTCGGTCACCTCGGTCTCCTCGTCGATCACGGCCTGTTCCAGGCGCTCGACGAACGCCTCGACGTCGGGATCGCTCTGGACGGCCGCGTTGACCTGGCGCTCGTAGTCGGTGGAGGCCGTCTCCAGATCCATGGCGTCCACCGCCACCCCGACCAGGCCCTCGAGCTTGCGCACCAGGGCCAGGGCCGCCTTGGGGTTTGGGGAGGCCGCGATGTAGTGCGGTACGGCGGCCCACAGACTGGCCGACGGCAGGCCGGCCGCCTGGCAGGCCGCGTGCAGAATGCCGACGATCCCGGTCGGGCCCTCGTAGGTCGACTGGGTCAGCCCCAATCTCTCTACCAGCACGGGATCGGAGGCCAGGCCGGTCACCGCGATCGGGCGGGTGTGAGGCACATCGGCCAGCAGCGCGCCCAGGGTGACCACCAGCTGGACGCCAATCGCCTCGGCCAGCTCCACGATCAGCGAGGTGAAATGGCGCCAGCGGAACGAGGGCTCGCTGCCGCCGAGCAGGATCAGATCCCGTGGAGCCCGGGGTATGCGCGCCTCGTAGAGCTCCACCGCCGGCCACTCGATCGACCGGGTCTGGCCATCCTCCATGGCGATCCGGGGGCGGGTGGCCTGGAAGTCGTAGAAGTCCTCCGGATCGATCGTCGCGAACCGCTGCGCGCCCAGCGACTCGCCCACGAACGTCAGTGCGGAGGAGGCAGCATCGGCGGCGTCGTTCCAGCCGCGGAACGCGCACACGAGGGCCGGGGCCCGCAGCCCATCCGGGCGATAGCTCCACTCGAGGGAGTTCAAAGAAATACCCCTGGATACGGTGACCGCATCCGATCCACCGTACATCATGGGCTGGTGACGGCCGACCAGACGATCGCCAGCCTGCGCGCCGGGGATGAGGTCTGCGGCGTGTTCGCCTGCGTGCGCAAGGACCGTCTGAATACCCGGTCGGGTTCGCCGTATCTGGCCCTGGAGCTCCGGGACCGGACGGGCAGCGTTCCCGGGCGCGCGTTCCGCGACGCCGACCGTCTGTCGGGGGGTTTCGAGCGCGGCGATCTGGTTCGCGTGGTGGGTCAGATGGAGCGCTTCCGAGACGAGTTGGTGGTGGAGGTCTCAGAGATCGTGCGGACCGACGGAGCCGATCCAGCGGACTTCCTGCCCAGCGTGCGGCGAGACCTGGAGGAGCTGGACGGGTTCCTCGAACATCTGGCCCGCGAGGTGTACGACCCGGCCTATCGGGGCCTGCTCGACGGGCTGCTGACCGACCGGGAGCTGCGCGGAGAGCTCCGGCGGTCGCCCTGCACCCGCGGGGCGCATCACGCCTACCTGGGGGGACTGCTCGAGCACACCGTGGCCGTGACCACCCTGGCCCGGGAGCTGTGCGATCTGCACCGCCGCCTGAACAGCGATCTGCTGCTGACCGCCGCGATCGTGCACGACCTCGGCCGGCTGCGGGAGTTCCGGCTGGGGGCGGACATCGAGCTGACCGAGGAGGGGCGCCTGCTCGGCCACGTCACCCTCGGCATCCAGATGCTGGCCGAGCGGATGTCCCGCGCCGGCCTGGACGAGGAGCGACGGCTGGCGCTCAGCCACTGCGTGCTCGTGCACCACGGCGCCGCCAGCGCCCCGGGCGGGCGGTTCGGGTCTCCTGAGGCGGTGGCGCTGTACCGCCTCAACGGTGTGGACGGCGCCGTGGCCGACGCGTGGATGTGAGCGGCGGACGCACGGGCTTCGTGGCGGCGTGGGACACGGCCTGTCTCGTGACCACGCTGCCTTGGGTGAGCATGAACGCCGCCAGGCCGGTGCCGGAAACCGACAGGACGATGATCAGCACGGCCAACAGCCTGGCCAGCGACGGCCGCCGGGCCTGTGTGAATGAGACGAACGCCTGCGTTGCCATGTGCCCCTGTCCCCGGGTGAAACGACCTGTGGAGCATAGGCCCTGCGATGGGTGGATGGAAAGCCCCATAGGGGCATTTGACCCCACAGGGCATTACGATCCCTCGCCCGATGACCTCCACCAGCCCGATGAGCGCCGAACCGAGCCGCCGTCTGGCGATCGTCACCTGCATGGACTGCCGCATCGACCTCGAGGCGGCTCTGGACATCAAGGTGGGGGAGGCGCACGTTCTCCGCAACGCGGGCGGCGTGATCACGGAGGACGTGATCCGCTCGCTGGCCATCTCTCAGCGCAAGCTGGGCACCCGCGAGGTCCTGATCGTCCACCACACGCGCTGTGGCATGCAGACGATCACCGATGACAGCTTCCGGGCCGAGCTGCAGCAGGAGACGGGCGTGGCCCCCAGCTTCGCCGTGGAGGCGTTCACCGATCTCGACGAGGACGTCCGCCAGTCGATTCGCCGCGTGCGCCGTTCGCAGTTTCTCCCGCATCGGGGGCGGGTCCGCGGCTACGTCCTCGACGTGGACACTCAGGAGCTGCGCGAGGTGGAGCTTCTGGAGGACGCCGACGAGTAAACACCGCCCGGACCAGCCGCGGCCAGGATCAGCTCGGCCAGGCGGGCCGGATGCTCGGCCGGCAGCACATGATGTCCACCGGGGATCTCCACCAGCTTCGCGGCGGGAATCTGGCGGCTGAGCTGACGGCTGGCCTCCAGCGGAACCACGGTGTCGGCCGTTCCCACCACGACCGTAGTGGGCGCCGTGATCTCGCTCAGGCGCTCCTCGAGGCGCGGGAGCTCTTCCAGCAAGGCACGCTGCTCCACCACGAAGGCCGTCCAGGCGGCGGGCCGGCGCAGGCGCCGGCTGGCCGTGCGCAGGTAGTCATCAGGCAGCGCAAATGTCCGCTCGAGCCGCTGGCGAACTCTCCCCGAGGCGAGCGCCAGGCCGGCCCCGGCCAGCACCCCGGCGCTGGCGGCGTAGCCGACCCCTGGCAGGGCCAGGAGCCGGTCGACGGGCTGCAGGGAAGCTGTGTTGGCGGCCGGTGAGACGAGGACCAGCG
This sequence comes from Solirubrobacteraceae bacterium, assembly GCA_035551795.1. Taxonomy (GTDB): domain Bacteria; phylum Actinomycetota; class Thermoleophilia; order Solirubrobacterales; family Solirubrobacteraceae; genus Palsa-465. The sequence goes on along the minus strand of DASZMP010000065.1, from coordinate 11,412 downwards.
CGGCCACCCGCTCGGGGTGCTCCGCCGCCACCCAGGTTGCCACCGCCGCTCCGAAGCTGAGCCCGACCACCACCGCCCGTGCGGCTCCGGCGCCGTCCAGGGCGGCGACCGCGGCCCGTCCGCTGGGCTCCAGCCCTCCCGGCTCCGAGCGACCATCCCATCCCGGGCGATCGATCGCGATCGTCTTCAACCGCTCACCCACGGCATCCTCGACCAGTGTCCAATCCCGCGCGCTGCCGGGCTGCCCGTGCAGCAGCAAGGCCGGCAGATTCGCCCCGGTCTGATGGCCGGTGTCCGACGCACTCACGGGCGCCCCTTCGTGCCCGCTCGCCACTTCACGACCCGGCATACTAGATGTCGTGACGTCAGCGCTACCTTCAGACGCGCTCGCGCCGCTGCAGGCAGATCCGAAGGCCTCCGCCGTGTTGCTGGACATCGACGGCACGCTCTCCCCGATCGTGGAGATTGCATCCGATGCCCGGGTGCCGGAGGCGACCCGCCAGGTGCTGATCGCAGTGGCTCGGCGATATGGCCTGGTCGCATGCGTCACGGGCCGGCGGGCGGCCGACGCCCGCGCGATGGTGTCGATCGGCAGCATCACCTACATCGGCTCCCACGGCGCGGAGCTCCTGAAGTCAGGCTGGACCGAATCGGTGCTCGATCCCACGGTGCGTGAATGGGCCGACCGGATCACCGAGTTCCGCCGACAGGCCGACACAACCGGGCTTCGGCGCAGCCGGGTCCGGATCGAGGACAAGGGGCCGATCGTCGCCTTTCACTGGCGTGGCGCGCCCGACGAGGAGACGGCCCGAGCCGCCGTCGACGCCCTGGCCGCGCAGGCGGAGGCCACCGGGCTCGAGGTCCACTGGGGTCGCAAGGTGATGGAGGCCCGTCCTCCCGTGCGGATCGACAAGGGCGCCGGTGTGGCCAATCTACTCAAGGATGCCGAGGTCAAGAACGCTGTGTTCCTGGGCGATGACGTCACCGATCTGGATGCCTTTGCGGCGCTGCGCCGGCTCCGTGAACAGGGTGCGCTGGAGCACGCCGTGTGCGTGGGCGTGAGCTCGGAGGACGGGCCGGCCGACGTCGTCAGCGAGGCGGATCTGGTCGTGGACGGGACCGACGGCGTGCGTGAGTTGCTGGGGACACTGGCGGCCGGCTAGCACACGCCGTATGGTCCGCTCGGGAGCCCTGACCGGCCGGACGGCGGTCCGCCAGGCGCCCCGCCCATAGTGGCCCACCAGCCCCCCGATGCGCTTCTCCGAGTTCCTTCGCACCACCGTCCTGATCTCCGCCGCCGCCGCGACGCTGCTGGCGGTGCTCGCGGTGGCCGGCGCAAACGGGACGGGCAACAGCCTGGTGATCCCCGTCGCCGCGGCGTGGTGGGTGGTGGCGGCCCTGATCGGCCTGTGGCTGGGCCACCGGGCCGCTGCCAACCCGCCGATCGCCAATCTGCTGGCCAACGCCAGCACCCAGGCCAGCCTGCCGGACATCCACCCGGGGCGGATCGTGCTCAACCGGCTGTGGCCGCTGCTGGTCTGCACGATCGGCGCCGGGGCGCTGGCGGTCGTCCTGCCGCAGGTCCCGGCCATCGCCACCGGGTTCGCGATCATCTGGTCGCTGGCCTGGCGCCGTCAGGCGTCGGCTGTAACCGCCATCGAGGAACGCGACGGCGCTCGCTACTACGTGCTGCGCACCTCACCGCTGGCGCCGATCAAGCTGGTCCGCACACCGGGCTTTCGCTCCAACCTGATGGAGATGAACGGCGCCACGCGGCCGCCGGTCCGCCGCGGTGCCTGATGGCCCCGCCGGTGGATGTCCTGGTCGTCTGCATCGACGCCACCCGCGGGTGGACGGAGGCCAACCGTGAGCTCGAGGCCGGGCTGCGCCGGGCGGGCGCGAGCGTCGAGACCGTGCTCACCGGGCCCGTCCCTCGTGTGCGCACGTTCGCGCTGACCGACCTCACCCAGGCGCTCATGGCCCGCCGGGCCGCGGCCCGGGGGATCGCTCGCCACCATCCGCGGGCGATCATCTACTGCTCGATCACCGCGGCACTCCTGTGGCCGCGGCCCGGGGCGATCTTCCTGGATGCCACCGCCCACGAGAACCGCCCCGGGCGTCACGGGGTCTGGCAGCGGCCGATGGAGAGCCGGAGGCTGGCCCAGGCGCCCCTGCTGCTGCCCTGGAGCGAGCGATCACTGGTGCATGCGCCCGCGCAGCGCGCGCCCGCCTTCACCCTGCCACCGCCGATCGAGGTGCCCGCGCCGGTGCCGGACGGCGCGGATCGCGATCTGGCGGCGATCACCTACGCCGGGGACCCGGTGAAGCGGCGCCTGGAGCACATGCTGGCCGCCTGGCACCGCGCCCGGCGTCCGGGAGAGACGCTGACCGTGTGCGGGCTGGACGGCTTCGATCCGCCGGACGGCGTGCGCAGCGCGGGCCGCGTGTCCCGGGATCAATTCCGCAGGCTCCTCCAGCGCTCCCGCGTGTTCCTCGCCGCCCCTCAGCGTGAGGATCATGGGATCGCCGCGCTGGAGGCGCTCGCCTGTGGCTGTCGGCTGGTCACCACCGCGGCGCGCGGCGCCTATCCCGCGCTCGACATCGCCCGGGCGGCCGACCCCCGGCTGGTCGGCGACGACCTGGCGCAGGGGATCCGCCGCGCGCTGGACGAGCCGGCCGGGGAGTACGCTTCGGTCGTGGCCCGTCGCCTCGCGCCGTTCACGGCTGAGGTGATGGATCGGCAGCTGGCCGACGTGATCCTGCCGCGCCTCCTGACCGGGAGGCCCGCGGCCATACGCGCTTGACCTCAATCGCCTACATCCCCAGCCCGTCCCAGAACGGCTTCCACATCGGGCCGCTGTTCTTCCACGCCTACGGGATCATGTACGTGCTCGCGGTGGCCGCCGCGATCGTCGTCACCCGCCAGCGCTGGCGCCGCAACGGCGGCGATCCGGACCTCGCCTACGAGGCCGCCAAATGGGGCTTCCCGGCCGGATTGGTCGGCGGCCGGATCTACTTCCTGATCACCACGCCCAGCCAGATCCCCCCGCACTGGTGGGGGCCGTTTGCGATCTGGGACGGCGGTCTGGGCATCTGGGGCGGGATCGCCGCCGGCGTGGTCGTCGGCATCTGGCGCATCAAGCGGTTGATGCCCTGGGAGAAGGTTCTGCAGTTCTGGGATGCCGTGACCCCCGGCCTGCTCGTGGCCCAGTCGTTTGGCCGGATCGGCAACTACTTCAACCAGGAGCTGTTCGGCAAGCCTTCGACGCTGCCCTGGGCCCTCAAGATCTCGCCGGCCCACCGCCCGCCGGGCTTCGCCCAGTTCGCCACCTACCAGCCCACCTTCCTGTACGAGATCATCTTCAACCTGAGCCTGGCCTCGTTCCTGGTCTGGCTCGGACATCACCGCAAGATCAAGCCGCCGGGGCTGTTCGCCCTGTACGTGGCCGGCTATTCGGCCTTTCGCATCTTCGAGGAGACGCTGCGGATCGACTACTCGGTGTACATCCTGGGCATGCGGCTGAACTTCTGGATCGCGCTGATCGGGACGCTCTCCGGGCTCAGCTGGTTTGCCTGGATCCAGCTGCGCGGCCGTGCTTCGCCAGCGCCGATAGTCGAGCCCATGATCCCACGTTCGCGATCTGCTCCGGCCCCAGCCAAGCCCGCCGCGCCGTCGCGACCCCGTACCTAGCCACCTCGAAGCCGCCCACCCGGTGGGCGTCGCAGTTGATCACGATCGGGATGCCGGCCGCCGCGGCTGCGCGAGCGTGCACCTCGTTTAGGTCCCGCCGGTCCGGACTGGCATTGATTTCGAACATGGTGCCCGTCCGCACGGCCGCCTCCAGCACCGCGTCGAAGTCGAACTCATAGGGGGCGCGGCGCTCGATCTTGCGCCCGCTCAGGTGCCCCACGCAGTCCACGTACGGGTGCTCGATGGCGCGCACGATCCGCCGGGTCATCTCGGCACGGGGAATCCGGAACGAGGTGTGCACGCTGGCCACCACCCAGTCGAGCTCGGCCAGCAGCTCATCGGGGTAGTCGAGCGAGCCGTCGGGCAGGATGTTGACCTCCGAGCCGATCAGCAGCTGCAGCCCATCGACTTCGGTTGACCGGACCAACTCCATCTGGCGCCTCAGCTGGTCGTCGGTGACCTCCGCCCCGAATCCCATGCTCGCCGAGTGGTCGGTGATGGCCAGATACTCGTATCCGGCCTCCAGCGCGGCGCGGGCCATCTGCTCCACCGACGCGGTCCCGTCCGAGGCGGTCGTGTGACAGTGCAGGTCCCCCTTCAGATCGGCGACGGTGACCAGATCGGGGAGGCCGCCTTCCAGGGCGGCCTCCAGCTCTCCCCGATTCTCCCGAAGCTCCGGTTCGATGAACCCCATCCCGAGTAGCGCGTACACCTCCGATTCGGTGGCGCACCGGTGGGTGTCGCCGGTGCCGTCGTCGAGCACCCCGTATTCCGAGATGTGCAATCCCTTGCGCACCGCGTAGTCGCGCAACGCCATGTTGTGCTCCTTGGAGCCGGTCAGGTGCTGGAGCACGTTGCCGAACTGATCCGGCTCGACGATCCGCAGATCGACGCGCAGGCCGCTGTGGGTAAGCAGGCGAATGGCGTTGTCCCCCGGGCTGGCCGCTGACTCGACGAGCGTCAGCTCGGCGGCCGCCCTGGCCAGGGCGGCCGGATCGGTGGCCGTGGCGATGATGTCGAGGTCCTTGACGCTTTCGGCCATGCGGCGCGCCGAGCCGGCCAGCTGCACCCGGTCACTGGACGGGTGGGCACGCAGCGCCTCGACCAGCCGCTCGCCGACGGCCAGCGCGCGACTCAGCACCGTGCGGCGCGTCGGCCCCTCGGCCTCGAACACGGTCAGCGCGACCAGCAGCGCCTCCTCGGCCTTGGGCCCGAAGCCTTTGAGCGTGCGGATCTGGCGGTTCTCGGCGGCCTCCCGCAGGGCCTCGAGCGAGTCGATCCCCAGTTCGTCATAAAGCCGCCGGGCGCGTTTGGGGCCCAGGCCCGGCAGGTGCGTCATGGCCACCAGCCCGGCCGGGAACTTGGCTCGCAGCTTCTCCAATGCCGGGATCTGTCCGGTGTCGGCCAGGGCCAGCACCTTCTCCTGGATCGTCGCCCCGATCCCGGGGAGCTCGGTGGCCCGCCCCAGGCGGGCCAGAGCGGTGATCGATTCGGAGGCATCGCGCACCGCCTTGGCGGCGTTGCGGTACGCCACGATCCGGTGGATGATCGCCCCGTCGAGCTCGTACAGATCGCCCAGTTCGTCCAGCGCGGCGGCGATCTGGCTATTGGTCGGATCGGGCATCAGGGGTAGCGTAATGGTGGCCGCCCGACGCTATACTTTTTGAAGCAACCGACGAGAAGAGACGAGGGATTCGCATGGCAGGCACAGTCGCCGAAGTAACCGACAACAACTTCCAAGCCGAGGTTCTGGAGTCCGACGTTCCCGTGCTCGTCGACTTCTGGGCTCCGTGGTGCGGGCCGTGCCGCATGGTCGCTCCGGTCGTCGCCGAGCTCGCCGAGGAGAAGCAGGGCCAGCTGAAGGTCGTCAAGCTCAACACCGACGAGAATCAGCAGACCTCGATCCAGTTCAACGTCCTGTCGATCCCGACCCTGATCCTGTTCCGCCACGGCCAGGAGGCCAAGCGGGTCACGGGCGCCTACCCGAAGAAGCGCCTCGAGGCCGAGCTCGAGCCGGCGCTCCAGCCCAGCGCCTGAGACTCAGACCGCCGAGCGCTCGGGACGACCGAGCCGCTCGATCCGCTCGAGCGCAGGCTGCGCGCCCAGCGCCCGCAAGCTGTTGGCGGCCTCCTCCAGAAGGGGGTCGGCCTCGCCCGTCCGCCCCTGGCCGATCAGCCATTCGGCGAGATCGATTTCGGCGATGGCCAGCCAGTAGGGATACGCGAGCTCGCCCAATCGCTCGATCGCGCGGCTGAGGGCCGTTTCGACGCTTTCGTGGTCGCCCGACAGCACGCCCACGGCTGCGCGGCCGCGGGCCAGCTGAGCGTCGAGGTACGGCGGTATGTGCCCGGGGGCCTCCGCCGCGAGCAGGTCGACGAGCTCCCGGACTGCTTCTACCTGCTGCAGCTGCCTCGCCGATTCCAGCGCCAGTGGCCATCCATCGCGCACCACCTCCGAGGCAGGGCTCAGCTTGTGCAGATACCGCGAAAACAGCTCTCTGTGTTGCTCGAGGGCGCGGGCGGCGTCGCCCGAGCTCGCCAGCAGGTTCGCCTGCGCCACACCGACCATGCTCTGCAGCTCTTCATCGTCTGACTGGGCCCATTCCGTCAGGTGCTCGACCCAGCCGCGAGCCGCGGTCAGATCCCCCCGCAGCATCGCCAGGTGCGCCGCACGGTAGCGCAGGAAGTTTCTCCCGGGGAGATCCTCGCCGTCACCGAGCAGGTCCGTGATCACCTCCTCGCCCTCCGTCCACCGGCCCTTCAATATGAGCATCGACACGAGATTGCCGGCCGAGATCGCTTCGCTGTAGCGCTCGCCGCGCCGCCGTGTCAACGTCAGCGTGGTCTGCGCCTCGGTCACCGCCTCGGGGCGGTCCCACATCAGGCACAGGTTGGAGAAGTTGCCGCCCATCGTGGCGAGCTGATCGACGAGATGGTCTCGCTCGGCCAGTTCTCGCGCGCCCAAGTACAGGATACGGGCCTCTTCGACCCGGCCCGTGTAAAGGCAGGCATTCGCCTTCTGCACGAGCGCGCCGCAGAGAACGTCGGTCAGCGTCAGGGCCTGGGCGAGCTCGAGTGCCGACTCCGTGTGGGCGATCGCCTCCGTGTAGCTGCCGGCGAAGAAGTTCGCCCGGGCGAGCTGCTCGTGAAGCACGGCGGCCACTGGATCGAGACCGACGTCCCCAAGCTGATCGAGGGCCGCGCTCACGCGGGTCCGAGCTTCTTCGATCCGGCCGAGCCGGATCAATGTCCGGGCGAGATTCGCGGCCACCCGCGCGCTGTCCCGCACCGCTCCGAGCGCGGCCAACGCCTGGCGTGCCCCCTCGAGCAGCTCGAAGGCCTCCTGGAGCCGCCCAGCCTGAAACGCCATCTCCCCGGCGGCTTGAGTGAGATCGGCGCGCTCGCGATCATCGCGGGCCAGCTCGATCGCGTTGCGGTAGATCCGCTCCGCCGTCTCCGGGGCGCCTACGGTGACCGCGCGCCGCCCGGCTCGCCGAAGGGCTTCCAGCGTGTGTTCACGCAGCGCCCCTTCGTCGGGATCGCCGGCGGCCGCGGCGAGCGCATCGAGGTAGTGGTTGGCGATCACCTCGGCCACGTCCTCGCCCTCGTCCGGGAAGGCGCTGCGCAGGTGCTCGGCGGCCGCGATGTGGCGGGGCTTGCGCTCCTGGCGCGAGAGCATGTCGTAGGCGACGGTGCGCAGCAGCTCCTGGGCGAAGGCGTACTGCCCTCGGTCGGGAGACAGCCGGTCAGTGCGGATGACAAGAACGCCCTTGCGCACGAGCGAGGCGAGGACCGAGTCGAGCTGGGCCTCGGGGACGTCGCCGAGCCCAGCCGCGGCCGAACGAGGGAAGGACCTCCCGAACACGGACATCGCCTTGACCAGGCCGCGTTCCTGCACACTGAGCGAATCGAGCCGGGCCGAGAGCAGGGAGGAGAGGCTGGCGGGCACGTCCAGCTCGCCGACCTCGCCGATCGGGACCAGCCGGCCGTCCTGCTCTGAGAGCACCCCTCGATCGGCCAGCGCCCGGATCGTCTCGATCGCGTAGAGCGGGACCCCTTGGGCGCGCGCCACGATCTGGTCTGCCGTCAGCGCCGGCAGCGCGTCGACGAGATCTGCCAGGAGCTTTCGCATCGCGGTCTCGCCCAGGGGTTCGAGCCGGACCAGCGTGGCTCCACGGTGACCCGCCGGCCAGGCGTCACGGCCTGCCGTCAGTTCAGGGCGCGCCAGCGTGAGGATGAATATCGGGCTGCTGGAGGACCAGTCGAGCAGCTGCTCGATGAAGTCGAGCAGGCCGGGGTCGGCCCACTGCACGTCCTCGAACACGAGTGCCACCGGCTCGTGGTCGGCCAGGCGCTCGAAGAACAGCCGCCAGCCGGCGAACAGCTCCTCGCGCCCCAGTCCAGGTTCGGCCACGCCGACCAGGGCCCCGAGGCGGGGGGAGATGAAAGCACGGTCGCTCTGGTCGGGAACCCAACGCTCGAGCCCGGCCTCAAGCCGCTCGCTGGCGTCCTCAGCCGACGCATCCTCCGCGATCCCGAGTCGCTGCCGGACCATCTCACCCAATGCCCAGTACGCCACCCCATCGCCGTGGGAGAGGCACCGTCCGAGATGCCATAGGACAGTGCTGGAGAGGCCGTCGATGTAGTTGAAGAACTCGCGGCGTAGCCGCGATTTGCCCACCCCGGCATCGCCTGAGAAAGCCAGCAGCCGGGCGGAGCGGCGGTCGATCGCCGAGTGAAACAGCTCCTTGAGCAGCCGCAGGTCGGCCTCGCGACCGACGAACGGCGCCTCCAGTCCCTGCTCCCGGTCAGAGCCGCCGACGCCGCCGACGACGCGGACGGCGCGCCACAGTCGCAGCGGCTCCGTCTTGCCCTTGACCGTGTGCTCGCCGGCATCGGCGTAGGCGATCGCGGCCGAGGTGACCTGGCGGGTGACCTCGTCGACCAGCACTGAGCCAGGCTCGGCGGCCGACTGAACCCGGGAGGCCGTGTTCACCCGATCTCCGACCACCAGTCCCTCGCCCGGATTGTCCAGGGCGGCGACCTGTCCGGTCACCACGCCGGCTCGAGCCCGCAGGTTGGCAGCGCCCACCTCCTCGCCGAAGGCGGTGACCGCGTCGACCACCTCGAGCGCGGTCCGGACCGCCCGCTCGGCGTCGTCCTCCCGGGCGACGGGGACGCCCCACACGGCCATCACCGCGTCGCCGATGAACTTCTCCACCACGCCGCCATGCCGTTCGATGATCGTCCGGGTGGAATCGAAGTACCGGCCGAGCAGCTCGCGGACGTCCTCGGCCTCCCGCTTCTCAGACAGCGAAGTGAACCCGACCAGGTCCACGAACATCACCGAAACCATCCGCATCTCGGCGCCCGCCGGGGCCGGCGTGTGGGGAACGCCGCGCGGCGCTGCCTCGGGAGCCGGGGCGCCACCCCCAAGCGCTGTCCCGCACTCATCGCAGAACCGCTGATCGGGCTGGTAGGGCTGCCCGCAGCTCGGGCAGGCGAGCGCCAGCGGCGTGCCGCAGTGGTTACAGAACTTCGCGCCCTCGCGAACAGCTGTCCCGCAGGACGGGCAGACCAACCTGTTTGCTCCCTTCTCCTGAGAGCTAAAGCGTATCTGTGCGGGCAACGCCGACGCCGAGTGGCCGCCCGTCGATCGTCGCCGCGGTCCGCGCCCCGTCCGGCTCGTAGCGCACGTCCAACGCCAGCGTCTCGCCCGCGATGTATTCCTGGTGGGTCCTGGCCGCCTCGAGCAGGCCACTGTCCCCATCGAGGGTGAGCACTATCCGGTCTGACACGTCGAGGCCGGCGTCGCGCCGGACGGCCTGCACGGTGTGCACGATCTCCCGGGCCCAGCCCTCGACCCGGAGCACGTCGTCGATCGCCGTCTCCAGCGCCACGGCGTGCGAGCCTTCGCGCTCCAGCTGGTAGCCCTCGAGGGGGCGCATCGAGATCACCAGGTCCTCGGCGGCCAAGGGGTGCTCCGTGCCGCCGACGTCGATGGCCACCGTGCGCTCGTTTCGCAGTGCGGCCGACACCGCGGCCGCGTCCAGCGCGGCCACTGCGGCGGCGACCAGCGGCATCTGCTTGCCGAACCTGGGGCCGAGCGAGCGGTAGTTGGGCTTGACCTCGACCTCGACCAGCTCGTCAGCCGCCGAGACGAACCGCAGCTCCCGGACGTTGAGCTCCTCGCGGACCACATCGGCCATCCGCTGGATCGCCTGGCGCTCGGCGGGTGAGGCCACGATCACTGCCGCGGGCAGCGGTTGGCGGACCTTCAGCTTGGCCTGACCCCGGGCGGCCAGGCCCAGGCGTACCGTCTCCCGGGCCACGGCCATCGTCTCCTCGAGCTCGAGGTCGCGTTCATCGGCGGAAGGGAAGTCGCACAGATGCACGCTCGGCTCCGAGCCATCCAGGTTCTCGTAGATCTCGTCGGCCAGGAACGGGACGAATGGGGCCAGCAGCTTGGCCACGGTGGTCAGCGCCGTGTGCAGCGTGAAGAACGCCGCCGGATCGCCGTCCCAGAAGCGCCGGCGGGAGCGGCGCACGTACCAGTTGGACAGTTCGTCCACGTAGTCCTGAATCGCCCGGCCAGCGCCGGTGGCATCGAACTCGTCCATCCGCTCGCGGACGGCGCCGACCGTGGCGTGCAGTCGGGACAGAGCCCAGCGGTCAAGGTCGGTCAAACCTGGGCGGGCGGTGGTGGGGGTGGGTTGGGCGGGATTGATCGAGCCCAAATCGATACCGTTGGCATTGGCGTACAGCACGTAGAACCCGTAGGTGTTCCACAGCTGGAGCATGAACTGGCGCACGGCCTCACCGATCGAGTCCATCGAGAAGCGGTAGCCGTCCCAGGGGTATTTGGAGGTGAAGAAGTACCAGCGCAGCGCGTCTGCCCCGAACCGCTCGATCAGCGTGTCCGGGGCGACGGTGTTGCCGAGCGACTTGGACATCTTGCGACCCTGGTCGTCGTTGATCAACCCCAGGCAGACCACGTTGCGGTAGGAGGAGCGGTCGAACAGCAGCGTCGAGATGGCCAGCAGCGAGTAGAACCAGCCGCGCGTCTGATCGAGCGCCTCGCAGATGAAGTCGACGGGGAAGTGGGCCTCGAAGCGCTCGCTGTGCACATGGGGCGCCCCGTACTGGGCGAACGGCATCGCGCCCGAGTCAAACCACACGTCGATTACCTCGGGCACCCGGTGCATGTCCTGAGCGCAGTTCTCGCACGGGAAGGTGACGTCGTCGACGTACGGGCGGTGGGGGTCGTCGAGCTCGACTCCGGACAGCTCCTTCAGCTCCGCCAGCGAGCCCACGACCCTTACGCAACCCTCGGGACAGCGCCACACCGGCAGCGGCGTCCCCCAGTAGCGCTCGCGTGACAGCGCCCAGTCGACGTTGTTCTCAAGCCAGTTGCCGAAGCGCCCGTGCTTGATGCCCGCCGGGTGCCAGTTGATCGTCTCGTTGGCCGCCAGCAGCCGGTCCTTGACCTGGCTGGTGGCGATGTACCACGACGGCTTGGCGTAGTAGAGCAGCGGCGTGCCGCACCGCCAGCAGTGCGGGTAGGAGTGCTCGTACTCCTGAGCGCGCAGGAGCTTCCCGCGTACGCGGAGATCCTCAATCAGGTCCGGGTCGGTGTCCTTGACCCAGCGGCCGGCGTACGGGCCGATTCGCTCGTCGTAGGTGCCGTTCAGCCGAACTGGATTGACGACGGTCAGTCCCTCG
>DASZMP010000064.1:0-14975 GCA_035551795.1 Solirubrobacteraceae bacterium | reverse complement strand
CCGTGGCGGTCGAGATCATCGACCCCAGGGAGGCCGAGTTGCCGGCGGTCGGCCGGCTGTCGCTGGTGGATCCCGAGACCGGGGCGCTGGTTCGCGTCGATTCGTCTCGCGGTCGCATCCGCGAGCGGTTCGCCCAGCTCGAGGCCCAGCGCCGCCAGCGGGTGGCCGACGAGCTGCGTCGATTGGGGGTGCACCACGTCACCCTGTCCACCGACCAGGACTGGCTGGTGGAGATGGGACGGCGGATCCGATGAGTGTCGCCTCGCCGGTGTGGCTGCTGGCCCTGCTGCTGATCCCGCTGGCGCTCCTGGCCCAGCGCCTGGCCCGGCGCCGCGCCCGCCGGTACGCGATCAGGTTTCCCGCCGTGGCGACGTTACAGGCGGCGGTCGGGACGACGCCCAGTTGGCGCCGGCACGTGCCCGTGGCCCTGCTGCTGGCGGCGATCGCGGCGCTGGCGATTGCGCTGGCCCGTCCTCGCGTGCCCTACCGCATGCCGGTGGGCGACGCCTCGGTGGTCCTGGTGCTGGATCACTCCGGATCGATGGCGGCCGACGACGTCCGCCCCACTCGTCTGATCGCGGCCAACCGCGCCGCACGGGCATTTGCCGACCAGCTGCCCTCGAGCGTCCGCCTCGGTGCGATCACGTTCTCCTCCAGCCCGGATTCCGTCCAGCAGCCGGTGCCCGATCACGGCGACGCCCTGGCGCTGCTGGCCTCGGCCCAGGCCAACGGCGGTACCAACACCGGTGCAGCGCTGCAGCTGGCGCTCCAGATCCTGCACGGCGCCAGCCGCACCCACGCGCCGTCGGCGATCGTGCTGCTATCTGACGGCGCAGCCAACCTGGGGCCCAATCCGGTGACCGTGGCCGCTCAGGCCAAGCAGGAGCACATCCCGATCTACACGGTGGCGCTGGGTACTCCAAACGGCACGCTGAACACCGGCCCGTTCACCCCTCCGGTGGCCGTGCCGCCGGATCCTCAGCTGATGGACGAGATCGCCAGCACCTCCGGCGCGCGGGCGTTCGATGCCCAGAGCGCCGATGAGCTGAGCTCCATCTACTCGTCCCTGGGGCGCCGGCTCGGCAGCGTCTCCCGGCGGCGCGACATCACGCTGGACTTCGCCGTCGCCGGCCTGGTTCTGCTGCTGGGTGCGGGAATTGGCTCGGTCCGCAGCACGGGCGCGCTTCCCTGAGATCGGGCGTGGCAGGCACGCTGGCCGGCCAGCCAGCGTGCCTGGTGATGCGTTCGTCAGGCGACGTCCAGCGCCGGGGCGGGAGCGCCGCTCGGCTCGGGCGCGTGCGCGCTGGGCACGTGGCGGGTGCGCAGCAGGGCCGCTCCGGCCACGGCGGCGCCCACTGCGAACCCGGCCCCGATCAGGAAGGCCAGGTGGTACCCACCCGTGAGCGAGACCAGGAGGCCGTGTCCGGTGGCGGTCAGGTGTCGGGTGCGAGCCGCGGCGAGGCTGGCCAGCACCGCCAGCCCGAGCGCGCCGCCCATCATGAAGGCGGTGTTGGTGATCCCAGAGGCCAGGCCCGACTGTTCCGGCTCCACGTCGCTCATCGCCGCCATCAACACCGGGTTGAACGCCAGGCCGCCGCCCACGCCGATCAGGAGCATCGAGGGCAGGACATCTACCACGAACGATCCATGCACAGGCGCCCGCGCCAGCCACAGCAGCGCCAGGGCGGCCACGGACAGCCCGAACGCGAGCGGGATGCGGAACCCGTAGCGCATCACGAGCCGCGCCGACAGGCCGAGCGAGAAGGCCATCATCAGGATGTTGCCGGGCAGGAAGGCCAGGCCTACCTGGAGCGGGTCGTATCCGAGGACCAGTTGCAGGTAGAGCGCGGACAGGAAGAACAGCGCGAACATCGCCGCCGCCCAGAGGATCCCCACCAGGTTGGCCGCGCTGAGGTTCCGGTGGCGGAAGATGGCCAGCGGCATCAGCGGAGCCGGCACCCGGGACTCCCACCAGACAAACCCTCCGGCCAGCACCAGGCTGGCCGCCAGCAGGCCGAGCGTCTGCGCCGATGTCCAGCCGGCCGTGTTGCCGTTGACGATTGCGTAGACGGCCAGGACCATCGCGCCCGTGATCGCCAGCGCGCCCGTCACGTCGAGCCGCTGCGCCCGGGTGGCCGCCTGCACCTCGGGCAGCAGCTTCAGCCCGGCCAGCGTCACGGCGATCCCGATCGGGAGGTTGACCAAGAAGATCCAGTGCCACCCCACCAGGTCGGTGAGCACGCCGCCGGCGATCACACCGATGCTGCCGCCTCCGGACATCACGAAGCCGAACACACCCATCGCCTTGGCCCGCTGAGACGGCTCGGTGAACAGCACGACGATCAGTGAGAACGCCAGCGCCGAGACGACCGCCCCGCCGAGACCCTGCACGGCACGAGCCGCGATCAGCATCTCCCGGGATACCGACAGACCGCAGACCAGGCTGGCCGTGGTGAAGGCCGCCGTGCCGAACAGGAAGAGGCGGCGGTGCCCCAGCAGATCACCCAGGCGGCCGGCCAGCAGCAGGAAGCCGCCGAAGGTCAGCATGTACGCGTTGACCACCCAGGCCAGCGAGGTCGGCGAGAAGTCCAGCGCATGCCGGATCGACGGCAGGGCGACGTTCACCACCGTCGTGTCCACCACGATCATCAGATCCCCCACGCAGAGGATCACCAGCGCCAGCCAGCGGGTGCGATTGCTCAGATGGTCGGTCATCGGGCTCTCCTGTTCGCTTTCACAACCCAATGACGAGCGACGGCGCCCGAATTCATCGGTGGCCCGGTTTGTCTGTATGGAGCGTCAGCCTGCGTGCTGCTGAATCAGATCGGCTGCCCGCACGGTCCCCGGGTTCGCCCGCAGGCTGGCAGACAGCCTGGACAGGCGCGTGGCCAGCGCTTCGTCGTTCAGCAGCGAGTCAGCGGCGTCGCGCAGCTCGTCTGGGCTGTGCTCGTACGTGTCCAGCCGCCGGCCGAATCCGGTCTCGTGAATCCGCTGGGCATTGTCGTACTGATCCCAGAACAGCGGCAGGACGACCATTGGCTTGCCGAAGTACAGCGACTCGGTGACCGTGTTGTTGCCGCCATGGGTGATGACCAGATCGACGTTGGGCAGCACCGAGGTCTGGGGCAGGAACTCGGCGCCGGCCATGTTGTCGGCCAGCGTCAGCTGATCGTGCTGCGGCCCCATCGAGACGATCACCCGGTGCGGGCTGGCCGACAGCGAGGAGATCAACGTCCGCATCAACCCAACGTCTCCGGAACCCAGGCTCCCCAGACTCAGATAGAGCAGCGCCCCCTGGTCGCCCGCAAGCTCGTCCGGAACCTCCCAGGGCTCATCGGTACTCCGCACGGAGCTGCCCAGGTTGTGCCAGGTTGGACCGAGCGCCCGGGCCCGCGGGTAGTCGATCTCCGGCGGATACAGGTAGAGATTGAGATGGGGCGAGGGGTGGATGAAGTCCAGCTCGGGAAGCGCCGGCGCTCCGCGCTCCCGGCAGAACTCACTGAAGCCGGCATGAATGTCGTCGTGCGCCCGCCGGTAGGACTCCCAGTATTCGTCCCAGTTGGCCCGATCCCCGATGCCGTAGCCGGAGAAGACGGGCGGCACCTCGGGGTCCTTGTGCTCGGCGGGATTGCAGGACAGGATGCGCACCCACGGCCGCCCGCTGGCCGGGATGGCCGGGAAGGCCACGACGTTGTCCTCGATGATCACGTCGGGGGCCAGCTCGTCGAAGATGACGGCCAGGCGGTCATCGACGTATCTGGCTCCGTCGATCAGCGCCTGGAAGGTGGGCGCGATGAACGATCCGAGCTGCTCGATGGTCGGCGTCCGGAACACGGGCGCCGTGTCCCGGATGAAGTCCTTCCAGAATTGACCGGGCGCCTCCTCGACGTCCGGGGCCGGCCCCAACCGGACGGTCCGCTCCTCGAACCCCTTGGCCTCAAGCGCGCCGGCGAACGACTCCTCCACGATGAACACCACGCGGTGCCCGCGCCGGCGCAGGACGTCGCCGATCCCGACACAGTTGTTCGTGGGGCCGTACGCGCCCTCGGGGAAGAAGACGTAGGTGCTCAGGATCGTAAGGGTCGGACTGGACTGGCCGCGCCGACCCTATCCGATCACGCTAGGTGCCCGTTCGGCTTGCCCGTCACGACTGGTGGTGAACCAGCGCCGCCACGTCACCCACCGTGATCTGGCCGTGGGTGACGCCGACGCAGCTCCGGCCGGCATCGAAGAACTGCTGGGTGTGCACGTTGACACCGGCAGCGCTGAGCATGGCCGGGGAGAGCTGGCCCTGCCCGCTGGGGTCGGGGAAGCCGGTGATCCCGTGAGCCCGCAGGCAGCGAGCGAACGCGAGCAGAACGGACTTGCTCGGACCGCCGCGCTGGGGCCCGGATCCCTGGCCGGCCGCCTCAAAATGAGCACAGGCTCGGTTGGCTGACTTGAAGTGCGGGGAGGAGGCGAGACTGGCCGGCGCCACCTGACTGACCGACGCGGAGTTGGCGGTGGTCTTGACGATCGGATCGGGGAACCCGCTGACTCCGTGGGCGCGCATGCAGCGGGCGAACGCGTAGGCCGCGGCACCCGGCCCCTGGGCAGACCCGGGTCCAGGGCTGGGCGAATTCGAACCGCAAGCGCCCGCCGCGAGTCCGAGAACCGTGGCGGCCGTGGTGAGTGAGATGAGCCTGTCTACGTGCATGGCACGACTTGTAGCCAGGTGGGTGTGACAACCCGGTGACCGCATCTGTCACACAGCTGTCACCCAACTGAGGGATGCTTTCCCGAATGAGGGTGCTCGTCGTCGAGGATCAGCAGCGGCTCGCCAGAGCTCTGGCCGAGGGTCTGCGGCGCGAGGGCATGGCGGTTGATGTCAGTCTGGACGGCTCCGACGCCACCAGCCGGGTCGTCCTGACGCCCTACGACGTCGTGGTGCTCGACCGAGATCTGCCCGGGGTCCATGGTGATCAGGTCTGCCGCCGAATCGCCCAGGAGCATCCGGAGACCCGGGTACTGATGCTCACCGCCGCGACCACGATCAGCGACCGCGTCGAGGGACTGGAACTGGGGGCGGACGATTACCTGCCCAAGCCTTTCGAGTTCGCCGAGCTGCTGGCTCGCGTCCGCGCCCTGGGCCGGCGCCCGGGAGCCGCCACGCCTCCGCGGCTCGAGCGCGGCGATATCCAGCTGGACTCGTCTCGCCGCGTGGCCTTCCGCGGAGCCAGGCGTCTGGAGCTGACGCCCAAGGAGTTCGCCCTCCTGGAGTGCCTGATGGCCGCCGGCGGCCGGGTGGTCTCGGCCGAGGAGCTGCTGGTCAGGGTGTGGGACGAGGCGACCGACCCGTTCACCAGCACCGTCAAGACCACGGTGGCCCGGCTGCGCTCCAAGCTGGGAGAGCCACCGGTGATCGAGACGGTCCGGGAAGCTGGGTACCGGATATGACGGTGACGCCGATCCGGCTTGACCGCACCGCCCGGTTGTGGCGCCTGGCCCCGCGCAGTGCTCGGCTGCGGCTGTCGCTGATCTACTCGGGGATGTTCCTGGTGCTCGGGACGGTGATCGTGGTGCTGATCTTTGCCATCGGCACCGGGCAGAGCTCGGTCGCCGCATCGTCCGCCTCGGCCGCGCCCGTCGGCGCTGCGGGGGCCACGGTGGCGCACGCGGCGGCCACTCAGCAGCACACCGCCGACGTGAACCGCCTGCTCGGTGGCGCCTGGATCACCCTGGTGCTGACGGCCGTGATCTCGGCACCGCTCGGCTGGTTCGTGGCTGGACGGATGCTGCGCCCGCTGCGCCAGATGAGTCTGGCCGCCCAGGCGATCTCCGCCGGGAGCCTGCACCAGCGCCTGGCCCTGACCGGAGCCGACGATGAGTTCAAGCAGCTCGGCGACACCATCGACGACCTGCTCGGCCGGCTGGAGTCCTCGTTCGCCACCCAGCGGCGCTTCGTGGCCAACGCCGCCCACGAGCTGCGCACCCCGCTGACCGTGGAGCGGGCGCTGCTTCAGGTCGCGCTGGCCGATCCCGGCGCCGATACGGCCAAGCTGCGAGCCACCTGCGAGGAGCTGATCGCATCCGGGCGCGAGCAGGAGCGGCTGCTCGATGCGCTCCTCACCCTCGCCACCAGCGAGCGGGGTCTCGATCGCCGGGATGTCATCGATCTGGCTTCGGTGATCGACGTCGCCCTGGCCGGCGCATCGGCGGCGGCTGAGGGACTGGAGATCATCACCGAGCTCGAGCCGGTGCTCATCAGCGGAGACCGCGCGCTGACCGAGCGGCTGGTCCACAACCTGATCGACAACGCGATCGGCTACAACCGCCCGGGCGGGCGGATCGAGGTTCGCACGCACAGCCTGTCCGACCGAGCCGTCCTCACCGTCAGCAACACCGGCGAGCGGATTGCATCCGAGCAGGTGGATCGCCTGTTCGAGCCGTTCCGCCGCCTGGGCAGCGACCGCACCGGCTCGGACGGCCACCATGGTCTCGGCCTGTCGATCGTCCGCGCGGTCGCCCAGGCTCACCAGGCGGAGGTGGCGGCAATACCGGTTCCCGGCGGCGGTCTGACCGTGACGGTCACGTTCCCGGCGCTGACGGGCTGATCAGCGCGGGCGCAACCCTATTGGCTCGGGCTCAACCAGCCCTTACGGCGAAAGAGGACCCAGAACCCGACGATCGCGGCAAGCAGCAACCCGAGTCCGAGCACGAAGAACGACCACGTCGTGTTGAGGACGTTCCCGGTCAGCCAGGCGAAGTTCTGCCCGAAGAAGCCGGTCAGGAATGACAGCGGCAGGAAGATCGTGGCGATGATCGTCAGCTGCTTGGAGATCTCGCCCTGGCGATTGGCCACCGTCGAGAGGTACATGTCGGTGGCGCCGCTCAACAGGTCGCGGTAGGAGTCGATCAGCTCCGAGGTGCGGACCACGCTGTCGTACAGGTCGCGGAAGTAGAGCGAGTCGTCGGGACTCATGCCGGGCAGATGAGTGATCTCGTCGGAATCGTGGGCGAAGAAGTCGCGCATCGGCGTGACCACCCGGCGCATCGCGATCAGATCTCGCTTCAGCGAGAAGATCCGCTGGAGGCTCTGCTCGCGCGCCGACTCGATCACGTCCTCCTCGATCGCGTCGATCTCGTCATCGACGCGATCGAGCACCGGCCCGTAGGTCGAGAGGACCGTGTCGAGAATCTGAAAGATCAGCGCCTGCTCCCGTTGCGGCTGCCGTCGTACCCGGTCGCGCAATGTGTCGAAGACTTTGAACGGAGTCGGATGGAGCGATACCACCCAGTTGCCGGCGATCAGCAGGTGCACCTCCCGCAGCAGCTGTCCGGCGGCGGCCGCCTCCTCGTCGACTCCGTAGACGACGAGGCTGACGTAGCCGTCGTAATGCTCACGCTTGGGGCGCTCAGAGAAGGCATTGACGTCCTCGATCGTCAGCGGGTGCAGGTGAAGCAGCTCACCGAGCCGGCTGAGCTGATCGTGCGTCGGGTCGTGCAGGTCAAGCCAGAAGAAGCGGTTGACCTTCAGGAGTTCCGCAACCTGGTCGAGGTTGGCGGCCTCGAGCAGGGGAAACGTCGCATCCCCAGCGCTCATCGCCCGCCCAGCTTAGATCGCCGTCCGGCGGAGCCGGACGGCGTCGCTACGCGGCTACTCCGGTCGATACTCCCGGCGACCGGTCCCCGGGTCATACCACACCCGCATTCGCCGGCCGGTCTCCGGATCGACGAAGACCTCCGCGGTGCGCTGGACGAGCTGATCGCCACTCGCCGGCTGCCCGTCGCCCACGTTCTCAGCTGGACAGCTCAACCCCGGGCTCGGCGGGGTCGACCTCCAATCGCCGGCATTCAAGCAGGTTGCCTCAGCGTGTGGGGATGCGGGCGGAAGGGCAAGTGGTCTTTAGCCCGGGCCCATAGACATGTTGGCCGGCAGTCCCTCCATTGCCCCGGCGGCGGATCCTGCGCCGAGGTCCGCCTCGGCCTGCGCGAGCCATGCTCGCTTCTCGGCACGCCACTCCTCGTCTGTCCGGCGCAGCTTCCAGTAACCGGTCGCCGAGAGAGATTCGAGCGGCAGGCCACGCTCGACTACGAGGTGGCGTCGAATCAGGCGGACCGCGGTGGCCTCTCCGTGAACGAATGCCTGACCGCTGCCGGCGGGCAGTGAAAGCGCCCGAACCGCGTCGAGCTGGAGCGAGGGATCCTCGCCGGCGCCGCGTGCGCGGTCAAGCCATACGACCGCCAGATCGCCCGGTGACGCCAGCGGCTGACGATGATCGGCTCCGGCCACCTCGAGGATGGCGACGACCGGAACTCCCGCCGGGACGCGCGAAAGCGAGACAGCGATCGCCGGGATCACGGCGTCGTCGCCGACCATCAGGTGCCAGTCGGCCTCCGCGGAGGGCGCGTAGGCACCTCCGGGACCCGAGAGCTCCAGGGTGTCGCCCGGCTTGGCCTGTGCGGCCCACGGTCCGGCGATGCCACGATCGCCGTGGACGACGAAATCGAGCGTCAGGAGCCGCTCCTGCGGATCCCAGTCGCGAACCGTGTAGGAGCGCATCCTGTCGCCGAACCGGCACTTGACGTAGTGGTCGGTGAAGGCGCCGGCGCCGAAGCCCTGGAGGTCGTCGCCTCCGACGACGATCCGCACCATCCCCGGGGTCAGCCAGCAAGCATTGGTGACGGTGGTGGAAAGGAGGCGCCGCTCGGGCATCTCGTCCCACGGTAGCATCCTTACTTAGGGCGCCCTAATGCACGGTTGCGGTTGCGATGACTCGTTCTCAGTACGCTGGCGAGCGGTGTCCGATATCTCGGATGACCCGGTCGAACGTCAGGTTGCTGCTTATAACAACCACGATGTTGAGGCGTTCATCGGGTGCTATCCGAGACCGTCGTCATCGAGGACGGTCTGAACCGGGTTAGCATGCGCGGTCGCGCGGAGCTACGAGAGCGTTACACGGCCTTTTTTGCAGCCGCCCCAAGCCTTAGGGTCGAAATCAGGACCCGTATTCGCGTTGGCTACTACGTGATCGACGAGAGTAGGTCAGCGGTCATCCCGCGGGCGACATCCACGCTGCGGCCATCTTTCGCCGGGGCGTCGACGGGCTGATCGAACCCGTGCGCTTGCTGTCCTAACGTCCCATCCGGCTGCCAGCTCTACATGGACACGGGCAGTTCGCTCGTCGGCTCATCCGTGGCTCCACGAGTCGACCGGTGTCTGGCTAGCCCGTGGGGCGGTACCGGACGTCCGTGAACGGCCAACGCGTCGCGAGCCAGCTCGTCACGGCGTCGTGCAGTGGCAGATCTAGTTCGGGGCAATCTGCGCTGACCCAGGACTGCACTTCCGCGACTCCTATATCCGCCCGCGACGGATAGATGTACACGCATCCGATGACCCGGTCGGCATCATTGAGGACCGTGTATGTAAAACCCGCGCGCCGTTCGAAGTCTTCCGCGTGGCGCTGCAGGTCCCGCAGGTTCTCGGCGAGGGAGAGCCCGCCGACGGGCGGCCATCGACCATCCGGAAAGCCCGGTGTGTTGCGGATGTGGTCGATGCTGGACATCCAGGCACCGTGATCGGCCTCGTTGTGCTGAGGCCCGAGTGGCTCCAAGCGGAAGCCCGGGCCCGCAAGAGCGAGCGGAACAACGAAGTCATCTGGGACGAACGACTCAGTCATACGGCGAGGTTACGCCAGGCGGCCCCGGCCCCATTTCGGGGCGCGGCTAGCGTCGACCGCGTCGGCGGCGTCCCTCGTCCTCGATCACGCGCGCGAGGATGTCTTCGTCCCGATGGGTGCGAACCAGTCGGTCGCGCTCGGCGCTGATCCGCATGTAGGCCTCGGTCTCGGTCCGCTTACCGAGCAGGTCGGCGTCGCGGAGCATTTCCACCACGGGCCGGTACTCGTTCTGGAGCCACATGTACGCCGCCTCGCGACGATTGATCGGTTCACCACGATCCTGAACGCTGCGAAAGCCCCACGCTTCCACGGCTTCGGCGAGCTCGCCGTACGCCCACGGGTCAGACAAAGAGATCTCAGCGCGGGCGTCATCGGGTAGCGGTACGCGCTCGAAGAACACCCGCTCGTGGCTCTTGAGGGGCAGGTCGGCGAGCGTGATCGTCCGCTCAGCCCCGACCCGGGTCACCACATCGGTCACGTACGCGTCGATGTCGGTGCGGCCAAGCGCGCGAGCCGCCGAGACGCGGTGGTGGCCGTCGCGAACGAAGTAGATCGCGCCGATCCGGACGAGATCGACGGGCGGCATCGACTCACCACGCCGCATGGCGGCGTCGATCTGCTCCCAGCGTGATCGGACCCGGCCCGAGGTGGGGCGGAACCTGCGATCGAACTCGCGGCTGCGGTCGACGGTCCCGACGATCACTTCGAGCGCGACGACGGCGAAGCCGGCGCTGTGCTCGCTGACGAAGCCGAGCGCCCCCACCACCTCCTCGTAGGGGAGGATCACGCCGACGTCGTCGGGCTCGCCACGCAGTCGCGCCGCCAACCTCGCCAGCGTGGCGCGTCGCCGCACGCGCAGGAAGTCATGCTGCGCGTCGACGCCAGGCATACCAGTCGAGCGCCGGGAGGTGGGCATCGGCGCCGAGGTTAGCGCCAGCTCGGCGCTACCCCTGAGTCTGCGAAGGGTCGGCCGCGGCAGGAGGAGCGGAGCCGCCGTTGCCGGACTCTTCACCGAGCAGGCTCTTGCCGGTCTCAGGGTCGAACAGGTGCAGGTGCTCGCTGTTGAACCAGAGCTCGGCCTCCTCGCCCTGGCGCACCTGGCTGGCCGCTTCCAGCCGGGCGACGACCTGGCTTCCTTCCTGCGTGGGCAGGTCAGCGGCGCCGGCATCGTGGGCCAGCTCCTCGAGCTCCTTGGAGGAGACCTTCTCGGACTCGAGGTTGAAGTAGGCATAGAACTCCGAGCCCATCGACTCCAAGACGTCGATCTTCGTCCTGAACGTGATCCCACGTGATTTATCGCCAACCAACCGGGCATCTTCGAAGTCCTCGGGTCGCAGGCCGACGATCACGCCGCCGCGGCCGCCGCCGGGTCCCGACTGGAGCCGTCGGCGCAGCACGTCGGGGATTCTCAGTTCTCCGATCGGCAGCTTGACGTTGTCGCCGTCCAGTTCGCCGCCCAGGAAATTCATCGACGGGGATCCGATGAAGCCGGCCACGAACAGGTTCTTGGGCCGGCCGTAGAGTTCGCTCGGCGGACCGACCTGCTGGAGCTCGCCGGCACGCATAACGGCAATCCGATCACCCAGCGTCAGCGCCTCGGTCTGGTCATGGGTGACGTAGATGGTGGTCGTCTCGAGCCGCTGCTGAATGCGCGAGATCTCGGTTCGCATCTGCACGCGCAGCTTCGCATCGAGATTCGACAGCGGCTCGTCCATCAGGAATGCGCTCGGGTTGCGCACGATCGCACGGCCCATCGCGACGCGCTGACGCTGTCCGCCGGAGAGGTTCGCGGGCTTGCGCTCGAGGTGCTGCTCAAGGTCGAGGATCCGCGCGGCCTCGTTGACCTTCCTGTCGATCTCTTCCTGGGGTGCCTTGGCGAGCTTCAGGGCAAAGCCCATGTTCTCGCGCACCGTCATGTGCGGGTACAGCGCATAGTTCTGGAACACCATCGCGATGTCCCGGTCCTTTGGGGTCCTGTCGTTGACGAGCTCACCACCGATCTTCAGTTCGCCGGCGGTGATGTCCTCCAGGCCCGCGACCATTCGCAGCGCGGTCGACTTCCCGCACCCCGACGGCCCGACCAGGATCATGAATTCGCCGTCGGCAATGTCGAGGTTGAGATCCTTGACGGCCTCGAAGCCGTCGCCGTAGCGCTTGGTGATGTGCTCCAGGGCAATCCTGGCCATTGGCTGCTCCTCCTTAT
Organism: Solirubrobacteraceae bacterium; assembly: GCA_035551795.1. Lineage (GTDB taxonomy): Bacteria > Actinomycetota > Thermoleophilia > Solirubrobacterales > Solirubrobacteraceae > Palsa-465. The sequence continues at coordinate 3,113 of DASZMP010000064.1, read as the reverse complement.
CCCTTGACGGCGCCTGCGGTGAGGCCGGCGACGATACGCCGCTGGAACAGGAGCACGAGGACCATGACGGGTACGGTGACGACGATCGCGGCCGCGGCGATATCGCCAATCGGCTGAGTGAACTGCGATACGCCGGGGAACTGTGCGATCGCCGCCGGGACCGTCATCGCCGCGTTGGTCGCGGTCAGCGAGATCGCGAACACGAAGTCGTTCCAGCAGATCAAGAAGACGATGATGAACGTCGTCGCCAGCCCCGGCATCGCCAGCGGCGCGATCACCTTCGTAAATGCCTGAAACGGCGTCGCCCCATCGATCTCGGCCGCCTGCTCAAGCTCCCACGGGATCTCCCGGAAGAACGTCGACAGCACGTAGATCGCCAGCGGCAGCGCGAACGTCAGGTACGGGATGATCAAGCCCGGCCAGGTATTGAACAGCCCGATCTGTCGCCACAGGTTGTACAGCGGTCCGACGAGCGACACCTGCGGAAACAGCGTCACCATCAGCGCGACCGCGAGGATCGTCTGCTTGCCGGGGAAATCCAGCCGCGCGATCGCGTAGGCCGCCGACGAAGCGAGCAGCACCGCCAGCGCCGTGGAGATCAGCCCGATGCCGATCGAGTTGCGCAGCGCGGCGGTGAACACGCTCTGGGAGAAGATGTCCTTGTAGTTGTCAAGCGTCCAGTGGTGCGGGATGAACGAGCCGTCCGTCGCCGACGCCGGTGTCTTGAGCGACAGCATGAGCAGCCAGAAAACCGGCACCAACGACACGACCACCACGACGACGAACGCGAGGGACCATCCGGTGCGCTGCCTGGACTTGACATTCATCAGTTTGCCGCCTCCGCCGGGTTGGCCGCTGCCCCGAAGCCCTTGATGAACACCACCGCGATCAACCCGACGATCACGAACAGGACGACTGAGACCGCCGAGCCCAGGCCGAGGTTGAGGCGCTCCAACAGCGTGCTGTAGCTCAGTTGCGACAGGGACGCGGTGTTGTTGGCACCCTGGCTGAAGATGTAAATCACGTCGAAGATCCGGAACGCGTCGAGCGTGCGGAACAGCACCGCCACGAGGATCGCCGGTTTCATCAACGGCACCGTGATCCTGATGAACCGCTGCCAGGTGGTGGCGCCATCGAGCTTGGCGGCTTCGAGCAGCTCGTCGGGCACGAGCGACAGCCCAGCCAGCAGCAATAGCGCCATGTACGGGGTGTTCTTCCAGACCTCGGTCATGATGATCGCCACGTAGGTGCCGAACTGATGGGAGAGCGGATCGCCGCTCAGGCCGAGCAGGCGGGGGATCCAGCCACCGTTGTCCAGCGACCAGGAGTACTGCCATGCGTACGCGGCGACGACCGCGACGATCGCATACGGGACGAGCGCGATCGAGCGCAGCAGCCCGCGGGCGAAGATCACTCGGTGCATCGCGAGCGCGAGCAGCATCCCGAGCGTGAACTCGATTGCGACGCTGACGACGGTGATCACGACCGTGTGGATCAGGTCCATCCAGAACAGATGGGCCTTGAACACGGAGCCGTAATTGTCCAGGCCGATGAACTTGTTCTTGCCCGGCTGGTCGAGGCTGGCCCTCTGCAGCGACAGCACGATCGTGTCGATGATCGGATACGCGGTAACAGCGATCATCACGATCGCGGCTGGCGCGACCAGGTAGAACGCCAGTTTGCGCTCGGCCCTCGTCCGGTCGCTCAGATGCCGGCGCTGGCTGGGCTCAGACGCCACGGCAGGCTCGGCGATCGCTCCGCTGCTCATAGCAGCGCGTTCCCCTTCAGCGCCGTCTCGATCTCGTTGCGTAACTTGATCACGATGCCGTTCGGGTCGATGGCTGAGGCGGGTTGCAGGGTGTCCTGGATCGCCAGGGTCACGTCCTGGTACTCGGGCGTCTGTGGGCGGATTCCGTAGTTCACCAACTGGTTCTTGATCAGCTGGTGAAACGGATATGCCTTGTCGAACGACGGCTCGCCATAGATGCTCGCCAGTACCGGTGCCAAGCCCCCCTTGACCGCGTCACGGATCTGGTTCTGGGGTGCGATCAGGCAGCGGACCGCGTCGAACGCCAGCTGTGCGTGCTGGGAGTGGGTGGAGACACCCAGGTTGTAGCCGCCGATCGAGACCTTCGGCGCCGTCCCGGGAACGACCGCGGGGAATGGCGCGTATCCCATCTTCTTGTAGATGCTCGGAGCGGTCGCCTGCGTAGCCGACCAGACGAACGGATAGTTGATCTCAAACGCGGCCTGGCCCGCATCGAACACGTTGTTCCCCGGGCCCTCCTCAGACGTGTTCAGGCCCGGGTCGGCGGCCGGGGAGGTCGCCAGCCGTTTCATGATCTCGGCCGCGGTCTTGGTCGACGGGCCGACGATCACCTTGTTGCCCGAACCAACGATCCCGCCGCCGGCCGAGTCGACGAGCGAGTTGAACCACACCACCAAGCCCTCGTACTTCGCGCCCTGCTCTTCGATGTAGTGGGGCTTGCCCTCCTTGGCCAGCTGGATCGCGTCGTCGATCATCTGGGTCCAGGTCTTGGGTGGATGAGGCACGAGATCCTTGCGATACCAGAGGAGCTCTGTGTTGGAGTTGATCGGCGCCGCCCACAGCTTGCCGTTGTACGTCGCGGTCTTCAGCGGGCCCGGGAGCGCTCCCTTGGAAGCGGCGGCTGCGTTGGCGCCAGTCCACGGGCGGATCCAACCAGCGGAGGCGAACTCAGCTGTCCAGTCAACGTCCATCGCCAGGATGTCGATCGACGGGTCCCCCGCGGCCAGCCGCTGCACGAGCGTCTGGCGCTGCTGGTCCGACGCGTTGGAGAGGAAGTCGATCGCGATCTTGTACTTGCCGCCCGAGGAAGCCGAGCAGTCCGAGGCTGCCTTGGCGAACGATCCGGATGGCTCCGGGAACACGTACCAGTTCAGCGTCACCGGCCCTTTACTCGATGAGCCGCACGCAGCCAGAAGCACCGCCGTTGCGAGGAGTCCCACGACTACACCGACGTGGCGCATCACCCGAAGCTATTCCTCTCTCTGTCTCTCCGACTCCGACCCAACCGGGGTTTATTACCCACGCGCGTCGGTCGGTAACCACAAATTTGGTCGGTGCATCGGTG
>DASZMP010000063.1:0-23508 GCA_035551795.1 Solirubrobacteraceae bacterium | reverse complement strand
GAGAGCACGACGGCGAGCAGTGCGGTGCCGATCGATCCTCCGACTCGTTGTAGCGTGTTGAGCAGGCTCGTCGCCTCGGGGACCTGATCTCGGTGCAGCACGGCGTACGCCGAGGCCATTGCCGGCATCATCGAGCAGCCGAAACCCATGCCGCGTACGAGCAGCACGACCGCGAGCCAGGCGTAGGAACTGGTGGGCCCCACGGCGACGAGCGGAACCGTGGCCAGGGTCATCAGGGAGATGCCGAACAGCGCCACGCGGCCTCCTCCGATGCGATCGGTGAGGCGGCCGGAAATTGGCATCATCAGCGCCGCTCCAATCCCTTGCGGCGCCATCAACAAGCCTGCGCCGAGCGCGGTCTCGCCCCGGTCGACCTGGTAGTAGAGCGGAAGCAGCAGCATCGCCCCGAATAGCGCTGCGCCGAGCAGGAACGTGGTCACGGCCGCCGCGCTGAAGCCGACCGAGCGGAACAGGCGCATCTCGATTAGCGGGCTCGGCGTCCGCAGCGCGTGGCGCACGAACAGTCCAATCAGCACGAGGCCGGTGGCGATCGGACCCCATGCGATCGTGGCGCTCAGGCCGCCGCTTGACTCGGTCTCCGCCAGGCCGAACACCACGGCGGCGAGCCCCGGTGAGAGCAGCAGCACGCCGAGCCAGTCCAGGCCACCGGCGTCCGCACGTCCCTGGCCGGGATTGAGGAGCCGCGCGGCGAGGATCAGCGACACGACGGCGATCGGCACGTTCGCGTAGAAGATCCACTGCCATGGAGCGTTGGTGACGATCAGCCCTCCGAGCACCGGACCGAGTACCGGACCCAGCAGCATCGGCATTCCGATCACTGACATCACCCGTCCCATGTGCCGAGGGCCGGCCGTCTGGGCCAGCACGCTCATCCCAACCGGCATGATCAAACCGCCGGCAAAGCCCTGAAACACACGGAAGAAGATCAAGGATCCGGCCGACCACGCGATCCCGCACAATGCGGAGCCCACAGCAAACCCCGCCACCGAAACCATCCACACCCGTTTGGAGCCGAACCGCTCCGATAGCCATCCGGCCAGCAGGATCACCATCGCCAGCGAGAGCAGGTAGCCCGTGGACACCCACTGGATCGTGCTGAGCGGCGAGTGCAGCTCGCGCGAGAGCGTATCCAGGGCGACGTTGACGATCGTCGTGTCGAGCACCGACATGATTACGCCAAGCACGACCACCGCGGCGACGATCTTCACGTCCCGACTCAACCCGTCGCGACGACCGCTGGCTTCGTGCTCTTTGAATCGGCGCATCGTCCTCACCCTGTGTGGGGCCGGCTGGGTTGGCCGGCGAGCGTGGCCGTCAGGTTGAACCGGTTCGATCTGCTCGCGGTGACCGGGTGCGGGTCGCCGCAGACCGGCGACTGGACGCTTCCCAACGGCAGAGGATGCGGCGTCAGACCAGAGGAATTGACATGCAAAACAGAAACGTTGTGCGAAGCGTTGGTCCCGCGCACGCTGGCGGTCCGGACGGGCTGGAATTTGATGACGGTCCCCGAGGGCGAACTCGTCCGGGTCGTATCGATCGCGATCACCTTCGGACCGGCGCTCCGGTCAAGCGAGGTCGCGTCCAACGATTGGCCCGCTTCCGTGACCCGGACCGCATACAGCAGACCCGTTACCGCGGCCGACGCGATCACCGCCGCCACCAACACGGCAGCAACCGAGCGTCTGGGACTGCTCGCCGCCCAGGACCCGTTCGGCTTCATATGGAGAGCCGTGCGACGCGCTCGGTGTGGCGCGCGTACTTACCCGCGGCGAGCTGTTCGCCGTCGAGGGCCGCGAGGGACGCGGCGCAGGCCAGCCACGGCTCTCCACGATCGGTTCCGATCCACCTTTCGTGCGTCTGCCAGACCGCCCCACATGCCTCGCGCCAGAAGACATAGCCATCTAACAGCTCATCGATCTCCGAGCGGTGAACTGACGTGTAGATCGGAACCGCACTCATTTCGGCCGTTCCGTTTCCTGGACCTGGATCGACACCGGGATACGACCGAGATCTCGCAGCCGCCCGTTCAGCACCTCGATCTGCGCTTCGAAATCGGCGATCGCATTTAGGAGCTGCTGGGGGGGCGTGTCGAGCTCGGGGCGATGCCGGCGCACGCGTTCGCGCAGCACCGCCACCGCGACCGTGACCCGTCTCGCGCGACGCTCCAAGCGGTCACACTCGAGTGCCTCGCCCAGGGTGGGGGGCGGGACCGTGGTAATCGAGGTGACGGAGGAGGTCATCGTTGGGGAAGGAGACGGGTCACGGTGCACGGCGGGGGGAGGAGACGCCAGGTTCCCATCGGCAGCGCTACGCGTACATACGGTTCGGCCGGAGACATAGCTCCCTTGTCCTGGAGAGCCCGGGTAGGGGCAGCCCTACCTCCGGCGGGGTTTGGCTTCCCCCACCGGGGGCAGGCTCAGGCGGGTTCGCGCACCTGCAGCAGCGCGAACGCCCGCGGAGTGAGCCGAGCCGGGTAGTAAAGCCCTACTGACCGGCTGGTTTCTGGGTTTCCCTACCTTGTGGTCGCGGCGGGAGCGCGATGATGTTTGCATGAGTGGATCGGTTTTGGTGGTCGATGACGACCCGGAGTTCCGCGAGCTGGCCGGGCGGCTGCTGGTTGCCTGTTGCCTGAACGTGGTCGGGGAGGCCGACAGCGTCGCGGCCGCCCTGGCCGCGGCCACCCGGCTGGAGCCCTCGGCGATCCTGCTCGATGTCGAGCTGCCCGATGGCGACGGGATCACGCTCGCGCGCAAGCTATCGGCGCTGCCCTGGCGCCCGCGGATCGTGCTCACCTCGATCGATGGGGAGATCACCACCACTGAGGAGGCCCGGCGCGCCGGGGCGCACGGGTTTGTCAACAAGGCCGACCTTCCGGGAGCGCCGCTGGCGCGGCTGGTTGGCCGGTCATGACCGCCAGGGCCACTTCTCGCGCTACGGTTGCCCTATGCCAGATCCACTGCGGGTGGTGATCGGCGAGGACGACGTTCTCCTGCGCGAAGGCATCGCGCGACTGCTGGCCGACGCCAACTTTGAGGTCGTCGCCCAAGCTGGCGACGCTCCGGATCTGCTGCGCAAGGCGCTTGCGCACCGACCGTCGGTCGTGATCGCCGACGTCAACATGCCTCCAGGCCATACGGACGACGGTTTGCGGGCGGCGATCGACGTGCGACGACAACGACCCGGAATTGGAGTGCTCGTCCTCTCCCAGTACTACGAGGAGCGCTATGCCCTGGATCTAATCGGCGAGCGCGCCGAAGGAGTCGGCTACCTCCTCAAAGAACGCGTTGGCGACCTCGAGAGCTTCATCGACGCGGTCACCCGCGTCGCCGGCGGCGGCAGCGCGCTGGACCCTGAAGTGGTCGGACGGATGCTCGGCCGCCGCCGGCGCAACGGCCCGCTGGATAGTCTCAGTCCCCGGGAGCGCGATGTCCTGGCCGCCATGGCCGAAGGCAAATCCAACCACGGCATCGCCCAAACCTTGCTGGTCAGCCAAGCTGCCGTCGAGAAGCACGTCACCAGCATCTTCCACAAACTCCAACTCGACCCGGGCCAAACCGAACACCGACGCGTTCTCGCCGTTCTCACCTACCTCCGCAATACTCCCGACAACTAACCTAACCGTGGCCGGGCACGCAGGCTCATCTCCACGCACTGACGCAGGTACTCGGGACGACCGACGGGATGCCATTCGCCGGGGCCGGTCCGAGTGAGCCCGCCCTTGGTCGCGATCGTGATGCCGTGGTAAGGGTGGAGCGCGTCGCGGAGCAGATCCTCGGCGACGAGCGGCCCATAGGAATCCGCGGTGTCGAACAGGTCGACGCCGAGTTTGACCGCGCGGCGCAGCACCGCCATTGCCGCGCCGCGGTCGCGCGGCTCGCCCCACACACCGGGCCCGGGCAACTGCATCGTTCCGTAGCCAAGTCGGTGGACGGTCACCTCGCCGCCGATCGAAAAGACCGCGCTGGGCCTGACTGAGGTTGCGGAGATTGTCATTACGCGTCCATGCCGTCCCTTGCGTCACGACGTGGATCCGGCATGCACTACCGACCGCCGGGGCCCCCCGGCATCGACGCTGTGGCCCTGTGCCCGGAGGATCAGCACTACGGCAGATAGCCCGGCCACCACGGCGGCAAAGGCCAGGCCGGCGGCGCGCAGACCGACTGCCTGTGCGAGTATGCCCTCGCCGATGACCGGCAGCGCGATGGCGACGTACATCACGACGAAAAAGCTCGACGCCACGACGCCACGCTGGGCGGCCGGCGCGCGTTCGTTCACGGCGGCCAGTCCGGCCCGGAAGCTCACCCCTTGGCCGAACCCCGCGATCAACCCCCCGAGCACGAGCAGCATCGCCGAAGAGGCCGCCAGGCCGAGGGCAAGAAATCCCATGCCGACGATCAGCGCGCTTGCCCCGGCGGGTATCGCGACCCGTTCCGGGATGAACTCGAGAATCAACTGCCCAGCGATCGAAGCGGCGAACACCGCAAACACGACGAGACCTATGATCGCGCGGCTGTTCACTCCGAGCTCCTGTCCAAGGAAGGCGGGAGCGACGGCTGTGAACAGACCGAGGACGGCAAAGCCCGCAAAGCCCGCAACCGCAGATTGGGTGAAGACGGAGCGCATCTCCCTCGGGACCCTGAGGGGCTGAGGCCGCAGCTGCGGGTGGGCTGCTCGCGGGATGGGTTCAGGCATCGCCCAGATGCCAATCGCCGCGAGCACAAGCAGCGCGAGGTCGACCCAGAACACGATCCGCAGCGGTGAACCAACCCACTGCGACAGCACCCCGGCGAGCAGTGGTCCACTTCCAAGTGCACCGACGTTCGCCATCGCTGCCACAAGCGTGGCCGGGCCACGGCGGGCCGGGGGGGCGAGGTCAATCAGCGTGGCGGTCGCTGTGCCGGTGAAGATGCCCGCCGACAGTCCCGACAGGACACGCCCCACCAGCAGCAGCGGCACTCCGCCGGTGGTCAGAAAGCACACGGCACTCAACGCCGAGAGCGCGAGTCCGGGGAGCAACATCCGCCGCCGGCCGATCTGGTCCGACAGCCTGCCGAACAGAATCAGCGAGGCGATGACGCCCGCCGCGTACACGGCAAAGATCACTGTGACCATCAGCTCCGAAAAACCGAATCGCTGTTGGTAGAGCCCGTACAGCGGCGTGGGCAGCGTCGTCCCGAGCATCGCGACGGCAAGCGCGAACGCGACGGCGGCAAAGCCCATCTTCGTGCCCATGTGCCGACGTGAGGCGGATGTTCTCATCGCGGGACGCCTTCCAGCTCGGCCACGTCTCCGTCGGTGAGCTCCAACGTCGCCGCGGGCAGGATCGGGTCGACCTGGTCAGGGTGGCGGAAGCCAACGATGGCGCCGTCGACCGCCGGATGGTGCAGCGCCCAGGCGACCGCGATCGCGCCCGGCGTGGTGTCGTGGCGCTGGGCGACTTTCATCAGGCGCTCGACGAGGGCAAGGTTCCGCGACAGCTGAGGCTCATTGAAGCGCTGATCGAGTCGCCGCCAGTCATCCTGAGGGAGATTGGCGACCCGCTCGCGAGTCATCGCTCCGGTCAGCATTCCGGAGCCCATCGGGGAATAGGCAATCACTCCGATCCCGCTGTGCTCGGCGAACGGAAGGCTCTCACGCCCCACTCCTGGCTCGATCAGGGAGTACTGCGGCTGCAGCGTCTCGACAGGGGCGATCTGCTGAATCCGGCCAAGCTGCTCGACGTCGAAGTTGGAAACTCCGACGTGGCGCACGAGACCCTGGTCGCGGAGCTCGGCGAACGCGGCCCAGCCCTCCTCGATGTCCTCGTCCGGGATCGGCCAGTGAATTTGGTACAGGTCAATGGCGTCCACTCCGAGTCGCCGCAAGCTGTCCTCAGCCTCGCGAAGGATCGAATCGCGCTTGAGGCTGTGCACGACTCGGTGGTCGGGACCTTCGAGCTGGGAGGCCTTGGTAAACACATACGGGCGTTCGGCGAGGCCTTCAAGTGCGCGGCCGACGACCTGCTCGGAGTGACCGAAGCCGTAGACGGCAGCAGTGTCGATCCAGTTGATGCCCTGATCAAGTGCATACCGGATCGCGGCGATCGACTCATCGTCATCCTGCGGACCCCAGCCATGCTCCCATCCACCGCCCCCGATTGCCCAGGCGCCGAAGCCGACGCGGGTGACCTCGAGGCCGGTCGCGCCGAGCCGATTTGTTGCGAGCCGTGTGACTGTCATTCGATCCTCTTCAGTCGCGGAGTAATCATTTGACGCTCGCATCAGGCCCGGTCTGCGTCCAGACGGATCTGCCAGAGAAATCGCTCCGGGTTCCCGAGAGGCTGGGTAGGGGAACCCCTACCTAGACGTGGTCCGAGACCGGCAGCACGGCGCACACGCGCGTGCCGCCACCCGGCGAACTCTCCAGCACGAGGCGTCCCCCCAGCGCCGAGACGCGATCTTCGAGTCCCCCTAGTCCGGTGCGCTCACCGCCGAGCGCGGCAAGCTCGGCCCAAAGCCCAGCCTGGTAGCGGCTGATCCGCAGCCCCGCCGACGGCGAGTCCGACAGCGCTCTGACCTCTTCGATCAGGCGCCGCAGCGACTCCAGCGGCGCTGTCAGCAGCGAGAAGTAAGCGCCCCCCGCGAGCAGCATGTGCAAGTCACCGCTCGCGACTGCCACGACCCCGTCAGCGAACGGCAACTCGCGACCGTCGACGCTGATCGTCACCCCTAGGTCGAACCAGTCGCGCTCGCCCGCGATGTCGGCGGTCGACACGCCGATCGTCAACGACTCGTCGACGGCGCGGTAGTCCGCGGGCTTTCCGGTGATCTCGATGGCAACGTCCGGCTGTCGCTTCAACCGCGGCAGCGCCTTCGTCGTGAGCCGCACAGTGTCAATGCCGGTCAGCGACACCGCCACCTCAACCGGCCGCTCAGCCTCGTCGAGCAGAGAAAGCTCGTCACGCCGATCGTGCTGACGGGACTGGGCTGGCTTCACCCCGTTCACCTGGATCCCTGGCGACAGCGCCGGGTCGACGGTCTTGAGCAGCTGATCCAGGTCGGCCCGGAGAGGATCGCATCGGCGATGGAGCCGTTTCGGCGCTGGGGCTTACCGATCGGTGACCGCGCAAGGCACGCGTTCTGAAAATCGTGGTGTCGCCGGTTCGAGTCCGGGGCTCGCCTTCAGCCGTCGGTCACGGGCAAGTCAACGGCAGGGAGCGAAACCTGATCACCGAGTCTCCCCCAAGCGAGTCAACAAGGACCGCGGCGCCAGGCGGTGCCGGCCGCCGCGCTAAGGCGCGTACGCCCTGAACTCCGACACCAGGTCGCCGAGCAGGCCGTTGGTGACCAGGTACGAGTAGTCGAGATAGAAGACTCCTTTGTAGCCGGAAGCCAGAGCGCCGCTCATCAACTGCTGGATGGCGGCTGAACCGCCCCCACCGGTGTTCTCTCCCAGGATGTGGCTCGCCAGGCCTCGGGCCTGCGCAAGGACCAGCAGCTTGCGCCACGCGGCCATATCCGAATCGATCGTGTCGCCAGGAGTCCAGAAGGGCTCGCTGTCGTCAGCCCACGTGCACCAGGGCCAGACGTTCGCCACCGAGTCGTAGGCATCCATCATCGTGGCGGGATCGGTTCCCTGAGCAAGCTGCTGCTCGTAAGCGGCCGACTCAGGCGACCAGTTCGTCCGTAGGCCAAACGAGGGATGCAGCACGTAGATCGGACCGTTCCACCCGGCGCCGCGGAGCTGAAGCACATACCAGTGGATCCAGCTGGCCAGCGACCCGAGGTACCAGCTGGCCCATTCGGCGTCCTGAGCCGAGCTTCCGGTGCCGTAGACGTAGCCTGGCAGCGGTGTCGCGGTCTCTCCGGACGCGATGCCCACGCCGGACTGGGCCGCCTGACCGTAGCCCCAGTAAGACGGCTGTCCATTCACGCTGGACCCGTCGATCGGGAACTGGAGCTCTCCGTACATCCCGCCCCCGGCCCGGATGCCCGACACGTCACCGAGAACGCTCTTCAGGTCACCGATCGCCCGGGAGACGAAGCTCGCCACAGCCTGACGACCCGCCGCGCTCCAGATCCAGTCGCGGACGTTCGCGCCTGGGTTGGTGGAGGTGTACGCCGTGCCGGCCTGATTGACGAACCCAGGCACCTGGTCGAGCACCCACTGGGGCGGATATTGCAGATCGAGCTCCAGGTAGACGGCCAGACCGGCTGCGTGGGCGTGCGCGATTTCGGTGACCACGTTGTCACCGTTGTTGCCGGCAGCGGACAGCGAGACCGGCCCGAGAGCGGTCGGCTGTGCGGCCTGCCAGTACACGGGGATCACGATGGCGTTCCCGCCGGCCGCCGCCCACTGGGTCATCTGGGCAGATGTGGAGATCCCGAACGTTCCCAGGACAGGCGCGGAGCTGCCACCGCCCGCTCCAGATGCTGCCGCCGTCGTCGTGCTGGTGCCAGTCGGCTTGGTGCTCACCGTCGAGGAGGTGCGATGGTGGTGTCTGCGGGAGGCGTGTCGCACGCGGTGGCGCCTGACGTGTCGAGTGCTGTGGGTTGCTCGGTGGCGACTGCTCGGCCGCACGTGAGCCGCGGCTAGAACCGGGGAGGAACCGGGCAGGGCAACAGTAAGGGCGGCGACAGCCGCCGCGATCCAGAAGCGCATAGTTACTGAATCGGCTGGCCACCGTCAGGACTCAACCCCCAACCGCCAGTTAGAGCTGACGCTGCCAACGGATGTCGTAGCATCGGGCCGCTATGTCCAAGGTGTGCCTTGGTGGTCGGGAAGACGCACACCCGAACGCGCGGGCAGAAGCGCTGGCCAGCCGTGCCCTGCTCGCGAGGTTCGTGCGGTTTGCTAGCCCGAGCCATCAACTCAGGGGGAACCAGCCAAAACGCCGCATGGGTGCCCAGCCCAACGCCTACCCGGAGGCGGACGAGCACCGTGTTCTACCTGCCTGGCCGCAGGGGCGACGGATCGCCATCGTCAACTGGCGCGATCCGGACCACCCGCAGGCCGGCGGAGCCGAGGTCTACTGCACCGAGGTGGCGCAATGGCTGGCTCGAGCCGGGGCCGAAGTGACGCTGGTGACCGCGCGAGCACCCGGCCAGGATCGCGAATCGGAGCGCGACGGAGTCCGGATCCGCCGCATGGGCGGGCGGTTCAGCGTGTACCCACGCGTCCACCTCTGGCTCCGTCGCCGGCGCCGGCAGATCGACGCCGTGCTCGATTGCCAGAACGGGATCCCGTTCTTTGCGCCCATCGCGGTCGGACGCCGAGTCCCCGTCGTGCTGCTCATGCATCACGTCCATCAGGAGCAGTTCGCCCTGCATTTCGGAGCGCGGCTAGCCGGGATCGGACGATTCCTGGAGGGCCCCGCCAGCCGGATTGCCTACCGCGGGCGCCCGATCATCGCCGTCTCCCCATCCACTCGGGCCGAGGTTCGCAGCCTGCTCCGGCTCCCGGCGCCCATCTACGTCGTGCCCAACGGCATCTCCCGTCCGGAAATCGACACACGCGACCCCGCACCGGAGCCGTCGATCGTAAGTGTGGGGCGGCTCGTCGTCCAGAAAGGGCTGCACCACGCGATCGACGCGGTCGCAGAGGCCCGCCAAACCCTTCCCGGCCTGAAATTTCACATCGTCGGGGACGGCCCGGAGCTGCCTTTGCTTCGGCAACAGGTGGAGCGGCTGGGACTTCAAGACGCCGTCGTACTCCACGGGCGCGTGACGGACGCGGACCGAGACCTTCTGTTGAGCCAGTCGTGGATCTTCCTCAGCGCCTCGCAGCGGGAGGGTTGGGGCGTGGCAGTGCTGGAGGCAGCCGCTCATGGCGTGCCGGCCATCGCCTACGACGTCCCCGGCCTGCGCGACGCCGTCCGTCACAGGGCCACCGGCTGGCTGGTGTCTGCCGAGGATTCGCTAGCCGAGACGATCGTCGACGCAGTTCAACGCCTCCAAGAGCCGGGCCAGCTGGCCGCGGCAGCCACTCGCTGCCGCGACTGGTCGGCGAACTTCGGCTGGAACCGGACCGGGAGGCGCGTATCGGAGCTGCTGCGCAGCGAATCGGACCGATTGCTCACAGGGCGACCCACCCGTGAGCCCCTTGATCTGGTCACCCGGGTCGAGATCAGCGCCGACCGGGCGACGAAGTGGGTCCACCGCCCGCTCCAGGGGCAGCGCCTCACGGACGACTGGCGATGGACGCCGACGCGGCTGATCGGCCTGCTCTACGGGACCGATGAAGTAGGTGCCGACCGGGCGCTGGAGCGACTCGGGCTCGATCCGGACGCCTCCGTGTCAGTCGCCCTCACACACGATCTGCTCGGCGATCTGCCCGATCAGCCGCCGAGCCCGGAAGTGGTCCAGGCGGATGAGGCCCGGGCGGGGTAGTGAGACCGGCGCCGGCGAGGACGGTCCGCGCTCCTGAATCGCGTTCCCGCGTCCCGTCGGCTTGAGTCGCCGGCAGGACTGCCTGGACCACCAGACCGGCGATCCGGCGGTGTCCCACCTCGTTGAAATGCAGGTGGTCCTCCTGGAAGTCGCCCCAGTAATCGAGCGCACGCCAAGCATCGATGAGGATCGCGTGCGAATGCTCGGCAATGCACTGCGCCAAAACCGTCTGGGTCTCGGCCATCGCCCGGCCGGTCCGCGGAAACAAGCGGTCGTCGGCCTCCCACATGCTCACGAACACCGACAGGCATCCGGTCTCCGCCAGCAGCGCCAGCAGCGCCTGCAGGTCGCGCCGGAGTTCGTCCACGGGAATCCGGCGCTGTCCGCCGGTCCCGTGGACGACGACGCGCTTGACCGCGACCTTCAGTCTCGAGGTGATGCGCTGCCGGATTCGCCGGCCAAGCCGGCGTGAGTAGTAGGGCCTGGGATCGAGTCCATTCACTCCGTGCCAGGTGGGCGGAGCCCAGCGCTCAATCAGGCGCTGGACCACCGGACCGGCGTGAACCAGCGATTCTGTGCCTCCGCAGCAGAGGACGGCGACGGAGGGCCTGAACGCCCGGATCTGATCAGCGTCGGCCAGCGTGTCAGCGACGGTCTTGCTCACGCCCGAGACGTCAAGCACCGCTGCCGCTCCGAGCTTGTCCGCGGCGAGCTTCCCCAAGGTCCTCCCGTTCGTCCCCAGCCCGAATATCTGGCTGTCGCCCACGATCAGGACCCGCGGACCGACCGACCCCGGATAGGCAAGCTCAGAGCTCATCAGGCCTTCCTCCTGATTCGGTCGCATGGTCGTGAAGACCGCTCCAGATCGCGCGCAATCCGGCCAACCCGATGACCGCGATCAGGCCGACCCACGCCGCCACCGACATCCGCGCCACGAACGCGGCACCCACGGCACCGGCGCCCAGCAACGGCGTCCAGAGGCCAACCCTCACGGGAATCCATGACCGAGCGTCGAAGCTGAGGACGGCCGCCGCGACGACGGACACCGCCGCAAGAGCGGCGGCGAACACCCAGAGCCCGCCCACCCGTCCGGCGCAGATGAGCACGATCGGCTGACAGAAGGCAGCGATGCCCAGGATCCGGATCGCGGGCCGGAACCGGCTTCTGGCCTGATGGGCGGTGGAGATGACGTTGATCCATCCGACGGCTGCGCCCGAGACGGCCGTGAAGCGCAGCAGTGAAGCGGCGTCCACATACGAGGCGGGCAGCAGCGTGTGGATGACGCCGGCCGGCACCGTCAAGCACGCGATCAGCAACGGCACGGTGGCTGCCATGTACATCGACAGGGCCTGGCCCATCCGATTCCGGAGGTCGGCGTGCCGGCGAGGGGTGACGAGGTGCGTGTACACCGCCAGGCTGATGGCCGTTGAGAGGAACAGAGGGATCCGCCCGAGCAGAGCGGCGCCCTGATAGCTGGCGGTGGCTACGGTTCCCAGATGCGCAGCGAGTGCGGCGACGCCATCCAGTGCACCGAGCATCGACAGAAACACCTGAATTGCGCCGAGATTCAGGCTCTGGCGCGCCAGCACCCGGATCGTGTCGCTCTCTCCGCGCATCGGCGGGAGTCCGGAACGAGCCAGATAGAGCCCGACCGCGATCAACGCCACGCTTCCGATCGGATAACCGATCAGCGCGGCGGATGCGGAGCGGCTGATCAGGATCACGACCGCCAGCGCAGAGCCGACGCGGACGAGAAATTCCAGGACACGGATGCCGGCGATCGCGCGGATCCTGTCGATGCCCTGCAGAAACCCGACGGGAACTGCCACCACCGAGACGGCAAAGGTGCCGATCGCAGTCATCACGCCAACCGCCGCGCCCGCCGTGCTCCATAGCACGGCTCCGGCGATCGCCGCGGCGAGAAGACCCTGCAGCGCCGAGGCCAACAGCCCGAAGTGCATCGCCTCCCGGCGCGCCGCACGGCTGTCTCGCTCGGTGATGAACCGGGCCATCGCCCAGGGGATTGCCGCCATGCACCCACTCCCGATCACCAGGAACAATCCCTGGGCGGCGGAGAATCGGGCGAACTCCCGCGCCCCGAGCAAATGCACGATCACGAACGAGTAGGCGTAGTTGCCGGCGCTCAGGACGACCGTGGCGATAGTGAGCACGGTTGCGTTGACGCCCCAGTTCGTCCGGCGGCTCCTCACCGGTCTGCCGGCGGTCCGCGCCACCAGCGGCAACGTGCGTGCGGTGCTCGTGTCGGTTTCCACGCTCATCGTCCGGGCTTGTGACCTCGAGCACTCCGCCGCTCACTCGGGGCATACATGCGGTACAGCAACAACTCGCCGATCGTTCGGTCCCGGGCGCGGAAGACGACATGCCCCCGGCGGCCCAGCCACCGCTCAAAACCGGGTCCGAGCTTCACGTACCCCTGCCGGACCAGGCCCGAGGCGACGACCACATAATGCGGCGGATGCCGCCTCACCCCCGGCATCCTGAGATCCACCTCGATCCCCACGTCCTGGAGCAGGAACTGGCTCAGGCCGTCGGTCGAGTCGACCAGCGAGCCGTACGGCACGTGCCCTCGCACGTAGGAGACCAGCGCTGGGAAGTCCGAATCCCGAGTCGTGCGGGTGCGAGCGTCCACGGCGAGCTCAAACGCGAGTCCGGCCACGCAAAGCGCGCTGCACACCACAAGCAGCAGCCGCCGGTCACGGCGCCCGTAGGTCCTCCACACGGCGTCAGCGCTGACCGCCAGGAGCGGAACGCCGGCCATGATGCACATGTAGAAGATCTGCTCTTCGAACGCGCCGGCCACGCCGGCGTAGGCGATGTAGAACAGGGCGGACGCCGACAGGAGAATCGCCAGGCGCCGGGTCGCCGTCAGAGAGCGACCGGAGCGGGCCGCGCGGTACCAGAGCACGATCCAGACCGCCGTGCTCAGGGCGATCGCGGCGACCACGAGGTACGACACCAGGTACAGGTGCAGGTCGGCTGTGATCCGCGAGAGGAAGCTCGCGTGACCGGTTTGGTTGAAGCCGCTGATCTGCTTCGTGCCCGCCGCGCGCTGGAGGCCCGAGCTCTGCTGATCCCACCAGGCCTTCAGCTGACCGCTGGCAACGATGGTCAGCCAGTACGCGAAGTAACAGAAACCCGCAACGCCGAGCATCGCCCCTGACCGCCTCCGGCTCACCGGAGCACCCAGAGCCACGAGGACCGCCAGCGGCACCACGCCCACGAATGCGTAGGTCTCGTTGGTGAGGAGCGAGATCCCGAACATGAAGCCGCCGAGGACGACGGCCTGCCACTCCAGCGGGCGGTGCCATTCCGGCTCGCCGACCCTGGCCGTCCTGGAGTCAGCCACCCTGTCCGTCCTGGAGTCAGCCACCCTGGCCGTCCTGGGACCAGCCGTCGACGCCGTCTCGGAGCCAACCAGGGCCGCCACGAACAGCCATCCCGCCACGGCGGTGGTCATCCCCAAGGTCTCCAGCGTGACCCGTCCGTCCCACAGCAGGAGAAATGGGTCGACCGCGATGAACAGCCCAGCTGCGAGCGCCGGCCAGCGGCCGACCAGCCGACCCACCAGCACCATCATCAGCCCGCACTCGACGGCGCCCAACACGCAGTTGACGAGCCTCAGCTGAAGGACCAGACCCAACGTGGTCCGCGCCGCGCCGAACACCTGCAGCAGGCCTCCCTCAAGGGAAAAGAAGGCCGGCGTGTGCAGGAAGAACGGGTTGCCATACAGGATCACGCCATGCCCCTCCGCCACCGCCCGCCCGAGCGTCGCGTACGTGATCTCGTCGACGAAGATGTCGTAGTTGGTGGAGTGCCCCACGAGCCGCATGACCAGCGCAATCCCCACGATCGCCACGCCGGCGAGCGTCGTCGCCCGCACGCGAACGGCAGTCAGGGGAAGCGAGGCGGGCTCGAGCCGGCCCGTGGTCGACTGGAAGCTCACACCTCCTCCACGGCCCGCGCGTAGACGGCAGCTTGGGCGCGCGCGATCGCATCCCAGTCGTACCGGCCGGCGAGCGTCGGTCCCGCCTGCTCCATCGAGCTGCGTCTGTCAGGCGAAGCCATCACTGCGTTGATCGCCTCCGCCAGGGCACCGGGGTCCCCGGCCGGCACCCGGACTCCCGCCGCGGGCGGCAACAGCTCGCGCAGACAGGGCAGGTCGCTGGTCACCACTGGGGTGCCGCAGGCCATCGCCTCCAGCACGCTGATCCCGAACGTCTCGTAGCGAGACGGTTGGACCAGGAGATCAGACTGCGCGATCAGTCGCCATTTCGCCTCCCCGCGGACGGGCCCGACCAGCTCGACGCGGTCCTCCACGCCCGCCGTCTGCACCAGCCCCCGCACCCGTTCACGATCCTTGCCGTCACCCGCTAGCAGCAGTCTGACTCCGGCCGACACCTGGCGCACCGCCTCTATGAGCACATCGAGTCCCTTCTGGTGGACCTCGAACCGCCCGAGAAACAGCATCTGCGAACCGGTCCGTGGCGGCGCGGAACGTCTCGCGGCCTCTGCCGCCGCACAATCCACCCCGTTGGCCACGACCGCGACCTCGGCCCGCGGTGCGACCGACAGCAGCTGGCGCCTGACGTCCTCGGATACCGCGACGAGATGGCGATGACTTCGAGTCCCCCAACTCTGGACTCCGAGCAGCAGTCGCGGCGGAAGCCCGTACTGCCGCGCCTTCTCCTCCGCGAAGAATCCCTGCGCGACACCGACGGTGGGCGTGCGCGTCCAGTGGCCGACGCCCAGGCTCGAGGTCAAGGGCGCGAACTCCTCCACCACGACGTCGGGATGACGGCGCCTGACCACGGCGTGAACGATCGCCGGAAGGCACAGCTGATGGGAGAGCAGGCTCGGCGCGTACCCGTACGGCAGACCGAAGTGGCGATAGCTGACTCCGTCCTCGGTTCGTGAGCAGGCACCGGGATAATTGGCGGCGATCACCTCGATCTGGTGACCCAGAGCCGCGAGACGAGAGTTCACCTCACGGTTGCGCAGCGACCCGCCGCCGCTCCCGGGACGGAGGTGGTCCTCGAATGCCAGATGAAGGACGCGCATGATCAGCTAGAAGCCGGCGGTCGATCCGGATCTCGCCGGCACCACTACGCCAGAACCCCCTCGATCGGAACCTCGTCACCGACGCCGAACGATGGTTGCCCTTTGAGGTTCTGGCGGACCCACATCAGCTCGGTGAAGACGCGGTTGGCCTCCCGGCCGATGCTGAGCTTGGAGCCCTCCTGGTGCTGCCAGCGGGCGGGAACCTCAGTGATGGCGTACCCGGCCAAGTGAGCGAGCGCCAGGATCTCGATGTCGAAGGCAAAGCCGGTGGCGCGAGAGGCTCGGAACAGCGCCTGGGCGGCCGAGCGATCAAAGAACTTGAAGCCGCATTGCGTGTCAGACACGCTGGCCACCTCCCGGGCGCAGGCCCGTGCCGCCGAGCGAAAGGCATAGCTGGCCAGCCGGCGAGACCAGGGCTGGCGCTGCGCATATTTGGCGCCCGGGCAACGCCTCGACGCAATCACCACCTGACTCCCGTGCTCAAGCGCCGGGAGGACGGCGTCAAGGGTTTCGATCGGGGTGGCCAGGTCGGCATCCGAAAACCCCACGAACGGAGCCGAGCTGGTCAGCACGCCGCGCCTGACCGCCGCGCCCTTGCCCGGCCTGGCGCACCCGAGCAGCCTGAGCGGGACACCCAGATCGGCGCACGAGAGAGCGAGTTCCGCCGTGCGGTCAGTCGACCCGTTGTCGACCACCGCGATCGCCCCGACATAAGCCTGGGCAGCGAGGTAGCGCGCGATGCGGCGGAGCGACGGCACGAGCCGTGTCTCTTCGTTGATGGCCGGAACGATCACCTCCAGGTAGGGCGATTGGACCGGCGTCGTCGAACCTAGCGGCGCCACCGACGGCGCCCGCGACACAGGCGTCGTAGCGGCCACCGTCGCGTCAGACGGTAATCCCATTGTGTGAGCCTCCGTTACCGGTGCGGATCAGCGTTGATGCATCCGATTACGCCCCTGCCAGAGCGATCTCGTATGAACGTAGAAGTTTAAACACTGAACGCGGTGTCTGGTCGCGGTTCTGAGCCGCGTGTGATCAGACCCACACTGGCCGCATCTTCAGCACATCGGCCGCCGCCGCGTCATCCCACCCACAGCCGCACGGCCAGACCCAACCCGAGCAGCGAGATCACGACGCGCATCACCGGCGCCGGGACCCTTCGGGCCACCAACGGCCCGAGGCTTGAACCAACCAGCATCCCCACCGCCAGCGGTAGCACCGCCCCCCAGCGCACGGAGCCGCTGGCGGCGAAGATCACCACGGACACCACCTGAGCCGCGCCGATCAGCATGTTCTTCAGCGCGTTGGCGGTCGGCAGGTGCCGGTCGACCATCACCAGCACCAGCGTCAACGTCATCACGCCCGCTCCGGCACCGAAGTAGCCGTTGTACATGGCAAGCACGAACAGCGGGATGGCAAACCCCCAGCCAAGTTGCTGATTCGAACCTGATCCTCGTCGTCGCCGCCACGCGGTGAGGCGCGGCTCGAACAGCAGGGCCAGCGATCCGCCCGCGATCAGGAACGGGACGATGCGCGAGAACACTCCAGCCGGGGTGGCCAGCAGCAGGCCCGACCCTACCGCCGCGCCCGCTGCGGGCACCAGGGCCCATCGGCGCAACCACCGCCCCCGGCCTCGCAGCTCAGATTGAGAGGTGAGTGCCGAGCCGGGCCAGCAGGCCACCAGGGCCACATTGTTGGCCAGGTTGGCTGCCCGAGCCGGCAGACCCACGGCCAGCAATGCCGGATAGGAGACAAGCGACGTGATCCCGCCGGCGCTGCCGACGAGGCCGGCCAGCAGGCCGGCCACACCGAGTGCTGCAAAGTCAAGTGTGGAGAGCGTGGCGATCCCCGAGCTCAGGCCGTCCCTGACCGGGCCGAGCCGACACCATCTGAGCGTGTGCGCCGCGGCGGGCCTGGCTCCCCATCGAACCAGTAGTCACCGGACCGGAGCCGCTCCAGCGTGCCCCTAACCCAGCCCGCCTCTCCCTCCAGCCGCGCCTGCACGAGCCGGAGATGTTCGGCCACGTGAGCGGGCTTCTCCGGATCCCGCGCCAGATCCTCGATCGCGTAGGCGCTCGCTCGGCCGGCCGCGGCGATCTGCTCCAGGCGGTGCTCCAGCGCCTCTGTCACCTCGGCGCGACGCAGCAGCCAGGAGAAGCTCCACGCGGCCAGCAGCATGGCCGGCTCGAACGGCTCGATATTCCACAGGGCGGCGCGCAGCAGCGCGAGGAACTCGGCCTCGCCGTCCGACGTCAGGCGGTAGGTGGTGCGGGCGGGCCGGCCGCCCTCGGTCTCGGTGCCCGCTTCCTCCAGATACCCCTCGCGCGTCAGCGACCGCAGCGCGTTGTAGACCGAACCGGGATTCAGATGGGCCCAATGTTCGGCATGCCAGCTGAGCAGCTCTCGGCGCACGAAATAGCCATGCACCGGCTGGAAAATGCGAACGGCGCCGAGGACGAGCAGGCGAGTGGCCGACATCCCTGGCAGCATATTTGACAAACCTGACTATTCAAGCTTGAATAGCCAGCCGGCACATGCTCAAGTTTGGCTAGGGAGTGACCGGGACCTGGTGGCGGCCTCCCGCGAGCTGGCGACGGGCCATCTGGGCGCCAGCCAGATCTGGCAGGCGTTCGCGGTGCTCGTCCCTCTGTGCGCACTGACGGTGGCCTGGACCACCAACATCGTGCGCGAAGCGGTCGCCTGACGAAGCTCCCGCCGCCGGCGTGTGCAGACGCAGCGTGCGGCGGGTAGCGCCCCTGCATGACTCAGAAACTCCTGACGTTGCCGTTCCGCCTCGGTTTCGGGGCCGCCCGGACCGCCCTCGATATCTCCGTCAAGACGCTGGACGTCTCGGCCAAGCTCGCCGGCACCGCCGTCGACCTGCTCCGTCCGGGTGGTCAGTCCAGCGAAACCTCCCCACCCCAACGATCCACCGAAACGGCCTCAGAAGAGGCTCCCGCACCGCGACCTCGGCAGCCCGCCCCGCCCCGTGTCAACGGCCACTCCGCTGGCCGCCCGGGCCCAACGACCCCATCTCCCCCACCGGCGAGATCCGCCCCGGTCATCCCGCCCGGCGCGCAGCCCGCCAGCCCCCTCACCCACGAGCAGGAGGTCGTCAAGACGCTCGCGGACGAGGACGAGGTGGTGGCCGAGTTCGCCGAGCCGGGAGCCGAGGACGGAGCTGGCGCCCAGCTTGACATCGACGAACCGTGGGAGGGATACGCCCAGATGAACGCCACCGGGGTCATCAGCCGGATCGAGCAGGCAAATCAGGCCGAGCTCGCCTTGCTGGAACTGTACGAGCAGACGCACAGGAAGCGCCGGACGGTCCTGACGGCCGCCACCCGGCGCCTTCGCGCTCTGTCACCGCCCGAGACGACGGCCTAGGCGGACTAGCTACTAGCCATGGCTGCCGTCGCGAAGCTCGACATGTTCCAGAAGCGCCGCAAGCCGCTCGCGGTCGGCGTCGCCGCCTTCAAGAAGTTCAAGGAGGATCAGTCGACCAACCTGGCGGCGATGATCGCCTTCTGGGCGTTCTTCTCGATCTTCCCGCTGTTCATGGTGCTGATCACGATCCTGGGCTGGGTCCTGCCGGCCAGCGACAGGGACAGCGTGCTCACCCATGTGGCCAACCTGTTCCCGCTGCTCAACCCGAGCACGATCCACGGCCTGACCGGCTCCTGGTGGGCACTCCTCGTTGGTCTGCTGACCGCCCTGTGGAGCGGGATCGGCGTCGTGCGCACGGTGCAGACCGCTTTCAACTCGGTGTGGGAGATCCCCATGCACGAGCGCGCCGGTCTCAAGGAGCAGATCCTGCGCAGCCTGTGGATCCTCGGCACGCTGGGCGTCGGGCTGGTCATCAGCACCCTGATCTCCGGTTTCGTCACCGGGTCATCGACCGGGCTCAATCTGGGCGTGGCCGGCCGCATCGCGGGCCTGCTCATCGCCATCGTGCTCGACGTCGGCCTGTTCGTCGCCGCGTTCCGGATGCTCACCGACCGGGAGATCTCTGCCTGGGACGTCCTGCCTGGAGCGGTGTTCTCCGGCCTCGTCTTCTTCATCCTGACGGAGCTGTCCTCGTTCATCATCTCGCGCCATCTGAAGAGCGCTCAGTCCACATACGGGACGTTCGCCACAGTGATCACGATCCTGTGGTGGTTCTATCTCCAGGGCGTGATCACGATGCTGGGCGCGCAGATCAACGTGGTCCTCAAGCACGGCCTCTACCCCCGCTCATTGACCGGGCCGCCCGCCACCGAGGCCGATCAGCGGGTGCTGCAGGCCTATGCCGAGGAGCGCAAGTACCACCCGCAGGAGCAGGTGGAGACCAGGGTCCCCACCCGTCAGTCCTAGTCTCTGGATCCGTCAGTCCTAGCCGCGGGATCCGTCAGTCCTAGCCGCTGGAGCCCAATCCGTCCACCAGCGCCACCGTCCCCACGTAGGCGCCGTGGGTAAGCAGCTCGCTGGTCACGTAGCCGCGCGGCCAGCGCCACGGCGGCGGCGTGTGTCCGAGCAGCGGAAACATCGTGAAGGTCATCGTCAGCAGGACGCCCCCGAAGCCGACGCTCGCCCACGGCTCCTGGATGCGCCGCCGCAGCCAGCCGTGCAGCAGCCCGAACCCTGACCCGTACGTCCACCGCAACCCCAGCCCCGCGTCGTACTCGAAACGGCCAGTGACTTGGTGCAGGTGCAGGATGCTGCACACGATCCCGCCCGGCACCAGGCTGTCGTCGTAGTCGGCCTGCCGGGTCCGTCGTAGACGGCGCTCGAGGACATACGACGCGCTCAGTGCCGCCGTGCCGGCCGCTCCGGCCGCCACGCTGCGCACCGGCCAGGGGACCCGGCTCACGCGGCCAGCACCTCGGCCGCGGGCTTGTCCGCGGCAGTGTCCGCCTGACGGACGAAGCGCATGCCCTCGTCTTCGAGCGGCTCCCGCCGGAACATGCCGATGTCCCTGAAGTAGTTCTGGTTCAGGCGCCAGGGTGGCCGTGACCCCTGCTTGGGCAGGGCGGCGATGGACCGCTGCACGTAGCCCGAGCTGAAGTCGATCAGCGGCGCCAGCGGCTCGCCCCCGGGCGGCGCCACGGGCACGCAGTACGCGTACCCGCGCTCATTCATGAAGCTCAGCAGCCGGCACACGTACTCGCAGATCAGATCGCACTTCAGTGTCCAGGATGCGTTGGTGTAGCCGATCGCCAGGGCGGCATTCGGGACGCCGCTGAACATCATTCCCTTGTAGGCCACCGTGTCGCCGAACGCCACCTCGCGGCCATCGACAATCAGCGTGGCGCCGCCGAGCAGCTGGACGTTCAACCCGGTGGCGGTGACGACCACGTCCGCCTCGAGCTCTCGGCCCGAAGCCAGTCGGATCCCGCGCTCGGTGAAGCCGTCGATCACGTCGGTGACCACGTCTGCCCGCCCACTGCGAATCGCCTGGAACAGGTCGCCGTCCGGGACCACGCACAGACGCTGGTCCCACGGGTCATACCGGGGCTTGAAGTCCGGGTCGAGGTTGTAGCCCTCCGGCAGCTCGCGTCGCAGCCCGCGCCACAGGATCGATTTGAGCAGTTCCGGCCGCCGGCGGCTCAGCTGGTAGCTCAGCGCCGTCACCGTGATCGCCTTCCACCGCGCGATCTGCCAGGCCAGCTTGCGCGGCAGGTGCCGGATCGCCCAGTTCACCACCGGGTCCTCCCCTGGCAGCGAGACGATGTAGCTGGGCGAGCGCTGGAGCATCGTCACGTGCGCGGCGTCTGGCGCCATCGCCGGCACCAGCGTGACCGCCGTGGCGCCGCTGCCGATCACCACCACCCGCTTGTCTGAGTAGTCGAGATCTTCCGGCCAGTGCTGCGGGTGGACGATCTGGCCGCTGAACGACTCGGCTCCAGGGAACACGGGGCTGTAGCCCTCGTCGTAGTTGTAGTAGCCGCTGCACCAGTGCAGGAAGCTCGCGGTGAGCGAGCCACGCTCGCCACCCGTCTCGGCGTCCACGGTCCAGAGGGCGCTTTCGGAGTTCCACTCCGCCCGCACCACCCGGTGGCCGTAGCGGATGTGTCGCTCGATCCCGTACTCAGCGGCCGTCTCGCGGATGTAGGCTCGAATCGACGGGCCGTCGGCGATCGCCTTGGCGGCGTCCCAGCGCTTGAACGAGTAGCCGAGCGTGAACATGTCGGAGTCCGAGCGGATCCCCGGATAGCGAAACAGGTCCCAGGTTCCTCCGATGCCGTCGCGGGCCTCGAGGATCGCGTAGGCCTTGCCGGGGAGCTCGGTCTCCAGGTGGGCGGCGGAGCCGATCCCTGACAGACCGGCACCGATGATCAGGACGTCGAAGTGTTGTGGCACGGGCTCGTTCATGTCTAGCATGAGGATGGCCGAAATCGCGGCGATCCAAAACGGCATTCCGCCTAGGATTGGGCTGTGAGACTGTGCACTCTGTACACTCGTGCGGTAAGGTCCTTCCCGTGACCCCTCGGACGGACTGGCCGTCGCCCGCTCCCGCCGTGGGCCAGCTGATCCGTCACACCACGGCGGAGCTGCTCAGCCAGCCCGAGGCCGTGTTCGACGAGGTCGACGCAGCGGTCCTGGCCCGGCAGCCGGGTGAGGCGATGCTCGACGAGCAGGTGACCGCCGCGATCCGCACATCCAACCGGGCCAATCTGGCCCATTGGGGCGCGGCCAACCTCCGTGATCCCGGCGCGCGGGTGCGGCCGATCGAGACCGACGAGACGCTGGAGATCGGTCGCGAGCTCGTCCGCCGCGGCCTCGACGACACCTCGCTGGAGGCCTACCGCCTCGGCCAGAACGTGGCGTGGCGCCGGTGGATGCAGACCGCCTTCTCGCTCTGCTCGGATCCGGCGGTCCTGAGCGAGATGCTGGATCTCACTGCGCGCTCGATCTTCACGTTCGTCGACGACACGCTGGCAGTGATCCATGCCGCCATGGACGAGGAGCGGGCCCAACTGGTCAGCCGCACCCACACCGAGCGGCTCGAGGTGGTCAATCTGATCCTCGAGCACGCCCCGATCACCGCCGTCCGGGCCAGCGGGCGCCTGCGCTACGAGCTGTCCGGCCGGCACACCGCCGCGATCGTGTGGAGCGCCAGGATGGGCCCGCGGGATCCCGGCGAGCTGGAGGCGGCGGCCGAGTCGCTTCGACACCATGCCGCCAGCCCGCCCGGCCTCACCGTGGCGCCCACCGCCGACGCCCTGTGGGTGTGGGTGACCACGCCCGAGCCACCCGACCTCGACGGCCTGCGGGCGGCCGAGCTCCCTCCGGGTGTGCGGGCCGCGATCGGCAGCACCGACGGCGGACTGGATGGATTTCGCCGCAGCCATCTGAACGCACTCAGCACCCAGCGCCTGATGCGGCGGATGCCGGCCCCGCCGCAGGTGGCCGCGTTCGCCGACGTGCAACTGGTCGACCTGGTGGCCCAGGACGAGGAGCGGGTGAGCGAGTTCCTCAGCATGACGCTGGGGGCCCTGCTGGAGGCGGACCCGGTGCTCGCCCAGACCCTGCGGGTGTTCGTGCGCGAACGGTTCAGCGCCTCACGGGCCGCCCGCGCCCTGTTCACCCACCGCAACACCGTGCTGGGCCGGCTCGACCGCGCCCGACGCCTGCTGCCGGTGTCTCTGGAGGACCACGGCCTCGAGGTGGGCCTGGCGCTTGAGGCCCTGCACTGGCTGGGCCCGGGAAAGCACTAGGTCTGCTCCGCCGCCGCCTTTGAGTGCGGCGGCTTCGGGGCCGCCCGGCCCGTCAGCGGGGCAGCTGACCGAGCCAGGCGGCCACGGCCTCCCGTACCTGAGCGGTGCTGCGCAGCGAGTGGTTACCGGGCACAACGACCACGGTCCGGTTCGGTCCGTTAGGCGGCATGCCGAACGGGTCGCGCTCACCCTGGACGACCAGGGTGGGAACCTCGACGCCATCGAGCTCGGGCAGCCGCGTCTTCTCGGGCCGCCCGGGTGGATGTAGGGGAAAGGCCAGGCACAGGACGGCCTGCGCCCCGGTCGCGGAGGAGGTCCGGCAGGCCACGCGCGCGCCTGAGGAC
>DASZMP010000062.1:0-20974 GCA_035551795.1 Solirubrobacteraceae bacterium | reverse complement strand
CGACATCGAGCTGCACACCTCTCTGTCGCTGGCCCAGGCCCCCGAGCGGCCGACGATGCTGGTGTTCGACCTGGATCCGGGGGCGCCGGCGGGGTTGGTGCAG
Source organism: Solirubrobacteraceae bacterium (assembly GCA_035551795.1). Taxonomy (GTDB): domain Bacteria; phylum Actinomycetota; class Thermoleophilia; order Solirubrobacterales; family Solirubrobacteraceae; genus Palsa-465. Next base: position 20,871 of record DASZMP010000062.1, on the reverse strand, counting down.
TGCTGCCAGGTCGGGCTCGTGCTGCGGGGCATGTTCGGAGCACTCGGGCTGGAGACGTGTATCAAGACGTCCGGCTCCAAGGGGCTGCAGGTGTACGTGCCGCTGAACTCCGAGATCGCCTACGAGCAGACCAAGCCCTTCGCTCGCCACGTGGCCGAGCTGCTCGAGCAGCGGATGCCCGAGCTGGTCGTCTCGCGGATGACCAAGACACTGCGCAAGGGGCGAGTGCTGGTCGACTGGTCCCAGAACGACGACCACAAGACGACGGCATGCGTGTACTCGGTGCGCGCGCTGGAACGCCCGGGCGTGTCGACGCCGCTGAGCTGGGAGGAGGTGGAGGCCTGCCGGGACGCCGGGGACCCCGCGCGGCTGGTGTTCTCGCCCCGTGACGTGCTCGAGCGAGTGGCCGAGCAGGGCGATCTGTTCGCGCCGGTCCTGCATGTGGTTCAGGAGCTGCCGCGTATCTGAAGTCCGCCGGGGAGCGGGCTTTGGAATGATTGACCGTGCCGATGGATCAGATCACGCTGCGCAACCGCCTGCTGGTCGCCACGGGAATGTGGAGGGAGGCCACCGGGGCGCCGCTTCCCAAGCTGCCGCCCGGCGACCCGGCCGAGCAGGTGCAGAGCTTCGAGCTGCTGCTGGTCAACCGGCTGTGGGAGGGCGCCACGCCCGAGAACGCCCGCGAGGTCGCCGACCGCACCTGGGACCTGGTGCACGATCGCCCGGACTCCGACCCGGTGAAGAAGCGCGTGGTGGAGTGCCACGAGGCGCTGGCCAAGCTCACCCGTCTCGGGGACTGACGTCGGGCCAAAGCTTGCGGCACACGCACCACTACACGCTCGAGGAGGCCACCGCCGCTCGGGGGTGGGTGGCTGAGCGGGTGGGCTGGGCGCGGGACGCGCGCGCTCGGCTGGTGACCCTGGGAGCTCGGGGGAGGACGGCGATGGAGGAGCTCGATCCGGCGCTCGGCGGGGCATACCCGGGCCGTGAGGTGGCCCGCCCACTGGTCGAGCTGAGCCGCGCCGTGGCCGAGCTGGAGGCAGTTGATGTGGTGTTGCGGGACGTCGAGCGCGGCCTGATCGACTTCCCGGCGTGGCGAGAGGGGCACGAGGTGTACCTGTGCTGGCTACTCGACGACGAGAAGGAGATCGGGTTCTGGCACCCGCTCGAGACGGGATTCGCGGGCCGGCAGCCACTGCCGTGAACCTGCCCGGCGGTTTCGGTTTCAATCAGGGACATGGGTGTGTGTGACGGGGACGTGGTGAGTCGCTGCTGCTTTCGCGCTGACCGATCTGGACTGCGAGGGCGTGGCGGTGGCCACCGGTGTGCCGGTGGGGACGGTGCGCTCCCGGCTGCGCCGGACGCGGCGGCGACTGCGGCTGGAACTGGAGTGTGAGTTTGTGAGCGATGGGAGGGCAGGATGAGCGACGAACAGACGGCATTGAGATCTGTCCATGTGGACGCGGAGGGACCGTCTGACCGGGCATGGAGCCAGGCACGGGCGGCACTGATGGCGGAGATCGAGGACGTTTCGCGCTCGGCGCCCGTATGCCGTGCTCGACCAGGACCAGACGACCCGTCACCGCGTAACTGGCCTGCCGGCGGAGACGATCACTCAGGAGACGGCGTCCTGGCCGCCGGTCTGGTGCACCGCGTCGGTCAGCGCGGCCGGATGGACCGGTGACGCGGGTATCGCCTCGCCCGTCGCGACGGGACGCACCGGATTCTAGGCACGACAACCTCCATCGGTCGGTCGCGCGTCAAGGGGTGGTGGAGAAGACAGCTGACATGCGCCGGTTTCCTTCATAACCCTCGCTGCGGCGGTCGGGCTATGGACTTTTTCGTTGCCGAAATCCGGTGCTTTGGGCAGGGTCGCGGGGAAGGCTGGTGGCCGGCCGGTCCGGCGACGTCCGGAGTCGCCTAGAACCCGGCGGCTCAGTCCGGCTCGGGCTGGGCGTCGCGGCTGTTCAGGGAGCTGACGCGCGCCTCGCTGTCCTCGGCCTGGTCGCGGGTCAGGCCAGCTGCCGCGTAGGCGTCGGCCTCGTCCAGCGTCTCGTGGTCCATGAGCTCAACCACGAGGTTGTCCAGCTGAGGGCGGTGTCCGCGGATGAGGTCGAGGACCTCCCGGTGGGCAGCCTCGACGATCCGGCGCACCTCCTCGTCGACCAGGCGCTGCGTGGACTCCGAGGTCTCCGACACGCCCGGCAGGAGCAGGCCGCCGTTCTCGGCGGGAACCACGGCGACCGGGCCGATCACGTTGCTCATGCCCCAGCGGCCCACCATGTAGCGGGCGATTCGCGTGAGCTGCTGGATGTCTGACTCCGCCCCGGTGGTCATGTCGCCGAACACGATCTCCTCGGCCCCGCGGCCCCCCAGGGCCACCTTGATCTGCGCCATCAGGTGGCGCTGGTCGAAGTTGAAGCGGTCGGCATCGGGGGCCGAGAAGGTGACGCCAAGCGCCTGGCCACGAGGGATGATCGACACCTTGCGCACAGGGTCGGCGCCCTCTGTGAGCATTCCCACGATCGCGTGCCCAGCCTCGTGATATGCGGTGCGGCGCTTGTCCTCCTCGCTCATCATCACGCTGCGGGCGGCGCCGAGCACGATCCGCTCGAGCGCGTCGGTGAAGTCCAACTGGGAGACCTTGTCGTGACCGCGCTTGGCGGCCAGCAGGGCGGCCTCGTTGGCCAGGTTGGCCAGATCGGCGCCCACCATTCCGGGGGTGGTGGCGGCGATCTGCCCCAGGTCGACCTTGCCGTCCAGCGGCACCGAGCGCGTGTGCACGCGGAGAATGGCCTCGCGGCCGGGGCGGTCCGGGGGCTGGACGACCACACGGCGGTCAAATCGACCCGGCCGGAGCAGCGCCTTGTCGAGGATCTCCGGCCGGTTGGTGGCGCCCAGGACGATCACCCCGCTGTGCGGGTCAAAGCCGTCCATCTCGGTGAGAATCTGGTTGAGCGTCTGCTCGCGCTCGTCGTGTCCGCCGCTCAGGTTCGGGGCACCCGCCGCGCGGGAGCGGCCGATCGCGTCGAGCTCGTCGATGAAGATGATCGCGGGGGCGGCGGCCTTGGCCTGAGCGAACAGGTCCCGCACCCGCGAGGCGCCGACGCCGACGATCATCTCGACGAACTCCGAGGCCGACATCTGGAAGAACGGCACGCTCGCCTCTCCCGCCACCGCGCGGGCGAGCAGCGTCTTGCCCGTCCCGGGCGGTCCGCTCAGAAGCACGCCGCGGGGGATCTTGGCGCCGAGGCGCAGGTACTTATCAGGACTCTTGAGGAAATCGACGATCTCGTAGAGCTCCGCCTTGGCCTCGTCGATCCCGGCCACGTCGTGGAAGGTGACGTGCTGGTCAGAGGCATCCACCCGGCGGGCGCGCGAACGCCCGAACGACATCAGGCCGCCGGCGCCACCGCCGGAGGCCGCCCGGCGCATCAGGAACACGAACAGCAGAACGAGGAGGAGCGTGGGACCGAACCCGAAGATCAGCTCGGTCAGGAACGAGGCGCCCTGGTTCGGATTCTTGGCGTTGACGGTGACGTGCTCCTTCTGGAGCTCGTTGAACAGCTGCTGGTTGTTGGCGAACGACGGGATCTGGGTGGAGAAGTAGATCGTCGACGGCGACCTCTGATAGCGCACGGCCGTCTTGAACATGCCCTGCACGGCGCCGCTGGTGGAGGAGATGGAGGAGACGTTCCCACCCTGAAGCTGGGTGTAGAACGTGGGCAGGTAAGGGATCTGGACGCGCTGGTTGGGCGAGAGCGCCTTGGAGGAGACCCACAGATTGACCGCCAGCAGAGCGACGACCACCAGCACCAGAATCATGCGCTGGTTGCGGCCGCGCCGCGGGCCCTGGGGAGGCTGTCCCCGTCCATCGGGGGCCGGAGTCACCCGCCAGCCCGGGTGGGGCGGCGGTGTCTGCTGTCCGTTGCGCGGTCGGCCGGGAAGCTGGCGGCGGGGTTGGTCGTCGGGCATGGTTGGATGTGATTGTCGCAAGCGCGGGGGCGCGGCCCGCAGATTTACTGGTCGGCTCCTGTCGCCGATGCCCGTAGACGGCCGGTCTCGCGGGGCCGCATCAGACGTTCACGGACTCGATCCGAGCCCGGAAGTGCTCGGATCCCTCGACGGTGGCGCCGGCTGCGTAGGCGCGTTCCACCAGGGCGCGATCGGAGGTGACGACCCTGACGGCGCGCGCATCGGGATCCGCTCGCAGGCGGCGGACGATCTCGTCGTCGGCGGCGTTGGCCTTCGGTCGCGGTGCGTGCGTCACCTCGATGACGGTCGAGCGGATGGGCGGCGAGGGTGGGCGCTCGAACACGACGACCACGTCCTCGCCCTCGGCGGCGGCCCAGCGTTCCAGCATGTCCACCAGTCGCAGCATCGCGGCATCGCGATCGCGCCACCACCGGTCCGGCCGGGTGCCGATCACGTTCATGCCGTCGACGAGCCAGCGCATGCTCCTAGGGTATTCCGTGGAGGGTCAGCTCAACCTGAACTGGAGGTGGAGATTTCAGTCGGTCGGCGGGCGGCGCTGGCGCTTGCGCTCGGACTGCCGGCGCTTCTGCTCCAGGCGGCGCCGGACCGAGCCAGCCGACGGTCGGGTGCGCACGCGGGTCCGGCGCGGCGTGGCTGCGGTTCGGAGGCGATGCTGGAGTCGCTCCAACGCCAGCTCGCGGTTGCGCGACTGACTGCGCGAATCCTGGGCGATCGCAGTGACTCGCGGCCCGAGGTGAGCGATCAGCCGCCGGCGCTGATCCGGTTCCAGGCCGCCGCACGAGGCCAGGTCAACGATCGCCTCGATCCGCGAGGCGGTGACGTTGGCATGCTGGCCGCCCGGGCCTGAGGAGCGACTGGCCCGGAGCTCGATGTCTGACAGGGGGATCGCGGCTCGAGGGCCGATCGGCATCGGATCGTCCATCCCGGGAGCGTGGCGGACCAGGCGGTCGAGGTCCAGTCGCGAGGGTGAACGCGACGGCTGTGGTCGGGAAACCGCTGTGATCGAAGGCTTCGCGACGGACGTGCTCGCTGTGCAGCGTGATACGGTGCGTGCCGTAAGGCCGCCCATTCGGGCGGTGGTAAGCAGGTGCAGGCCGTGCGTGGTGCTCAGACGTCCTCCGCGGTAGCAGCACTTAGCAGCGGAGGAGCGCAGAGATGCCAACCGGTACGGTCAAATGGTTCAGCGACGAGAAGGGCTTCGGCTTCATCACGCCCGATGAGGGCAGCCGGGACCTGTTCGTCCACCACACTTCAATCAGCGCTGACGGGTATCGCTCGCTCGCGGAGGGCTCCAAGGTGTCCTACGAAGAAGAGGCGGGTCCGAAGGGCCCCAAGGCGATCAACGTCACCAAGCTCTAGGGCTTGGACACGCCGGCGTGCAGCCGGCCGTCTAGCGAAATCGGGATAGCGTCGGCGCCAGCCGGCGCTTTTCTCGTTTCAGGAGTGCTTCCCGTGGCCCGGTTTCGGAGGTTTTCCCCCGGCCGGCGGCGGAGGTTTTCCAGGACCCGGCCGGGGATTGGTGGCGTAGGCGGGCCGGCAGTTGATGTCGATCTGATGCAGCAGCCAGCCGCCGCCGCCCGGCACAAGCGCGACTGTGCCGGCGCACTGCTCGGTCCCGTCGTCGCGGACCGAGGTCGTGCTGATCGCGACGGTCGCCGAGCTGGCCGTCTGATTCACGACCCGAGCGCTGTCGAAGATGATGCGACGGTCGCCCTCCTGGCCAGACACGAAGCTGTCGTAACCCCTGAGCTGGCTGCGGAAGAAGGGGTCGGCCAGCGCCCACGCCGAGTGGAAGCGATGGGACGCGGCGAGTTCGTAGAAGCGCTCGACCGCACTGATCGGAGTCTTGTTCTGGCCCGGTCCGGAGGAGGCCGGGGTGGCGCGGGTAGTGGCCGGCGAGGCAGTGGTCTTGCCCTTCGCCTTCCCGGCGGCCGGCCTGTGTGTCGAACCGGTGGCCGCGCTCCGGTGAGCGCCTCCGCCGGAGCCCAGCACGATGGCCAGGATGGCGGCGGCCACCAGTCCGAGCAGCAGCGGGGCCAGCCATGCGGGCCGGCGGCGTGAGCCGTCGATCGGCGGCGCGGGGGGGCTGGGCGGCCGTTTCCGCGGTTCTGCGATCCGGGTGGAGATTCGGGTGGGGCGCTCGCCAGGATCCTCTGCGGCCGGCGCGGCCGGCGTGGCCGGCGTGGCTGGCGCCGAGGAGACGGCGGCGACGGCTCTGGGCGCGCCGAGTCCGGGGCCAGAAGCGCCGAGCCCGGGGCCAGAAGCGCCGAGCCCGGGGCCAAATGCGGCCTGGAGATCTTCGACAAGCTCCCCGGCGCTGGCCGGCCGCTGATTCGGGACGCGGGACATGCCGCGCTTGAGCAGCTCCGTGACCGCTGCCGGGGCCTCCGGCCAGAGGACACCCAGATCGGGTGGCGGCTGTGTGGCGATCGCGTGGGCCAGGGCCAGCGGGTTGTCCTCCCGGCGAGCGCGCTGGCCGCTGAGGGCCTCGAACGCCACCGCCGCGAGCGCGTAGACGTCCATGGCCGGCGAGGCGGGGGCGGCCTCGAGCTGCTCGGGCGCCATATAACTGAACGAGCCGAGCACTGAGCCCTCCACCGTGATGCTGGTGTGGTCCGGCGCCGCCGCGATTCCGAGATCGGCGAGCTTCACCTCGCCGCCTCGGCCGAGCAGGATGTTGGGCGGTTTCACGTCGCGATGGACGATGCCGCGGGCGTGGATCGTGTCCAGGGCGCTGGCCACGCCGCGCAGGATCGGCAGCGCCTCGTCGGGTGCCAGGCGGCCATCCCGGGCCAGGGCCTCCTTGAGCGTCCGCCCGTCCACGTACTCCATGACGATCACGACGTCCTCGTCGTCGGCCACCACGTCGTAGATCGACACCAGGTTCGGGTGCGAGACCGAGGCACCCACCAGAGCCTCTCGGCGCAGGCGTGAGACCCCACTCTGGCTGGCCGTCCCGGTCAGACGTTTGAGCGCGACAAGCCGCCCGAGGACCGTGTCCTCGGCCAGGCTGATCGTCGCCATGCCGCCTGAGGCGATCTTTCCCCGCGGCCGGTACCGGGTGAGGCTGCTCGCCACCGCCACGCAGCGTAGCTACCCAGGTCCGGGTTGGGCTACAAAAAGGCGCTCATTTGCAGGTAGATCAGCTTTGATCGGGGGTGCCCTAGTGTCCCGTTTGGCAAATTCGATGCCAGCCTCGCGGCGTCTGGACGCGCCTGACCCCGCCCGTGGGAATCGCCGATGCTTCGGCATCGACCCCACGTGCGCCGCCAGTCACGCCCAGCCACTCGCGAGATCTGCTCACGGATTTCCCAAGCGCGACGCTAGGCGACGTGGCCGTCCGCAGGCTCGAGTGGCAGCCCGGCGGCCTGCCACTCGACGAGCCCGCCCGTCATGTTGTGGGCGTCGAATCCAGCCTGCCGGAAGGCCGTGGTGGCCATCGCCGAGCGCGCGCCGGTCCGGCAGTAGAACACCACCGCGCGATCACGGTCGATTGAGTCGACCTGGGCAGCCAGATCACCCAGCTGGATCAGGCGCCCGCCGGCGATCCGCCCGGCCTGGTTCTCGTCCAGCTCCCGCACGTCGATCAGCTGGATCTCGTTCTCCCCGAGCAGTTCGGCCACCTGCTGGGGGGTGTAGTCGCCGGCGTCCACGCGATCAGCGTAGTCGCTCAAGGTGTTGTTTAAGGCGGCCGATGCAGGAAAAGCGAGCTCCGCGTCGAAGGGGCTTGCCGTGGGCGGAATCCGTGAATGTGAAGGGTGCATCGTTATGTCTTCATGTTCATGTATATTGCTCGCGCAGAAACCCAGCCGAGTCCCCGTCGCACAGTTGACGGGGAGCGGGGGAACCCAGTTGTGAGCCCTAGCCGGTTCTAGGGGCGAATCGCCGCAAGATCTGTGGCGTAGCGCAAGCTCTTTCAGCGCGAGCCCGACAGCTAACCCCGTAGGCGCAAGAAAGAGAAGGGGTCTTAAGTTGTCGAACGCGGTTGGAGTATTGGGTCGTCCAAGACTCGCGTTAGGGGCAATCGCAGTCGTAGTCCTCCTCGCCTTCCCGGCGATGGCCTCCGCCTACTCGCTCGGGAGCCGCACGCTGTCGAAGGGCATGGAGGGTCGAGACGTCAAGACCCTCCAGCGCGACCTGACGGCCGTCCGTATCAAGACGTTCGTCAGCGGCGTGTTCAGCGAGGGCACCAAGATTCACGTCAAGTACTTCCAGCGGCGCGCGCATCTGGCGATGGACGGCGTCGTCGGGCCGAGGACGGCTCGAGTGCTCAAGAAGGACGCCAAGAGGCGTCTGGCCGAGGCTGCTGACTCGAGTGGTGGCGAGGGCACGGGTCCGTCGGCTTCCAGCGCTCCGGCCGGCAAGGCGACGCTCAACAGCAAGGGTCTGGCGGTCGCCCCGTCGGGCGCTCCGGCGGTCATCGAGAACGTGATCGCGGCCGCCAACAAGATCGCCTTCAAGCCGTACGTGTACGGCGGCGGTCACGCCAGCTGGGACTCCACCGGCTATGACTGCTCGGGCTCGGTCAGCTATGCGCTGCACGGCGGCGGTCTGCTCTCCACTCCGTACGACTCCACCCAGTTCGAGTCCTACGGCGCGTCCGGCTATGGCAAGTGGATCACGATCTACGCCAACTCCAGCCATGCGTACATGAAGGTCGCCGGGCTGTGGTACGACACGGCCGCCCAGAGCTCCCATAACGGGGATCGCTGGTCGACCACGCGGGTCTCGCCCTCAACCGGCTTCATCGTCCGCCACCCGAGGAACTGGTAGACGCGTTTCGAGGTGCCCGGGCCAGCTAGCCCGGGCACCCCAACCCGGCCCAGGGCCGAGGCTCCGGGCACCGGTCCGGAGCAGGGGACCGCGTACGATGAGTGTCAGTGTCCGCACTGGCCGACATCTACTCGATTCCCCCTGAGCACCTGGAGTTTCGCGACACGATCCGGCGGATCGCCCGGGAGCGGATCGCTCCCCGGGCGGCGGAGATCGATGAGACGGCGGAGTATCCGTGGGACCTGCGGCGGCTCCTGGCCGAGCATGACGTTCTGGGTCTGCCGTTCGAGGGTCAGGACGGGGGGACCGGCACCGGCACTTTGATGCTGAACATCGCGGTGGAGGAGATCGCCAAAGCGTGTGCCTCCACCGCCTTGATCCTGATGGTCCAGGAGCTCGGGACCCTGCCGATCAAGGTGTTCGGTTCTGAAGAGCTGAAGAACCGGTTTCTGCCGAAGTGCGCCAGCGGCGAGTGGTCGCCGGCATTCGCGCTGTCGGAGCCCGAGGCGGGAAGCGACCCTGGGGGCATGACCACGCGCGCTCATGAGCAGGACGGCGAATGGGTGATCAATGGGACCAAGAACTGGATCACCAACCTGGGGGTGGCTGACTTCTACATCGTGTTCGCCGTGACCGATCGAGAGCTCGGACACTCGCGAGGAATCACGGCCTTCGTGGTTGAGGCAGACCGCCCGGGCTTCAGCGTGGGCAAGCTGGAGCACAAGCTGGGGATCCGTGGGGCACCGACGGGGCAGCCGATCTTCGAGGATGTCCGGGTCCCGCCCGAGAACATCGTCGGTGAGGTGGGACAGGGGTTCACGGTGGCGATGGCCACGCTTGACCGCTCCCGGCTGGGGGTGGCCGCCCAGGCGCTGGGCGTCGCGCAGGGGGCCACCGACTACGCAGCCGCCTACGCGCGCGAACGCCGGCAGTTCGGGCAGCCGATCAACAGCTTCCAGGCCATCCAGTTCAAGCTGGCCGACATGGAGACACAGTGTGCGGCCGCGCGGGAGCTCCTGTACCAGGCGTGTGCCAAGGTCGACCGCGGCGACGCGGATCTCGGCAAGTACTCGGCGATGGCCAAGCTGTTCTGCTCCGACATGGCCATGAAAGTGACGGTCGAGGCGGTGCAGGTCCTCGGCGGCTATGGCTACGTGAAGGAGTACCCGGTCGAACGGATGATGCGCGACGCCAAGATCACCCAGATCTATGAGGGGACCAACGAGATCCAGCGCCTCGTGATCGCCCGCAGCCTGAGGTAGCCATGCGTCCCTGGACTCCGCCGAACTCGCGCCGCATCCTGCTTTCGGCGGTGGCGGCGGTGACCGTCACGCTCGGCGTGATGAGCTTGATCGCCGGCTTCAGCGATTCGCTGGCCATCCGGCTCGTTCAGGGACTTGCCGTGTTCGGCCTCGGCGCGGGGGTGGTGGGCGGTGCTGTCGTCCTGGCGCTGCTCAGGCTGGCCGCGTGGCGAGAGCCCCAGTCCGAGCGCGAGTTCGAGGCTCTGGTCGAGCGCAGCGAGCGGCTCGCCGCCGGCGGGGAGGACTGGGCGGAGCTCGAGGATTGGGAGCCTGACCTCGAGGACGACCCGGGCTACTACCTGGACGACGATGAGGACTTCCGCCAGCTGGTCCGCGCGGCCCTGGATGACCTGCCGCTGGAGTTCCACCGGGCGCTGGAGCACGTGGCGATCGTGGTCTCGGACGGCGGCCGCCAGCGGCGGGCCTACGGGCTCTATCAAGGGGACACGGTGGCCCGGGACCACTTCCACGACCGAATCGTGATCTTCAAGGACACGCTGGTCAGGGACTTCGGTCACAACCCCACCCTGCTGCGGGCGCAGGTCACCCGTACGGTGCGCCACGAGCTGGCCCACCATCTGGGCTGGGATGAGAACGGCGTGCGTGGGCTCGGGCTGTAGTTCTGTAGTTCGGCAGTCTCGTAGCATCAGTCGGCCCCGACTCCAGAACAGGATCTGCCATGCCCGAAGCCGTGATCGTCGACGCCATTCGCACCCCCATCGGGCGCGCCGTCAAGGGATCGCTCAAGGCGGTCCGGGCCGATGACCTGGCCGCCACGCCGATTCGCGCCCTGATCGAGCGCAACCCGGAGGTCGACTTCAGCCAGACCAACGATGTATTGATGGGGGCCGCCTCCGGCGTCGGGGAGCAGGGTGCCAACATCGGCCGGGTGGCCGGGCTTCTGGCCGGCCTCGATCACCACGTGCCGGGCTGCACGGTCAATCGCTTCTGTGCCTCCTCGCTGATGACGATCCGAATGGCCGCGCACGCCATCCGGGCCGGCGAGGGCGACCAGTACATCGCGGCCGGCGTGGAGGCGGTCTCGCGCGCCGGGAGAGGCGCAGCCGTGACCGACGACACCAAGCATCCCCTGCTCAATGGGTCCGAGGGCTCTCTGTATGACGTGTACATCCCCATGGGATTGACCGCGGAGAACGTGGCCGAACGCTGTCGCGTCAGCCGGGAGACTCAGGACGAGTGGGCGGTCCTCTCCCAAAACCGGGCCGTCGAGGCCCAGCAGTCCGGCCACTTCGATGCCGAGATCGTGCCCGTCACCGCCCCGGCGCACACCGACACGGACAAGGAGGGCGACGCTGTCGACATTCCCGAGACCGTGGTGAGCAAGGACGATGGTCCCCGGCCGGGCACGACGATGGAGGTGCTGGCCAAGCTCGAGCCGGCCTTCAGGCCGGGTGGCACGGTGACGGCCGGTAACGCCTGCCCGCTCAACGACGGTGCCGCGGCCGTGCTCGTCATGTCACAGGAGAAGGCTCGCGAGCTGGGCCTGGAGCCGAAGGCGAGGATCATCGCCTCGACGGTGGCGGCGATCCGGCCGGAGATCATGGGCCTTGGCCCGATCCCGGCCATCCGGGCGCTGCTCGAGCAGACCCGGATGACGATCGACGACATCGACATCGTCGAGATCAACGAGGCATTCGCGGCCCAGATCGTGCCCTGCCGGGACGAGCTCGGCATCCCGGAGGAGAAGCTCAACCCGTTCGGGGGCGCGATCGCGCTGGGTCACCCGTTCGGGATGACCGGCGCCCGGATCATGACGACATTGCTCAATGGCCTGCGCGCCACAGGCGGCACCCTCGGGATCGAGTCGATGTGCGTGGCCGGGGGGATGGGCCAGGCGATGCTGGTCGAGCGCCTGTCTTAGCCCGAGTCGCCGCCGGCCCCGGCGGTCGCTCCCGCCAGGCGGTAGCGCAGGTACAGCGAATCGTCGCGCTCGAGCAGCCAGGCGAGGCTCAGCTCCGCCAGTTCGAGCAGCGGGTGGCCCCGGGTAATGGTCAGCTCAGTCGACCCTCCGGCCAGCCTGGGCGCCACTGTGAGGAACAGCTCGTCGACCAGTTGCTCGTGCAACAGGGAGTGAAACAGCGACGGACCGCCCTCGCACAGCAGGCTGCCCACGGCGTGTGCCTGGCGCAGGCTGCGCATGATCTGGGCCAGCGGACGCTCGGCGCCCGCGTCATAGAGCTCGACCTGCACCTGGGCCGCCACCCCGGAGAGGTCGATCGGCATGGGAGAGAACACGATCACCCGGGCGTCGGGCTCGGCGAACAGCGGGATGTCCAGAGGTAGAACTCCGCTGCGGGTGATCACGCAGGCCAGAGGCTCGGCGGGGCGCCCAGCGTCCAGCCGGCGCCGGCGCCGTTCTGGCTTGCCGAGGATCCGCCCGTAGCGCTCGGCGCGGAGCGTCCCGGTGCCGGCCACCACCGCGTCGACACGCTCGCGCAGCGCGTGGAAGAGCGCCCGGTCGCCATCGTCGCCGATGCCTCCCGAGCGTCCCTGGAAGGTGGCGCCGCCATCGGCCGTGGCCACGAAGTTGACCAGCGTATAAGGGCGATCGGTGCGCGCGTCTGCGTCCAGGTCCAGGCCGGTGATCAGGGTGTCGGCATCGACCTCGGCAGGGGCCGGGAGAAGCTGGCGGTAGACGACATCAGACACGACGCCGAACGCTACAGGCGACCTGGCAAAGCAAGTAGGCTGCCGGGCCGATGGACTTAAAGCAGCTGGACAGGGGGGAGGCGGTGGCGGTCGTCGGGGGGGTCCTGCTGGGCATCTCGATATTTCTGTCCTGGTACTCGCTGGGCAACCGGTTTGCCACTCTGAACAGCTGCCGAGGTCCGCACACTTCCTGCACTGCCTGGTCGTCGCTGCTCATCCTGCGCTTCCTGCTGCTGTTGGCGGCTGCCGCCCCGGCCATCCTGGCCTGGATCATCATCCGGGGTCACGCGCTGTCCTGGCCGCGCGGCGAACTCACCGCCGTGACCGCGCTGACCGCGCTGACCCTGATCCTGTTCCGTGGGGTGGTGGACCGGCCGGGCACGCCTCCCGGGGAGATCAGCATCGACTGGGGCTGGTTCGTGGCCCTGGTGGGTGGTCTGCTCATCCTGCTGGGCGCGGTGGCCCGGGCGCGCGAGAGCTCGGCGCGGCGTAAACCTCCCGGGGTCCTGTGACCCCACTCGTCCACCTGACCTAGGAGCGAAGATGATCGGGGAACCGGAGCGGAGCATCCCGGACCGCAACCTGGCGCTGGAGCTGGTCCGAGTCACCGAGGCAGCCGCGCTGGCGGCAGCTCGGATGATTGGCCGCGGTGACAAGGAGGGCGCGGATCAGGCGGCTGTCGACGCCATGCGCTTCGTGCTGGACCGCGTCTCGATGGATGGCGTCGTGGTGATCGGTGAGGGCGAGAAGGATGAGGCACCGATGCTCTACAACGGGGAGCAGATCGGCGACGGCAGCCCGCCGTCGGTGGACATCGCGGTCGATCCGCTGGAGGGGACCCGCCTGACCGCCCTGGGGATGCCGAACGCGATCACGGTGATCGCGCTGGCCGAGCGGGGGGCGATGTTCGATCCCGGGCCGTGCGTGTACATGGAGAAGCTGGCCGGGGGCGCCGAGATCGCCGATCTGCTCGACCTGGAGCGCCCGTTGCCCGAGATGCTGAGGCTGATCGCCGAACGCAAGGGCACCGACATCCGCGACGTGATGGTGGTGATGCTCGATCGCGAGCGCCACGAGGAGAAGATGCGGGAGGTCCGGGAGGCCGGCGCCCGGGTGCGGCTGATCCTGGACGGCGACGTGGCCGCATCGCTCCTGGCTGTCTCGGACAACTCGCCGGTCGACGTGCTGTGGGGAATCGGCGGCACGCCCGAGGGCGTCATCTCCGCCTCGGCGATCAAGTGCATCGGCGGCCAGATGCTCGGCCGCCTGTGGCCCCGCAACGACGACGAGCGCTCGGCGGCCGTCGACGCCGGCTACGATTTGGACAAGATCCTCGCGATCGACGACCTGGTCAAGGGAGAGGATGTTTTCTTCTCGGCCACCGGCGTGACCGACGGGGACGTCCTGGAGGGTGTGCGCTACCAGGGTGGCGGCAGCGCCACCACGGAATCGCTGGTCATGCGAGCCCGCTCGGGCACGGTTCGCCGGATCACCGCGCGGCACGACCGGTCGAAGCTGCGGATCCTGGGTGGCACCACGTACGGCTAGACGAGACCGGGCGCCCGGCTAACGGGCCGCTCCAGTTGCGGGTGCTTGTGGCGCGACCCTGACGCGTGTGAGATCGGCGGCCGGGGCGCCGGCCGCTCAGGCGGACGGAGTCGAAGGCGTCTTGACGCTCTGCGCCGAGGTTTGGGCGGAGCCATCGGTGTCTGCTGCCTCCTCTACCTGGAAGTGGCGGACCTTCGATTCGTGCAGCTCGAGCGTGGCCAGCGACCTGAGGAATGCGTGCGTGACCAGGACGTGGACGAACGCCTGGGTGGCTTCGTATGTTGGGGTGCTGATACCGACGGCGATAGCGGGATAGAAGTTGGCCACCTCGACCTCGATCGACAGCTCGACCGGGGCCTTGGGGTCAGGCGGCGCCGGCATCCGGCACACGTCCAGCGACAGCCACCCCGAACCGCGCCCCGAGCGGGCCACCAGTAGGCCGTCGCGGATTCTCCAGGTGACCCGGCCGTGGTCGGGCTCCAGAACGTATTCAGGCGCGTCGAAGCGCAGCAGGGTCAGCGGGCGCGCCAGCAGGATGACCGAGCGGTCGTTCTCGCTGTAGCGCACCCGGATCAGGCCCAGTGTCACCCGGGTCAGGAACCGCCAGTACGTTCGGCCGAGGTTCTCCAGGTTGGCTGGTGACCAGAGATCGTCGAGGTCGGCCTGCGAGAGGGTGAGGCGGGCGGACTGAACGGAGCGCACGGAACCGTCCCTGGCGATCAGCGTGGACTTCCGGGGGGTGACGATGATCGACCTGGCGGGCAGCCGGCGCCGGTACTGACGGCGGACGACCAGCCAGGCCAGGAAGGCGGCGATGATCACGGCGATCGCTACCACTGGACCTCATTCTCCCCCGGTATCGGTGAAGTCAAATCTAAGAGCTGGTTACGCCGCCGGGGGCCAAGGTCCTCCAGTGTCGTGCGACACTAGCCCGGTAGCAGCTCGAGTTTGACCGGCCGCCCAGCCTCGAGCATCCCCCGGCCGCGGGGCACGATCGCCAGGCAGTCCGCCGACAGCAGCGTCGTGAACACGTGCGAGCCCTGGGCTCCGGCCGGCAGCACCACCGGAACCCCGTCTCGCATCTCGAACCTGACCCTCAGCGCCTGGTCGCGCTCTGGGTTGCGCCTCACCTCCCGGCCGAGCCTGGCCTCGGGTAGCGGCGGCTGCTCTGGCTGAGCGCCCAGCAGCGCATCGAGTGCGGGCCGGGCGAACAGACTGAACGTCACTGCAGCCGAAACCGGGTTGCCGGGTAGGGCAAAGACCAGCTTCTCGCCGCGGCTGCCGAACCACGTCGGCTTGCCGGGTTGGAGCGCTACGCCCCAGAAGTGCTCGGTGACGCCAAGGCGGCTCAGAGCCGGCTTGACGTGATCGTGCGGTCCGACCGACACGCCGCCGGAGACGAGGACCACGTCTGACTCGCTCAGCGCTCGATCGAGGGCCTGCTCGGTTGCCTCCAGGTCGTCCGCAAGCAGCCCGACGGCCCGGCTCGCGTCGGTCAAAAGTCCCCCGCAGTGGGTGACGAGCGCCTGCAGCACGACGGCGTTGGAGTTGTGAATCTGGCCGGGGCCGAGCGGGGCTCCGGGAGGTCGAAGCTCATCGCCGGTACACAGGACGGAGACCTGCGGCTGCGTGGCGACGATCAGCTCTCCGGCTCCCGCCGCCACCGCCGCCCCGAGCTGGGGCGCCCGCAGGCGCGTGCCGGCGCTCAGCACGAGCTGCCCCGTATGCATGTCCTCGCCGGGCATCCGGAGGTTCTGGCCCGGCTCGGATGCGACATGGATCTCGACCCGGCGGTCCTGGGCCGTTGCGTCCTCCTGGCGCACTACCGCTGCCGCGGCGTCGGGAACCATCGCACCTGTCGAGATCCGCACCGCCTGGCCGGGTTGCAGCTCGGCGGGGTACGGCTCACCGGCGCGGGACTCGCCGACCACTGGGAGCACGACGCCGGCGGCCAGGTCGCGCACGGCGTAGCCGTCCATGGCCGAGGACGGGAACCGGGGTACGTTGCCGACGGCCGTGACATCGGCGGCCAGGACGCGGTCCAGCGCGGCCGAGACGGGGACGATCTCGGTGGCGCGACGCGAGCCGGCCACCTGGATGACCAGCGCCCGGGCCTCGTCGATCGGAAGGAGGGAGCGGCTCATCGCCGCTGATTCTGCCCTACGCGGGGAAGAGGGTGCCGACGCGTTCGGTCTCGGTCATCCCCAGCGCCTGCGCGGTGGCCTCGGTGAGATCCCAGTAGACGCCCTTTGTATAGGGGCCACGGTCAATCACCGGGACCCTGATCGAGTGACCGTGGTAGAGGATCGAGACCTTGGTGCCGCATTTGAGGCTGCGGTTGGCGACGCCGAGCGTGGTCTTGCGCAGGATCTGACCGCACGCCGTGCGGTGACCGAAGAAGCCGGGCCCGTACCAGCTCGCCCGGCTAAGCCGGAAGACGGTGATGTGAAGCGATGGTGAGGCCGCTGCAGCGCTCGCGGTGGTGGAGGAGCGCAGGATGATGGCCCGGAAGGCCAGCTTGCCCGCCTTGTTGGCTCGCCAGCTCGTCGCGAAGGTGCCGCCGGAAGCCACGGTGGTCTTGGTCGCCACCATCCAGGTCGTGCTGCCCGGCTTGGCGGTCCGCTCGATCTCGATGATCTTCCCGGCATCGCGGCTGGGCGTGGTGCCGAAGAATTTGGTGCGCCAGGTGAGCACTCCGCTCTGCACCGCATGGACGGTGATCCCGTCGCCGCTGACGGTCTCGGTGCGATTGGCGCGATGGACTGGCGCTGTGGTCGTAGTTTGACTGCTCGTCCCGCCTCCGCCGGTGGCGGCGAGGCTGGCCGCGGGGACCAGCAGGAGGCCGGTGGCGGCGGCGATCAGGGCACCGCGCAAGCCGCGGCGGGAGGGGAATGGATGAGCGTGGGCGCGTCGGAGCACGTCGGGTCCGTCTCAGCACTGCTATGTCCGGTTACTGGGCGCCTACGGGGTGAGCTGACGGGCTCGCGCTATGTGCGCTACGGATCCCGACGGATCCGATTCGCCCCTGTGGATGACGCGAAGCGCTTCCACAAGTGGGTCCCCCGCCGACCGTCCGCGGACGGAAGGTCGTTCGGCTGGCGGCGGGCACTATACGCAAATCTCGCGACGAATGCGCCGCGTTATGAAACCCTGGGGTCGGGACGCGCCGATCAGGGGCGGGGCAGGCGCGACATCGCGCTGCGCAGGGCGCGCGCGCCGACGGTCAGGCCGATCTCCGCGAGCTCGGCGGCCGCCTGGACGGCGGTCCCCAGGACGTCCGGCCGTTCCTGGGGCTCAGGCTGGTCGGCGCGTGGCGTCCGGGGGGTGCCGCCCGGCTGGGCGGGCTGGCTGATCCGGGAACGGGCGGCGGGTTTCCGCGGGGCGGCCTCGGGAGCTGCGCTGCCCGTCTGCTTGGACGAGGCGCCGCCCGCCTGCTTGGACGAGGCGCCGCCCGTCTGCTTGGACGAGGCCGTCCTGGGGCCTGGGGCGGGCTTGGCTGTGTGGCTTGTGGCCTCGGTCGCGGTGGAGGGCTTGGCTGCCGACCCCGCCGCTTTGGCCGACGAGGTCGCGGTGGAGTGGCTGCCGGTGGCGCGTCCGGGCGCGCGCTTGCGTCCGGGCGCTCGCTTGGGAGTGATGTCCGGAGGCGGAGCCTCGTGACCGCTGGCGTCGTCCGCGATCGGACGACTGCCCCGCTTTTCACTGCGACGGTGGGGCCGCGAGTGGGGCAGGCCGCCCAGCACATCGGATGTTCGTCGATCCGCCATCAGCGCAACATCATCGCATCAAGCGCGTTTTTTCCTGATGACGCCCACACATGGGCGGCGGAGACGGTGCAGACGTCCCGTATCCGAAGAATTTGCCGATAAGTTGAAACACGTGCGCTGGAACGGCGTAGTAACAGCACCCACAGCCCCCACACCTTCGCGTTCAGAAAATAAAAGCGATGTATACTTCCCCGCCATGCTTGAGTAGCAGAGGTGCGCTTTCCGGGTAGCGTAGCCCTGCATATCAAGGGTGGTCGGCGACCCCCTCGGCCCCCTCGCAACACGACGGAAACGGAACCAGATGTCAGTAGCGGAACTGCAGGAACTCGAAGAGATCAAGGGACTGGTCAACCGCGGCCAGCAGCTCGGCGTGCTCACCTTCTCCGAGATCAACGGTGCCATCTCCGAGCTTGACCTGGACGAGGCTGATGTAGAGGAACTGCACAACTACCTCGAGCGGGCGGAGATCGAGCTCGTCGAGGAGGTCGATCCGGCCCTCGCCGCCGCCGAGGTGGAGCGGGCCCCGGACAAGCGTGGCCGGCGCAAGGCCAAGACCACGCTGGACCTCAAGCCGGACATGACGACGGACTCGCTGCAGCTGTTCCTCAAGGACATCGGCAAGGTCCGGCTGCTCACCGCCCAGGAGGAGGTCGACCTGGCCAAGCGGATCGAGCGCGGCGATCTGGACGCCAAGCAGAAGATGGTGGAGTCCAACCTCCGGCTGGTTGTCTCCATCGCCAAGAACTACCGCAACCAAGGCCTGCCCTTCCTCGACCTGATCCAGGAGGGCACCCTCGGCCTCGTGCGTGCCGCGGAGAAGTTCGACTACCGCAAGGGCTTCAAGTTCTCGACGTACGCGACGTGGTGGATCCGCCAGGCGATCGCCCGGGCGCTGGCCGACAAGGCGCGGACGATCCGCATCCCCGTGCACGTCGTCGAGAAGCTGAACAAGATCGGCCGGGCCGAGCGCAAGCTGGTCACCGAGCTGGGTCGCGAGCCGACCGCCGAGGAGATCGCCGAGGTCACCGGGATCGAGCCCGACGAGGTGGAGTCGATCAAGCGCTCCGCCCAGGCTCCCGTGTCGCTGGAGAAGCCGGTCGGCGATGAGGAGGAGTCGGAGTTCGGCCAGTTCATCGCCGATGAGCGGGCCGAGTCGCCCTACGAGCGGGCCGCCGAGATCCTCACCAAGGAGGCACTGCGGGAGGCGCTGGAGAACCTCAGCTACCGTGAGCGGCGCGTCCTGGAGCTGCGCTACGGGCTGGGCGGCGAGCATCCGCGCACCCTCGATGAGGTGGGGCGGACGTTCAACGTCACCCGCGAGCGGATCCGCCAGATCGAGAATCAGTCGCTGAAAAAGCTTCAGTCGCTCGCTGAGGCTCAGAAGCTGCGCGACGTGGCTTAGGACGCCTTTGGGCGTCCGGGGCGGTCGTGTCGGCGAGACCGGTCAGCTCGTGCTGCGGATCCATGCCCTGGGATGAGAACGTCGACCCGTTCACCAACACGGTGAACGTGACGGTGGCACGTCTGAGACGCAAGCTCGGCCAGCCCGAGGTCATCCACACAACGCCCGGCGTCGGCTACAGCATCACGCCACGGCGTCGGCTACAGCATCACGCCACGCGTCTCGGCCTAGCCTCTCATGGGCGTGGAGCCGCGAATCAGTCGGCCGGGCTGATTCGCAGGCGCGCGGGAGCTGTGACCCGAACGATCACTCGGGTGGGACGGGTGGGGGGCTTGAGCGACAGGAACCCACGCAGCGGCCCGTGATGGGCGCAGAACGGACAGGTGAGCGGCGAGCCGGGTGACAGCGGCCCGGACCCGATGCCCACGGGCGCATCGCACTCCGGACACGCCAGCGTTCCCACGCCGAGGACGCTGGGGTTGCCCCGCCGCCGCTCCTGCTCGAAGGTGCCGGGAACCCGGCGGAGAGGCTCGCTGCGCTCGGGGGTGAACACCCATCCGAGTCTAGAGCCCGCCAAACACTTCAGTTCGTGAAGCATTGCGCTAGACTGGGCAAAGATGGCTACCAAGGAAATCTGTCCCGTCTGCCGCACCGCCGACATCGTGTGTGGTAAGTGGACGCTCCTGCTGATCCGGGATCTGGCCGAGGGCCGCTCCCGGTTCTGCGAGCTCGAGCGGTCGCTGGCCGGCATCAGCCCCCGCACGCTGTCACTGCGCCTGCGGGCGCTCGAGGAGGAGGGGATCGTGGAGCGCCAGACGTTCCCGGAGGTTCCGCCCCGGGTCGAGTACGCGCTGACCGAGAAGGGTCGCGCGCTCGTGCCGCTGGTGGAGGACATGCGCGCTTACGGCAACCGGTGGCTGCTGGATGACTGCGCCGCCGAGGTGCAGGACGCGATCGCCGCCGCGGCCGACCGCGAGCCTGTCGGCGCCGGCGTCTGAGGCGGCGCCCAGGCGCAGCCGGCGGTGCGGATCGCCATCGCAGCCGATAGGGTGCGCGGCGCTGGAACGACGCCCAACGTGCTGGCGCTCAGCCTGCGCGCCACATCCTCGGCCGAGCTGGGCGAGATCCTCGACGCATGGTTCTCGGTACAGCCGAGCGCCGAGCCCGGCGACGCGGCCAACATCGAACATCTGAGACACATCGAGCAGGATCCGGGGGACGGGCGCAGAAACCGCCCCGCGTGAGAAACCCGACTCTCCACGAGCTGCTCGAGACGTTCGCGCTCGACGCCTCCCGGCGCCTGTGCGCGGCCGTGGCCGAGGGAGACGAGGTGCCCTTCGAGGTGGCGGAGTCAGACGGGAGCCGGCGCGGCTCGGCCCCGCTGTACTGCTACCGCCCGCTGACCGAGGCCTACGTG
>DASZMP010000061.1:0-12478 GCA_035551795.1 Solirubrobacteraceae bacterium | reverse complement strand
TAGCAGTAGTGGGTGTCCAGCCCGTTGATACGGACCGCCACCGAGCAGCGCGACCAGTCGAGGTCGCGCAGAGCATCGATCACATTCAGGCGCGCCTGCTCCTTGTCGTCCGGGGCAACGGCGTCCTCGAGGTCAAGCATCACGACATCGGCACCGAGGTCAGGAGCGCGCTCGAGCATCCGGACGTTGCAGCCCGGCACGGCGAGTTCGGAACGGTGAAGGCGGGTGGCGGTCACGACGGTCCCTTCGGTCACGATGGTCCCTCAGTCACGGCGATCTCTGGCTGGGGCGGGCAAGTGGAGCACACATCCGAGGTCGGCGCAACCATCATTAGACAAATTCGTATGGAACCAAGAGGCACGTCGATATATCGGGTTTCCTCTATAGGCCACTGGAAATTCTTAGCTTGCGCGCTCATGCCGACGGCGCCACCCTGCGCGGATCCTCGCGCCACGCATCCCCCCTGCCCTCCAGCTGCCGGACCGCCTCCTCTGCGGACCCGGTCCGACGAATGTCGAGCCGCGTGTGCTCCAAGCGATGCAGCGGCCGATGATCGGTCACCTCGATCCACTCCTGCACGAGCGACTGCTCGAAGTGATCGACATGCTGCGACTCACGTGGCGCACCAGCGCGTCGACCGTGCTGCCTCTTTCGGCCACGGGGACCTCCGGAATGGAGGCCGGCATCGTCAACCTGCTCGCGCCGGGACAGACGATCGTGGTTGGCGCGTGCGGCTACTTCGGCCGGCGGATCGCGCAGGTCGCCAAGCGCCATGGGGCAAACGTGGTTCTGGTCGAGGCCAACTGGGGCGAACCGGTGGACCGCGAGCTGCTGCTTGAGACGCTTGCCCACTACCCCGATGCCGCGATGCTGGCCGTCGTCCATGCCGAGACCTCGACCGGCATCGAGCAACCCCTCCCGGGCTTGGCCCGAGCCGCGCGCGAGGTGGCACCCGAAGTCCTGCTGATGGCCGACTGTGTCACCTCGCTGGGCGGCGTCGAGGTCGAGTTCGACGCCTGGGAGATCGACTACGCCTACTCGTGCACCCAGAAGTGCCTCGGCGCTCCTCCCGGGATGTCGCCGATCGCGCTGTCGGAGCGCGCGCTGCATAGGATGGGCGCACGGCAGCACGAGGTCCCCTTCTCGCTTGACCTCGCCCTCCTGCGGTCCTACTGGCTCGAGCGACCGGCGGTCTACCACCACACGGCCCCCATACTCAGCATCTACGCACTGCACGAGGCCCTCAGAATCGCCCTGGCCGAACCGCTCGAGCGCCGCTGGCGGCGTCATCGGATGGCCGGTGCCTACCTCCAGCAGGGTCTGCAGGCGGTGGGCATGGAGCTGCTGGCCGACCCGATCTGGCAGCTCGCGCCACTGACGGCGATTCGCGTGCCCGAGGGCATCGACGGCCGCGCGGTGCAGCAGCGGATGCTGGAGGAGCACAACATCGAGATCGGCGGCGGCCTCGGCCCGGACGCGCCGGCGATGTGGCGGATCGGCCTGATGGGCCCGAATGCCAGCGAGGAGACAGCCGATCTCGTGCTGGGTGCGTTCGAGGCCGTACTGAGCGAACTCGCCGCCCCGGCGGGGGCGGCGGTCTGACGCAGACGAGATCAGCCGCCGGCCAGGGCGCGACGTCCCGCGTCGGAGCGGACGAAGGCGATGAACTGCTGCACCGGCTCCGGTACGGGTCCCACGGCGGAGCGAGCCAGGTACCACGACCGCTTGGGGAGCCCGCCGCGTACGTGCAGCGGCGCGAGCAGGCCGTGGCTCAGCTCCAGGTCGACCGAGATCCGCGGCACCAGCGCCACCCCCAACCCAACCCGGGCCGCATGACGGATCGCGCCGTTGGAGCCGAGCGTCAGCACGTCAGGCTCGAGCCCGTGGCTGGCCAGGTATTCCTCGCACATCGCCCTGGATCCTGAGCCATCCTCGCGCAACAGCCACGAGCGGTGGCCGAGCTCCTCGGGCGCCACCCACCGCCGCTTGACCAGGGGATCGGACGGGGCCGCGACCAGCACGATCTCGTTGTCGGCGAAGGGTTCCGCCTGCAACCGGGCGCCAGGCGGGATGCGTCCCGTGATCGCGACGTCGACGCTGTGGTCGGTCAGACGCCCGAAGATGATCGCGCGATTGCCTACGTCCAGGCTGACTCGCAACTCCGGATGGATCTTGCGAAACGACTGGATCAGAAGCGGCGCCAGATGCTCTCCGGCGGTGGTTACCGCGCTCACGCGCAGGCTGCTGCCCTCGGGCTGAGCGGCCTCGTGGGCCGTGCGGCGGCCCTGCTCCAGCAGGCCGATCACGTCGGACGCGTAGGGGAGGTAGGCGCGCCCCGCGGCCGTCGGCACCAGGTGCCGTCCCGATCGCTCCATCAGCGCCACGCCCAGCTCGCGCTCGAGTGCGGACACGGCCGCCGACACCGAGGGCTGCGTCACGACGAGCTCCTCGGCCGCAGCGGTCACCGAGCCGCAGCGCGCGACCGCCAGAAACGCCGCAAGCTGGGTCAACGTCACAGCCACGGGTCAATTTGAACACATTCGTCCGCCCCGGCACAAAGGTTCGGTCGCGGGCGCCGGCAGTTCAGCTCACGACCGGGCGGGGATCTCCTGCACCGACCACCGGTTTCCGTCGGGATCGGCGAAGAAGACGAACCTGCCCCACGGGAAATCCTGGACCGGTGAGACGTCGACCCCGCGCGAGCTCAGCTCGGCGTGTGCCTGCTCGGCACTCGCGACCACCAGCTGCAGGCCGGCGGCGCTGCCGGGCTCGGTGTCGACGAGACCTCGGCCGATCGCGATCGAGCACTGGGAGCCCGGCGGCGTCAGCTGCACGAACCGCACCTCCTCGCTCACGGTGTGGTCGTGGTCGGCATTGAACCCGGCCTTCTCCACGTAGAAGTCCTTGGCCGCGTCCACGTCGGAGACGGGGATCGCAACCAGTTCGAGCCTGTAGTCCATCGCTCCCTCCTGTTCCTCGAATGCCGCTAGCCACCGTACGTCCCAATGCGGCCAGGTCGGGTCCGCAGTCCGGAGGCTCTACTGCGTCAGGACGAGCGGCTCCGCGTCCGTTATGACGATCGTGTGCTCGGCGTGAGCCGACACGGCGCCGTCCGCGGTACGCATCGTCCAGCCGTCGGGGGAGTTCATGACCGCCCCGCTCCCGGCGCAGATGATCGGCTCGATTGTCATGACCAGACCTGGGTGCAGCCGCTGCCTCAGGCTCGGCACGTAGTGGTTCGGGACCTCCGGCGGCTCGTGGATGCGCCGGCCGATGCCGTGGCCCATCAGGTCCCGGCAAACAGCGAAGCCCTGTTTGATCACCTCACGCTCGACGGTGGCGCCGATCCTGTTCAGCGGTGCTCCTGGTCGGGCCGTGGCGATAGCTCTACTGAGCGCGGCGGTGGCAGTCGCCACAAGGCGCCCAGCCTGCACAGACGGCCGACCCACCGGTACCGACACGCAGGCGTCGGCGTAGAAGCCATCGAGCTCGGCCGTGACGTCCAGCTTGACGAGATCTCCCAGGCTCAGGCGGCGCTCGCCCGGCACGCCGTGTACCGCCTCATCGTTCACGCTGATGCAATTCGTCCCCGGGAAGCCATAGTCGAGGGTGGGTCCGGAGCGGGCGCCCGCCGCGCGAAATACGCGAGCGCCTAACTGATCCAGTTCACGGGTCGTGACTCCGGGACGCACGGCACGACGCATTGCCCGCAGCGCGTCGGCGACGACCCGTCCCGCCGCCCGTAGCGCCTCAAGCTCCTCAGAGGTCTCGATCGACACCAACCGAGCGTACCGGCGCCACGCCTACCTGGGGGATGGCTATTCGAGCCATTCGCCAATCACCCTCGGACTGGCGTGGATGCAGACAAGCCTCGAGCGGCCGGGACCGTGGTTGGTGAACTTGTGCGGTGCGTCGGCGGGCATCATGACGACGTCACCCTCGTCGGCGGCCTGAAACTCGACGCTCCCCTCGATGACGACCCACGTCTCGTCATAGGGGTGACGATGTAACCGCGGGCCCTGGCCCGCTTCGCTGCTGTCGAGAATCAGCGAGATCGTTGCGCCGTGCTCGGCGCCCTCGATCCGTTTGGTCACAAGTGGCTCCGTGTTGACGACAGGCACCGATTGGCCTCCTCAGGTCCGCTGATGGAATCCTGCCCGGGAGGTTGCCACCACCTGTTCAGCCGAGTAGCGTCCCGGCACGACATGGCCAGGGTGAGCGTCCGCTACATCGTCCACGATGTCGACGCCGCGATCGAGTTCTACTGTGGAGGGCTCGGGTTCGACGAGGTCATGCATCCGGCTCCCAGCTTCGCGATGCTTGCCCGCCAGGATCTCCGGCTCGTTCTCAGCTCGCCGGGGGGCGGTCCCGGGGGCGGACAGGCGATGCCCGACGGGAGCGTCCCGGAGCCGGGGGGCTGGAACCGTTTTCAGCTCGAGGTCGACGATCTGGGAGCGTCCGTGGCTCGCCTGCGCGAGCGCGGCGCGCGCTTCCGAAGCGAGATCATCGCCGGTGTCGGCGGCAAGCAGATCCTGGTGGAGGACCCATCAGGCAACCCGGTCGAGCTGTTCCAGCCGACCCTGCCCGAGGCGAAGCTCGGGTAGCCGAGCTGCTGGTCGGCTACGGAGAGGCTCAGCCGCGAACCGCGGCGCTAGGGCGGCGCAGACGCTCGCGGCGTACGACGCGGTGATAGGCGTCGCGCACAACCACCTCGCACTCCGGCTCCTTGGCGGCCAGCTGATAGCCGCGGCGGGCTGCTTCCTGGAACGTGGGGCAGATGACGCGCTGTTGACGTGAGGGGATCGTGACCTCCCACTCGTCTCCGCGCCTACGGTGGATCTCAATCAGGGTGGGACTCATCGGGCTGCTCCTGCCGTTGTGCGGTCTTCGTCCAAATTAGAACGTGCCCGCAGCACGGCAATCGTAGTGATCCCGTAAAGACGGGTCCGTGAACTTCCGCAATTGGAAAACCGAGGCGAGTGGGTCGGTGGCCATAAGATGGCGAGATGCCCGACCAACTTCATTTCACCGATTCAGAAGAGGCCAACCGGCTAATCGCGCAGGATCCGATGGCGCTGCTCGTGGGATTCGCGCTCGACCAGCAGGTGACCGTGCAGAAGGCCTTCTCAGGGCCACTCGTGATCAAGCAGCGGTTGGGCACCCTGGACGCCTCCGCGCTGGCCGACGCCGACCTCGATTCGATCTTCCGTGAGCGGCCAGCCGTGCACCGATTCCCGGGCTCCATGGCCACCCGGGTGCACGACCTGGCCGCCCACATCCGTCACGAGTACGGCGGCGACGCGGGCCGTGTCTGGGCCGAGGCGACGGGACCGGATGACCTGCGCGCCCGCCTGGGCGATCTGCCCGGCTTCGGAGAGATGAAGGTCAAGGCGCTCGGCTCCGTCCTGGCCAAGCAATTCGGCGTGACCGCCGCCCAAGAGCTCGTGCCGTGGCATCCGACGCTGGGGGACGTGGACAGCGCGCAGGCGCTGGCCGACTATCAGTCGGCCAAAAGAGCACATAAGAGCGAGTGGCTGAAGCGGGGTCAGCCGGCCTGAGGTCGGCCGGAGGTGTCATACACGGCTCTAGCGCTGGCGATCTCGCCTAGCTCGACGAGCACCATTCACTTTCGGATCACACAGCCCCCAAGTCCGCCGAGGACCAAGCGAGAAGGCCGGACCAGGGTGACGCGCCCGTAACCCCCGTGTTATCGGCGTGAGCGTAAACGGAAAAGGATGCGGAGCCGTCGGTGGACCCGATATCTGATCGCGTTGGCCGCCGCGACCTGCCGGCTCGGGCTCACCGCCTGTGGCTCCTCGCGCAACTCCAGCCGCACGGCCGCATCGGTGAACCCGTGCCTCGCGTTCTCTAAGTGCATGCGCGCACGTGGAGTCCCGAACTTCCCGGACGGGCCCAACATTCCCGCCGCAAGCGCAGACTCACCAGCGTTCCATTCAGCCACGCAAGGGTGCCGTACGTACCTTCAGCCCGGCGGCGGTCCGCATGGGGGATATCTGAGAGCACGAGGCTGAGCCTGCAGCGCCACGCGGAGTGCATGCGGGCGCATCGCGTCCCGAATTACGCGGACCCGACGATACCCAGCCACGGCCCCTACGATTTCGAGCCTCCACCGGGCGTCAATACCAACGCCCAGGCGTTCAAGCCGGCGGCAGCCGCCTGCGGGGGCCCCTGACAACCATTGATCCCGGCCGGGTTTGCTCGGTTCGAAGCGAGACGGAAGGCAGGCCGAGGGGGCTTCCAGCAAGCGGTCGAGACTATCGATGTCAGCCACCGATCGCGAGCATTGACGCCATGGATCCCAGTCGTCCGCGTCGGTAGCGCTGTCAGAGAAGCGGGCGACGGGAATCGAACCCGCCCTAGAAGCTTGGAAGGCTTCTGTGCAACCACAACACTTCGCCCGCAAGACCTGACCAGTTTAACGGGCTGGCGGGGACGGCCGGCGCGCCTCGGTGGGCACATGACCATCCCGCGTGAGGTCTGGCGGCGGCCAGGCCCCGAACCAGTTGTCAAGTGCGCCGTCGAGCGTGAGGACTGATCCGGAGAACGCCTGCCCCACCGGGGTGGCCAGGAGGGCGACCAACCAGCCGTATTCGCTGACCTCTCCCAGTCGCTGCAGGGGAACGGACTGCGCCGCCTGCTTCCACAACTCCGCCGGATACTTGCGCAGCGACTCGGTGGCAAACCGCCCCAGCGCAACGGCGCAGACGCCGACGCCATCGCCCGCCCAGCGCCGAGCCAGGTCCTGGGTCATAGCCTCGACCGCCGCCCGGGCCGCGCCCGTATGCGCCATCGCGGGCATGCCGCGGTGCGGCGAAACGGTGACGTTCACGATCATGCCGGTGCGTGCCGGCCGCATCGCCAACCGGTGGGCCGCCTCGCACATCGAGTAGGTGCCGCCCACGTTCAGCCTCTGCACCGCCCGCCAACCCTTGGAGGTGATTCCCTCGGCCGGCACGAAGTACTGGCCCCCGGCGTTGTTGAGCAGGAGATCCAGCTGGCCGTGGCGACCGAGCGTCTCCCTCACGATCCGTTCGGGCTCCTGGGCTTGGCGGATGTCGGCGGTCAGCCAGGCACAACCCGGCCCCAACTCATCAGCCGCCTTGCTGAGAACGTCCTCCCGGCGGCCCACGATCACAACCTGAGCGCCGCACCGGAGCAACTCCTCGGCGGCCGCCTTCCCGAGATTGGTGCCGCCGCCCGTCACCAGAGCGACGCGGCCGCGGAGAACGTCGTCGGCGAAGATCTCCGAGGCGGAGGCCTCCACCACCGTTATTCGCCGAGAACCTTGATGACGAGGCGCTTGGGCCGGCCGCCGTCGAACTCGCAATAGAAGACCTGCTGCCACGGTCCGAGGTCGAGGCGGCCCTCGGTGACCGGAACGATCACCTGATGATGGACGAGAAGGTTCTTCAGATGTGCGTCCCCGTTGTCCTCCCCGCCCCGGTGGTGGCGGTAGTCGCCGGGGTCCGGCAGCAGCTCACGAGCGACCTCGTTGGCGGGTTCGTGCCAGCTGGGCGGCGCGATCTTGTCCAACCACTCCAGCGTGTCGGCCTGGAGCCCAGGCTCGTCGTCGTTGATCCACACCCCAGCCGTGATGTGCATGGCGCAGACGAGGGCCATGCCCTCCTCGATCCCGGCCTCCCGCACGGCTTCGGCCACGTCGTCGGTGATCCGGATGAACTCGCGGCGACGATCCGTGTTGAAGGTCCGGTAGACGGTGTGGGAACGCATTCGACGACCGGATGCTTCAGCAGGGGAGCCGGGATTCGAACCCGGGTTCACGGTTTTGGAGACCGCGCGCGTGGACCACTAGCTTACTCCCCTGGGCAGGCTCGAATGGTACTCAGCACGCCGCCTTTCCGTCCGCCGTGTGTGCGAACATATGTTCGTGATGACCCGGGACTCCAACTCCCGAACAGATGGCTGGGAGGTTTCCGATCCGGGCCGTTACGCCTACCTCCTCGGCTGCTACCTGGGCGACGGTCACGTGACCCACAAGCCGCCCGGAACGTGGACGCTCCGCCTCGCCTGCGACCCGAAATACCCTGGCATCGAGGAGGAGATCTCGACGGCAATCGCCTCTGTGTTCGTCGGCTGCACGCCGCGGAGGACCAGCCCAGCCGATCACAGTGTGGACGTCCTGAGCGTGACGAACGCCGCAGTGCGCGACGCGTTCCCGCAGCATGGTCCGGGACCCAAGCATCAGCGGCCGATGATCTTGCAGGAGTGGCAACTCGAAATCACGCGCCTCCACCCGGACTTGCTGGTCCGGGGGCTGATCCACTCGGACGGGTGTCGCACCATCAACCGGTTCCGCACCTTGTTGCCGAGCGGTCGCGTGGCTGAGTACTCATACGTTCGCTACTTCTTCAGCAATCTCTCGGCCGACATCCGGAACATCTTCCGAGAGCACTGCGGGCTGCTGGGCATCCGTGTGACGCAGCCCAATCATCGGAACCGAGCTATCCAGCACCGAGACAGCGTGAGGATTGTCGAGAGAATCGTGGGGGCCAAGTGCTGACCGCCTGTCTGAACTGCGTCTGGAAGAAAATACGGGCGGAGGGACTCGAACCCCCAAGGGTGTTAGCCCACCGGCACCTAAAACCGGCGCGTCTGCCAATTCCGCCACGCCCGCCGTGACTGGGCGACTGCGAGCGACGTCTTGGAACTGCCGCAGATCGCGTGGTCAGATTGTATGGTGCGCCCATGCCAGCGGTGCGCAACCTGCGTCCCGGTTACACGATCACCTACCCCAACCGCGATAAGGCGGCCAATCAGGCCACGAAGCTCGTGGTCGTGGTGATCCTGCTGGTGTCGGTGGTGCTGATGCTGGCGATCACGATCGGCGGCTGGAGCAAGCTGCAGGGACTGACCCCGGTCAACTTGGTGTGGTGCCTGGCCTACCTGATCATCGCCTTCTACGTGTGGCGGTGGGGGCGGGGGCTATTGCCGATCGCCGCCGCCCTCGCCATCCTGCTGCTGATCGTGGCGCTGATCGCGGGCACCGGTGCGTCGAGCACAAGCTGGTTCGATCGCAGCAGCTACGGCTACGCGACGGCCCAGACGTTGTTCGGCGGCACCGGTTTGAGTGCCGACACCCTGGGCCTGCTGACTGTCCTGCTGGCCCCGGTTCAGCTGCTGCTGATCTTCTTTGCCATGCGCGCCTTTGCCCAGGGCTGGAACGTCGAGGTCGAGGTGCCGATCGACGAGCTCCGTGAGCGGGCCGGGACGGGCGCTTCAGGAGGATCGTCGGCGGGCGGAACTGGGGCGCCCGCCACGGCGTAATCCGATGGCGACGGTCCCCGCGGATCGGCAGCGCGCGGGTCCGAACCGGCAGCGCCCAGATTCTGATTAGGTAGCGCCCGGGGTCCGAATCAGCCGGTAGTGCTGGACGAGGTCGTCGTAGTCGAGCTCGTGCTCGTGCTCGATGTGGTGGTGGTCGTCGAGCCGGTACCAGTGGTTGTGGTGCTCGTGGAGGAGCCGGTCGTCGAGCCTGGGTTCGATGAGGTCGTCGACGAGCCCGGGGTCGTGCTCGAGCTCGGGTTCGTCGTGCTTGGGCTCGATGGTCGCGTGCTAGTTCCGCTGGACGAACTGGACCCCGCGCTCGAAGTCGTCGACGAGCTCTTCGGTGGATTGGTCATCAGCCCGCTGGCCACGAGCGCGGTCTCGATCTGGCGCTGGATCTTGCTCACGGCACGGACGATCCGGATGAACGCCAGCCGTCCCCGCAGCTTGGACAGCTGGTGCAGCCGGGCCAGTGCCCGCCGGAGCTTGAGAAGCAGTGATCTGGGCGGCTTGCTCTTGAGTGTTATCACCATCTGGTCGGCCATCGCCAGCGCGGAGCAGGAGGGGCAGTGCTCGTTGAGCGCCTCGGCGTTGTTGATCGGTGCGATCACGTTGCTCTGACCCACCACGAGCACGACCTGGAAGGAGACCGCCACCGACCGGCACCCCCGGCAGTGACTGATGGCGATCGCCGTGTTGTGCTCGGTGACCCGAGCTCCGCCGGTGACGGTAACCAGCGAGTACGCCACGTTGTACGTGACGCCGCCCCGCTTCCTGGGCACGGCGATTGCCGTGCTGTTCTGCTTGGACGAACCGGAGAAATGAAAGCGGAACGCGGTGGCCGCCGCGGCACCGTTGGCGCCGCCGCCCACGATCGCCACCGGCTGGTCGCCCCTGCCACCCAGGACCACATGCAGCGCCGGGTGCTGTGGCGTGGCGCCGCCCACCGGGATCATGGAGATGGCCAGGTGCGTGCCCGGGGTCAGCAGCGGGACCTCCGGCTGGGGCCGGGCCACGGCGCCCGGAGCGGCCACGGCTTGCGCGAGGCTGCCGATCGTGCCGCCCTGGCGGGGCACCGGCTGATATTGACCCGACGGCCACCAGGCCCAGGCCACGCCGCCCATCATCAGCAGCCCGACAACCGTGGCGACGGCCCCCCGCACGAGGCTGCCGCGGCTCCACTTGCGCCCGTAGGTGACGCCCATGCGCAGGACCTTCTGAGTCACCAGCAGGCTGCCCATCAGCGGCAGGATCAGAGCCAGGAGCTCGACCAGCGATGCCAGCAGGTCGATGACCTGGCCCTCGTGGACCTGGTTGGGCATGCCGGCAGCAATCGCGTGGCCACTGTCCCAGGCGCTGGTGGCCACCCGGGGCAGCACCAGGACCGCTCCGACCATCAGGCTGAGCAGCACGGGCACGACGATGAGCACCCACACGGTGACGATTGCGCGTGCCCGGCCGGTTAACGCCGAAGGCTCGTTTCGATGGCTCGGGAGCAGCCGGCGCAAGGTCGGCCCGATGTGCGCGAACAGGTCCGGAACGCCGGTGGCGTCGGACAGGATGTGGTAGCCGTCGGCGCGGATGACCGGGGAGAGCTGCTTGACCATCTGGAGCACCTGAAGGGCGATCAGCAGCAGCAGGGCGTCAGCTCGCACCAGCAGCCATGCCCCCATGGTCACCACGGCGGCGAGCGCGTTGAAGTAGAGGCCGGCCAGGTCGACGCGCAGGCGGGACGACTTGGGCAGGCGATAGGTATCGGTGACATCGGTGTAGAAGGCCGGCCAGACCAGGTAGATGCCCATCCCCATCCCGCCCGGCGTGGCTCCCCCATAGCGACAGGCTGCGGCATGGCCGAGCTCATGGAATCCGGCCGAGGCCACCGCCAGCGCGAACACCAGCAGCAGCAGCAGCGGACGGTGGAAGGCCTGCGCGGTGGCTGACGCCACCCCCTTGTGGATCAGCACGAACCAGAAGGTGACGACAAACGCCGCCACCACCGGCCACATGATCCAGGGCCGGAACAGAAAAGCCAGGGGAGCCGTCAGCCGGCGCGTCCACTTGGGGTTGGTGACCAGAACCTTCCAGCGCAGCGCGAGCAGCGGGTTGCGCTTTGGCGGCGCCTTGTGCTCGCTGCCGGCCAGCAGACCCTGCTGGGCGAGCTTCTGGGCCAGCCGCAGGACATGGCGCTCCTCCACCCGGCGGCCGACGTGCTCGGAAAGCGCTTCGGCCAGCCCGTGCACATCACGGTGGCCGTCGATGCACCCGAGCAGGCCGTACAGCAACTGGCCCACCTGGACGATCTGTCCATCGGGCCGCCTGACCAGGGCGGCGCCATCGCGATAGCCGCAGCCATGCACGTGGCCGAGCAGCTCGATGCCGTCAGCTCGGGCCGGCGAAGCAGGCGAACCCGCCCCGGCCTGCGGCAGTTCCGCGGTCGAGGCGGGTGGCTCAGTTGTCGCGGTCATGGCAGCCCGCGTCGGTCAGGAAGCCGGACTACTGCTGCGAAACTCCGGCGTCCTGGGTGGCGGTGGCGTTGGCCGTCGCATCGATGTTCTGCTCGATGTCGACCTGCTGCGGAGCCACAGCCTCGGCGGTGGCGCCCTGCGAGCCGATGTTGGCGCCCACGGCGGCATCGACCGGAGCGGCCACGTTGGCATTGGCGGCCACGGCACCGTCGATCGGCGCCGTCAGGTCGGCATTGCCCTGGAGGTTGACGTTGGCGTCCAGGAGGTTGCCGTCGTTCAGCAGCGAGTCAACCCCACCCGAGGTGGAGCCGGTGCCGGACGAGCCAGCGGTAGCGCCGCCCGTGTCCGTGGTGGACGGAACGTTCGAGCCCGTGTTGGCGCTCTGGGAGACAACGGCGTGCTGCGGCGCGTCGGCCGTGGCGCTGCCGGCAATCCCCTGCTCGATCGAACCCGTCTGCTGAGCCTCGCCGACGGCGGTGCCGTCGGGGCTGAGCACGTTGGCGCTGGCGGCCGCTTCGATCGGTGCCGCCACGTTCAGGTTGGCGGCTGCAGCCAGATCCACGGGAGCCGCCAGATCGAGCCCCAGGTCCACATTGGCGTTGACATCAAGGAGCGACAGCACTTCCTTGTTGGGAAGTGACACGGCGCCCTCGGCCTCGATCTCTTCCATCGATACGCGTTTCTCGTCGTCCACCACAAGCCTCCTT
>DASZMP010000060.1:0-12380 GCA_035551795.1 Solirubrobacteraceae bacterium | reverse complement strand
GCCAGGTCAGCCCGGTGGCCGAGAAGCTCCTGTCGGTCACCGAGGAGTCCCTGATGCTCGCCGTCCCCGAGTGCCGGATCGGCAACCGGATCGGCGACATCGGCCACGCCGTGCAGCAGTACGTCGAGGCCGCCGGCATGTCGGTGGTGCGCCAGCTCGTCGGGCACGGGGTGGGGCGCGACATGCACGAGGACCCGCAGATCCCCAACTACGGGCACGCCGGCGCCGGCATCACGCTCGAGGAGGGGATGGTGTTCGCGATCGAGCCGATGGTGACCGCCGGCCGCCACGGCATCCGCGTCGCGTCCGACCAGTGGTCGATCTTCTCCCAGGACGACTCGCTCGCCGCGCACTTCGAGTTCACGATCGCGATCACCGCCGACGGGCCGCGCGTGCTCACGCCGTGGCACGAGGCCAAGACGGCCGTCGCGGCCGCCTGAGGGGCTCGTGCCCGCCCCGAAACGCCCGTACGGAGCGGACCGGAGGGGTTGCTAACATCCCCCGGTGCGCCCGCAGCGCTTGCCCGTGCTGCGGCGCCGCTTCGTCCAGGTAGCGGAGGCCGTACCGGCCTCCAGAGCCTCGACGAGGATCACCCAGTTGGGGGCCAGGCCCCCCAACAACCCCCAATATTGAGTGATTCGGAAATGAAAGTACGACCTTCGGTCAAACCGATGTGCGAGAAGTGCAAGATCATCCGCCGCAACGGCCGGGTGCTCGTGATCTGTTCCAACCCCCGTCACAAGCAGCGGCAGGGCTAGCCGCCGCAAGGAGAACGATGGCGCGAATCTCCGGGGTCAACATCCCCCTCAACAAGCGGGTCGAGATCGGCCTCACCTACATCTACGGAATCGGCCGCTCGAGGTCGAACGAGCTGCTCGCAGAGGTCGGGGTCGAGCGTGACCGCAAGGTGCGCGACCTCACCGAGGAGGAGGTCGTCAAGCTCCGCGACCTGATCGACAACTCGATCACCGTCGAGGGAGACCTGCGCCGCGAGCGCTCGCAGGCGATCAAGCGCCTGCAGGAGATCGGCTCCTACCGCGGCCTGCGCCATCGCCGCGGACTGCCGGTCCGGGGACAGAACACGAAGACCAACGCGCGCACGCGCAAGGGACCCAAGCGCATGCAGGTCGCCGGCAAGAAGAAGGCAGGCAAGAAGTGAGCCCAGCTCCCCGCCGACCGCAGCGCGGCCGTCGTCGCGTGCGCAAGAACATCCCGATCGGGCAGGCGCACATCAAGACGTCCTTCAACAACACGATCGTGTCGCTCACCGACCGCGAGGGCAACGTCATCGCCTGGGAGTCGGCCGGCGGCGCGGGCTTCAAGGGCTCGCGTAAGTCGACGCCGTTCGCCGCGCAGGTGACCGCCGACGCGGCCGCGCGCAAGGGCATCGAGCACGGCCTGCAGAAGGTCGAGGTGTTCGTCAAGGGCCCGGGTTCCGGCCGTGAGACCGCGATCCGCTCGCTGCAGGCCGCCGGCCTGGAGCTGACGGGCGTCAAGGACGTCACCCCGCAGGCCCACAACGGCTGCCGGCCCCGCAAGCGCCGCCGCGTCTGACGCGCGGGCAGAGAACGACAACCTAAAGACAGACAGACATGGCCCGAGATACCTCTCCGCAGTGCAAGCAATGCCGCCGCGAGGGACAGAAGCTGTTCCTCAAGGGCGAGCGCTGCCTCACCGACAAGTGCGGCGTCGAGCGCCGCTCCTACCCGCCCGGCGAGCACGGCCGCGGGCGCCAGAAGCAGTCTGAGTACCGCGTCCAGCTGCGCGAGAAGCAGAAGGCCAAGCGCTACTACGGCGTGCTCGAGAAGCAATTCCGCATCTACTACGAGAAGGCCTCCCGCCAGCCGGGCATCACCGGCGAGAACCTGCTGCGCACGCTCGAGTGCCGGTTCGACAACGTCCTGGTTCGCCTCGGCTTCGCGGCCTCACGCCGCCAGGCCCGCCAGCTGGTTCTGCACGGTCACTGGACCGTCAACGGGCGGCGGGTGAACATCCCCAGCTACCAGCTGCGGGACAACGACGTGATCGCGATCCACGCCTCCTCCACGGCCAGCCAGGTGATCCGGGACGCCACCGAGCTCACCGGGCAGGTGCCGGCCTGGCTGCAGGCCGATCACGACGCGCTGACGGCGAAGGTGCTGCGCAAGCCCGAGCGGCGGGAGATCGCCGCGCCGGTGCAGGAGCAGCTGATCGTCGAGCTGTACTCGAAGTAGACAAAAGCTACGAGTCGCGCGGGCTCGCCGGCCTGCCGCGACCCTGAAACGCCGCCGCAGGGCGGCGTCAGAACCCACGACGTTAGGACCCCACCCCGATGCTTGACTTCCAAGTTCCCCGAATCTCCAGCGAGTCCGTCGAAGAGAACCGCGGTTCGTTCACCATCGAGCCGCTCGACAGGGGCTTCGGCTACACGTTCGGCAACTCGCTGCGCCGCGTGCTCCTCTCCTCGCTGGCCGGCGCGGCGGTCACCAGCGTGCGGATCGAGGGCGTGGCCCACGAGTTCTCCACAATCCGCGGCGTCAAGGAGGACGTGACCGACATCGTCCTCAACCTCAAGGGAATCGTCTGCCGCATGCACTCCGACGCCACCGAGGTCGAGGCCCCGCTGGTCGTCAGCGGCCCCGGCGAGATCACGGCCAAGGACATCGATCTTCCGTCCGGCGTGGAGATCCTCAACCCCGACGCCCACATCGCCACCCTGGAGAAGGGCACCAAGCTGGAGGTCTACCTGACCATCGGTCGCGGCCGGGGCTACCGGCCCGCCGATGAGAACAAGTCGGCCGACCAGCCGATCGGCGTGATCCCGATCGACTCGATCTTCTCTCCGGTTCGCCGGGTGGCCTACAACGTCGAGCAGGCTCGCGTCGGGCAGCGCACCGACTTCGACAAGCTGACGCTTGACATCGAGACCGACGGCTCGATCGACCCCCACGCGGCCCTCCGCGAGGCGGCCGAGATCCTCATCTCCCAGCTGGCCATCTTCACCGACGCAGACCGCGTGGTGGAGCTGCGCGACACCGGCACCTCCGGGATGCTGGATGCCGCCCTTGGCGGCCCCGTCGATGGGCGCGGGGCGCCGGCTCGGACCCCGAATGCGATGGACGACATCCTGATCGAGGAGCTCGAGCTCGGGGTGCGGTCCTACAACTGCCTCAAGCGGGCGGGCATCCAGACGGTCGGCGATCTGGTGTCGAAGACCGAGGGCGAGCTCAACGCGATCCCCAATTTCGGCAAGAAGTCGATCGACGAGGTGATCGAGACCCTGCACGCGCGCGGCCTGGGACTGCGCGACGCGTAAGATTGACGCCCGATGCGCCACCAACGCAACCGATATCAGCTCAGCCGCAGCCCTTCGCACCGCAAGTCGCTGCTGATGAACCTGTCAAAAGAGGTCATCGAGCACGAGCGCATCCAGACCAGTGAGGCCAAGGCCAAGGCGGTCAAGCCCGAGCTCGAGAAGCTGATCACGCTGGCCAAGCGCGGCGATCTGCATGCCCGGCGCCAGGCTCTGTCGGCGCTCGGGCAGGACAAGTTCGCCGTGTACAAGCTGTTCGAGGAGGTCGCTCCCCGTTACGCCGCCCGTGAGGGCGGCTACACGCGGATCCTCAAACTGGGGCCGCGCCGCTCCGACGCGACCGAGATGGTCCTGCTCGAGCTCGTCTGAACACTCGGCTAACGATCGAATACGACGGGGCCGGCTTCGCCGGCTGGGCGGCGCAGCCCGGCCAGCGCACGGTCCAGGGCGAGCTCGAGCGCGCCCTCGCCACGGTGCTGCGCACGCCGGTCACGCTGACCGTGGCCGGGCGGACCGATGCCGGCGTGCACGCGCTGGCGCAGGTGGCGAGCTACCCCGGAGAGCCCGTGCGGGTGAGCGCGCTCAACGCGCTGTTGCCGCCTGATGCGGCGGTGCTGGCCAGCCAGCCAGCACCGCCGGGTTTCGACGCGCGCCGGGACGCCACGTCAAGGGCCTACTGCTACCGCATCCTGAACCGGCCCGGGCGCCCGGCGCTTGACTCCTCGCGCGTGCTGCACCTTCGTGAGGAGGTGGACGAGGCGCGCCTGCACGCCTGCGCCGCCCTGCTGGCCGGGACCCACGACTTCACGGCCTTCACTCCCACCGACACCTACCACGTGCGCTTTGACCGCGACGTCTATGCCGCCTCCTGGCGGCGCTGCGGAGACCTCCTGGAGTTCTGGATCGAGGCCGACACGTTCATGCGCCATATGAACCGGGTGTTGGTGGGGACGATGCTCGAGGTGGCATCTGGATCCCGCGGCGTGGAGGACTTCGCCCGCCTTCTGGAGGGCCGGCCCCGCAGCCAGGCAGGATCGACCGCTCCGGCGCACGGGCTCTATCTGGCTGGCGTTGGCTACGCCGGCGAACGGGTACTTCCGGGCGGCGGCTAGAAGATGCTGTTGATCAGGTCCTCGCCCAGCCCGATCCCGGCGCCCATCTCGAGTGCCTGACCGAAGCCGCCGCCCAGCATCCCGCCGAACAGGCCGCCCCGGCGAGGGCCGCTGCCGCCGAACATCCCGCCGCCGAAGCCTCCCGGCATCGGCATCTGCTGGGGCATCTGCTGGAGATGCTGGTTGGCCTCGTCGACATAGGCGTGGATCTGCTGCAGGAGGCTGTTGACCTGCATCTGCTCGTCTTTCACATCCAACGCGATCTGCTTGAGGTCAAGCAGCCACTCTTTGGCGTTCCCGTCACCGGAACCGGCGGCTGTCTGGAGCTTCTCGGCCAGGGACTGCACCGATTTCGCCACATCCTGAAACTCCGCCTGCAGCTGGCCGTAGGCCTGATCAATGCTTGAGGTATCCATGGCGGACATACTCGCATGGTCCCGTCTCCTGCCGCCCGCGGGGCTAGCCTAAGACCAGCGATGCGCGTGCTTTTGACCAACGACGACGGGATCGAGGCCGACGGGCTGCAGTGCCTGCGCCGCGCCCTGCTCGAGATCTCCGGCATCCAACTGGCCGTGGTGGCGCCGGACGGGAATCGCTCGGCCATGGCCCGCTCGATAACCACCCGCCGGCCGCTGTGGGTGGAGGAGGTCAAATTTCGGGACGGGACGGTCGGTTACGCCACCGATGGAACGCCGGTCGACTGCGTGCGGCTGGCCAGGCTGGGTCTGATCGAGGACTTCGAACCCGAGCTGGTGGTTTCCGGCATCAACCACGGCTCCAACCTCGGGGATGACATCACCTACTCGGGCACCGTGGCCGCGGCGCTGGAGGCGATCGTCCTGGGGCTGCCCGGAGTGGCGGTCTCGCAGCAGTCAAGTGCGCTGGAGCTCGACTTCCGCCAGGGCCTGGCTTACGACTTCACGGTGGCCGCCCGCTTCACGGCGCGGCTGGTCTCCGATCTGCAGAGCCTGCCCTTGCCGAGCGGCACGCTGCTCAACATCAACGTGCCCGGGTGCACGCCCACCGGCGTGGCGGTGGCGCGCCTGGGCAAGCGCGTGTACCGGGATGAGCTGAGCCTGGTCGAGAAGGAGGACGTCCGCCGTCTGTACCGCATCTACGGTGACGCCAGCCACGATCCGGACGAGCAGGACACCGACCTGGCCGCGGTCAGCAACCGGAAGATCGCCGTGACGCCCTTGCACTTCGCGCTCACCCATCACGAGAGCCTGCTGGCACTGGGTCAGCACGATCTCGAACGCCTGCTCCAAGAGCCAGCATCCCAATCGTGAGCGGCTACGAGGAACGGGCCGCGGAGCTGCGGCGGCTGCTCGACTACCACGGCTACCGCTACTACGTACTGGACGACCCGGAGCTCGGGGATGACGAGTACGACAAGCTGATCGACGAGCTGCGGGCGATCGAGGCCGAGCACCCGGAGCTGATCACCCCGGACTCGCCCACCCAGCGGACAGGCGGCGAGCCGGTCAGTGACCTGGAGAAGGTTCGCCACCCCCAGCGCATGCTGTCGCTGGCCAATGCCCGTTCGGCCGAGGAGCTGCGCGCCTGGATCCAGCGGATGCGCAACCACCTGGCCCGCGAGGGGATCGAGAACCCCGACTTCGAGTTCGTGGCCGAGCCGAAGATCGACGGGCTGGCGATGTCGCTGATCTACCGGGACGGGCGCTTCGAGCGCGGAGCCACGCGCGGCAATGGGGAAATTGGCGAGGACGTCACCCACAACATCCGGACGATCAACGCCGTTCCGCTGCGGCTGGATGGCGATGACGTGCCGCCCATGCTGGAGGTGCGGGGCGAGGTCTACATG
The DNA here is from genome assembly GCA_035551795.1 of Solirubrobacteraceae bacterium. GTDB lineage: Bacteria > Actinomycetota > Thermoleophilia > Solirubrobacterales > Solirubrobacteraceae > Palsa-465. The sequence goes on along the minus strand of DASZMP010000060.1, from coordinate 6,151 downwards.
TCGCTGCCGGACTTCGCGGCGCTCAACGAGCGCCGGGCGCAGGCCGGGCTGTCGACGTTCATGAACCCGCGCAATTCGGCGGCGGGCACGATCCGCCAGCTCGATCCCAAGCTGGCCGCCGAGCGCCCGCTGTCCTTCTGGGCCTACCAGATCGGCGTCACCGAGGGCCTCAGCCTCTCGTCTCACTGGGAGGCATTGGAGTGGCTGCGCGCACATCGCTTCCCCGTCCATCCCGACGTCAAGCTGCTGCACACCGATGATGAGGTCGTGGCTCAATGCCGCGCCTGGGAGGCGCGTCGCGGCTCGCTGGACTTCGAAATCGACGGCGTGGTTGTGAAGGTCTCAAGCGTCGAGCTGCAGCGGCGCCTGGGTGTAGTGGGCCGTGAGCCGCGCTGGGCCATCGCCTGGAAGTTCCCGCCCACCACAGCAGTCACGAAGCTGCGCCAGATCGGGTGGAACCCGGGCAAGTTTGGCGACCTGCACCCCTACGCGATGCTCGAGCCCGTTCAGGTGGCCGGGGTGACGATCAAGATGGCCACGCTGCACAATGAGGAGGACCTGGCCCGCAAGGACATCCGCGAGGGCGAGGAGGTGATCGTTCTACGGGCCGGCGACGTGATCCCGCAGGTGCTCTCACCGGCGCCCCACGTGGCCGAGCGGGCTGACCGTCCGCAGCCGTCCAAGCCCCCGGAGCGCTGCCCGGTGTGCGACACGCCGACGATCAAGCCGGAGGGCTCGGTGTTCACCAAGTGCCCGAACCGGGACTGCCCGGGGCGCCGCTGGCAGCTGCTCACGACATTCGCCGCCGTGATGGACATCGACGGTCTGGGCGAGAAGATCGTCACCCAGTTCATGGACCTCGGGTGGGTGCGGACGGCCGCCGACTTCTACGACCTCAAGGCCGAGATGATCGCCTCGCTGGACGGGTTCGGCGAGATCTCCGCCGGCAAGCTGGTCAGCGCCATCGAGGCCTCCAAGCAGCAACCGTTCGGCCGCGTCCTGTTCGCCGTGGGGATCGAGGAGGTCGGCCTCGTCACGGGGCGCAACCTGGCCCAGCAGTTCCGCACGCTGGATGCGCTGCTGGAGGCCACGCCGGAGCAGATCGAGGAGACGCAGGGAGTGGGCCCGAAGATGGCGCGGTCGATCCACGAGCAGCTGCGCGATGAGTCGATGCGCAAGCTGCTGGCCGATCTGCGGCAGCGAGGGCTGCGCCTGGAGGAGGAGGGCCCGCCGCCCGGTCAGGGGCGGTTGGCAGGAATGACGCTTGTGCTGACGGGGACCCTCCCCGACCTGACCCGGGAGCAGGCCACGGAGCTGATCATGGCGGCCGGCGGCAAGGTCACCGGATCCGTCTCACGCAAGACCGCCTACGTGGTGGCCGGCGAGAGCGCCGGGTCCAAGCTGGCCAGCGCCGAGCGGCTGGGCGTGCGTGTCATCGACGAGGCGGGACTGCGGGCGCTGCTGGAGGGGGACGGCGCGGCGAGTTGATCGAGACGTCCTCGCGGCGCGGGGAGCGACGTGGTACGGGCGGGTAGAGCGAGGTCCTAGGGGTTGTAGTTGGCCAGCGCGACACCCATGTTGTCCTCCATCTCATGGCCGTAGGTCGAGTCTGACTGGCGGTTGAACAGGAACGCGAACACCAGCTGATCGCCGTTGCGGGACCGGCAGTAGCCGACGAGGTTGGCCACATCGTGGAGGGTGCCCGTCTTGCCACGGCAGTTGTTGACAGCGCGGGTTCGGGTCATCTCATCCTGCATCGTTCCCCGCACGCCGGCGATGGCCAGCGAGTTCCAGAACGAGGAGTTGCTCTGCATCCGCTCCAGGAGGCTGACGAGCTGCGCCGGGGATGTGTGGTCGTAGCGCGACAGGCCCGATCCGTCGTCCAGGCGCGGGTGCAGCCCGAACCGGCTGGCGATCAACGAGCGTACGACGGCCGCTCCCCTCGCCGTGGTCCCGCCGCCGCCGAACCGTGCCCCCAGATCCTTGAGCAGCGTTTCGGCGAAGAAGTTGTCCGATGGCGAATTGGTCATCTCGGTCAGTTTTGCCATCGTGGGCGAGGCCACGGCGGCGATCCGCTGGGCCGTGCTCGGCGTCGTCCCGGCGGAGATCTTCGTCTTGGAAGGCACCGTGATCCCCTGGCTGCGGAGGGCGCGCGCGAACTGCTGGGTGGCGAACAGGGTCGGGTGTGGCTGGAGGGCAGTCCCGGACGCGCTCGTGAAACCGCTGTCGAACGACAGGCCGCTGAGCTCCCCCTCCACCTCCAGGTTGGGCTTGTACCGCGTGGCCGGCGTGCCCCTGAGGTCGTCAAACCAGGACTCGTCCCCGATGATCCGGCCCTGAACCGACCTGATGCCCGCCTTCCCAAGGTTCTTGGCCAGTGTCTGCACCGTCGCCCCGGTGCCGTACCAAGATCGGTCAAAGCTCTGGGCGCCAAAGGTCGGATCACCGCCTCCCCGCAGGTACAGGGTCCCCTCCCAGGCACCGTCCGTGAGGCTGCCGGCGCCGTAGACCGATGTGTCCAGCCGGGTCCGCGGGCCATAGTCGAGCAGGGCCGTCGTGGTCGTGTAGAGCTTCTCCACCGAGGCGGGAAGCCGCCGGACATTGGGATTTACCGAAAAAAGTGTCCGACCGGTCGTGCGGTCCACGACGAGGGCCCCGTTCGAGCCTCCGGCTCGCCTCATGTCACGGCGCAGGGTGGTCCTCAGCGAGCTCAGTGGTGAGGCGACGGCGGGCGGAACAGCCCAGAGAGCGGCGAGCAGCAGCAGACCGGGCATCCCGGCCCGCCAGGACGGTAGGCGCATGTGCCTAGGAACCCGACCGCGCCGGGAAAGATGCGCCCGCGGCATACAATCGGCCGTGCATGGGCAAGGTGGTCAAGCTGGAGGCGGGGGCCGCGCGCACGCCGTCCTCCCGGGCGGGCGGCGCTCGTCGCCGGCCTCAGAAGTCACGGTCCGCGCTGGTCCTGGGCGGGGGCGGGTTCACCGGTGGCGTCTACCACATCGGGGCCCTGCGAGCCCTGGATCTGCTCTCGGTCAACCGGACGGTCAACCAGTTCGACGTGTACGTGGGCACGAGCGCCGGCTCGTTCGTGGCCTCGGCGGTGGCCAACGGAGTCACTCCCGAGGAGATGATGCGAGTCATCGTCCAGCAGGTCCCCACGCCCTTCCCGGACGTGCGCGTGAACGCCCTGCTCAGGCCCAATTACACGGAATATCTTCAGAAGGGCTTGATGCTGCCCTGGCGGGTGGTCCGGCTGGTGCATCACCTGGTTCGTGACTTCGGCCAGGTTTCGGCGGTCGACCTGCTCGTGGGGCTATCCGAATCGTTGCCCTCCGGGCTGTACAGCACGGCCGGAATCGAGCGCTACGTACGGACCGTCCTGTCGGATCCGGACCGGACCGATGATTTTCGCCTGCTGGCCAACGAGCTCTATCTGGCCGCCACCGACCTCGACACGTGCGAGCGCATCGTGTTCGGCGCCGCCGAGTGGGACGACGTGCCGATCTCGACGGCCGTCAGCGCGTCGAGCGCCCTGCCGATGATCTACAAGCCGGTGAAGGTCAAGGACCGGGAACTGGTCGATGGCGGGATCCTCTCCACGACGAACCTGGACATCGCGGTCGAGGCGGGCGCGAAGTTCATCGTCGTGGTCAATCCGCTCGTCCCCTACGTCAACGACTTCGAGAAGCAGATCAAGACGATGGCCGGCACCCGGGCTCGCCGGGTCAGCGACATGGGCTTTTCCCAGATCGGCTACCAGAGCTTCAAGCTGCTGGCCTACCAGCGCCTGCACGAGCTGGCCCGCCGCTGGGAGGAGCGCTATCCGGGCGTGGACATCATCCTGATCGAGCCCGAGCCCAATGACGAGCTGATGTTCCAGACGGGGATCATGAGTTACACCGGCAACGTCGACATCGCCCGTCACGGCTTCCAGTCCGTGACGCTCAAGCTGGCGAACGACTACCCGAGGTTCAAGCGCATCTGCGCCCGGCACGGCATCGAGATTTCGGCCACCCGGGTGCGCAAAGTGGTCAAGCACTTCGAGGCGGAACGCGAGCGGACGGGCGCTTGGCGCAAGATCCTCGAGCAGACGACCTCGGCGCTTGTGCGCCAGTCGGCGGGCGACTGAGCGGGCTACGCCGGGCTTGCCCGACAGCCCCTGGACACGCAAAGGCCCGGCACGGGCCGGGCCCTTAAACGAAGCCAGGTGGACGCTTACGCAGTTGCCACGTGGGCTGAGGTCCCGCCGATCGAGGTCTCGCTGAGACTCGACAGGAAGAGGGTCTTGTCGATCTTGCCGTTGAAGATCGGGACGCCCAACTCAACGCACTTCGCGATCACATCGCGCCTCTCCAGGCCGGATTCGCGAGCGAGCTCAGTGGGCGTCAGGTGATTGGCCATTGGTCCTCTTCCTCCTTTTGGACTGGTCGCTACATACGCGAAAGTATTGCGCGTCGAGCGGATGGGCTCAACGGATATTTACGTTTGGTTAGGAAAGCAAGTTGGTAAATGCCCAAATGAACGATACGGTTCCGTGGAGTCGCTCCGGGTAGGGGCACTGAGGACAGGGGAAGGCCGAGATGAATCAGGCGTCGGTCGCGACGCTCGACACCGCACTGGATCAGGAACTGGTCACCGCGGCGCAGGACCAGCGTCTGGTCGGCGCCGCACGGGAGGGTGACGATCGCGCGTTTGAGCAGCTTTATGAACGCTACCGCCCGCGGATCCGGGCCTTCGCGCTGCGTATGACCCGTGATCCAGACCGGGCTGACGATCTCGTCCAGGACGTTTTCCTGTCCGCGCTCCGGCGGCTGCGGGAGACGGAGGCGCCGATCGTCTTCCGGCCCTGGATCTACGAGATCGCCCGGAACGCCTGCATCGACGAGTACCGGCGCCGTCGCCGCATCACCGAGGTGCCGCTCGACCGCGATCGGACCGAGGGTTGGCTGGAGCACCTGGCGGGTGCTCCGTCACCCGAAGTGGCCATGGAGTCCAAGCAGCAGCTGGAGGATCTCTGCGGCGCGTTCCGTGGGTTGTCCGAGCGCCACCACCAGATCATCGTGGCTCGTGAGCTGGAGGGAAAGTCCTACCGGCAGATCGGCGACGAGCTCGAGATGTCCCAGGTGGTCGTCGAGAGCACCCTGTTCAGGGCTCGCCGGCGGCTGACCGAGGAGTTCCAGGAGCTCAGCACGGGACGCCGGTGCGAGCGGGTGCTGGCGATCATCACCACCGCGCCGGGGCGGCGCCTGGGCGTCCGTGAGCGCCGCGCCGTGGCCACCCACATCGAGCATTGCCATCCCTGCCGGCGTGAGGCGCTGGCGGCCGGACTCAGCCTGGAGCCGCGGCGGGTGCGCCCGCTTCAGAAGGCGGCGGCCGTGGTCTTCCCGGTGCCGCTGTTCCGCCTGCTGCGGCGCGCCGTCGCCGCGGCTCACCAGCGCGCTGTCACCTCCGCATCGTCCGTGGCTCGCTTCGGGCAGTCCTTGGCTTCGGTGAGCCCCGGTCGCATGGCGGCGGCTGTCCTCGCTGTGGCGGCGGGAGTAGGCGGTGGACTGCTCAGCCAGCCTGGCCAGGCGCCCGCGCAGCCCGCATCACGGCATGCGGCCGCGCCATCCCGGACGGTGGTCGGCTCCTCGCCCGGCCGGCCTCGCCTGAGCACGCGGCCGCTGACCGTCCACTCTGGCCGGCGAGCTGCCTCGTTCATCGGCGCGAGCCGGTCGGCCAACCGGCTTGCGCCCGGGAGCGGCGCGGCGGGTTCGACCAACGCGGCGCACGCCACCTCGCGCCCGAGTGAGCTTCCCGGGGTCGGCAAGGTCGCCTCGCGTGTTCAGGCGTCCACTCGCAGCGCGACTTCGGTCGGTCAGCGGACGGTTGACTCGGTCTCAGCTGCGCTTGGAAACGCGGGGGCCGTCGTGAAGGCATCGGCCAACCTACCCGCCGGTGGGCCCAGGGGCCTCGTGCGGAGCTCGGGGCGCACCAGTGCCGTCTCGACCCGTACCGTCTCATCGCTCCCGCGGGCGACCAATCGCACGGTCGTCCAGCATTCCCCCGCTGTGCCCTGAGATTCCGATCCCATTCGCCTGTGGAATACTGGGATGTCTCGGGGCGTGGCGCAGCCTGGTAGCGCGCACCGTTCGGGTCGGTGAGGTCCCCG
>DASZMP010000059.1:0-3567 GCA_035551795.1 Solirubrobacteraceae bacterium | reverse complement strand
CCGGCAAGGCCATAGATGAGCTCCCGGCTGGAGGTGCCGAGCACCACTTCGTAGTTGCCGGGCCTCTGGACGTCGCCCGAGACCGATACCAGCTTTGTTCCGGTGGACGTCTCGGTGCCGATCTCGGCGTACTGCTTGCCGCCCATGCCGATGATCGCGGGGACCGTGGACAGCGTCTCCACGTTGTTGATCAGCGTCGGGCCCTGGTAGAGGCCCTGGATGGCCGGGAACGGCGGCTTGAGCCGAGGGTTGCCGCGCTTGCCCTCGAGCGAGTCGAGCAGCGCCGTCTCCTCGCCGCAGATGTAGGCGCCGGCCCCGCGGTGCAGCACGAGACTCAGGTCAAAGCCGGAGCCGAGGATGTCCTGGCCCAGGTAGCCCGCCTCGTAAGCCTCGCCAATCGCGGCCTCCAGGATGTCGCCCTGGAGCTGGTACTCGCCACGGATGTAGATGAAGGCGGTGTCGATGTCCGCTCCGTAGCAGCTGATGACGATCCCCTCGATCAGCATGTGGGGGGTCTTCTGCATGATCTCGCGATCCTTGAACGTCCCGGGCTCGGACTCGTCCGCGTTGCAGGTCAGATACTTGGGCATGTCTCCCTTGGGCAGGAAGCCGGCCTTCTGGCCCATCCGGAAGCCGGCTCCACCGCGCCCGCGCAGGCCGGAGTCGGAGATCTCCTGCAGGACGCCCTCGCGCGGCATCTGCAGGGCCCTTCTGAGGTTCTCGTAGCCGCCCCGGCGCTCGTAGACCTCGAGCGTGTTCAGGCCGGGCTCGTCGATGTCCTTGAAGATCAGCAGCTCAGTCATGAAGTGCTCCGCGGGTCATCCGGACCCGCGTCCTGTGTTGTGTGCTCCGCGTCCAGCTCCGCCTGACCGGCCGGGCGTTGCCCGGCCTCCTGATTTGCATTCGGGTCGGCGCAGCGGCGGTACCTCAGCTGCTTGTCAGGGAGCACCGGTCGATCGGCGCGCAGGTCCGCCACTATCTGCCTGGCGTCGGCGCTGGTCAGTGGCCCCACGTACTCGCCGTTGACCGACGCCATCGGGCCGATGTCGCAGGCGCCCAGGCACTCGAATGAGCACACGTTGAGATCGGCGCCAGGATCCAGCCGGGCCAGCTCCACAAATGTCTCGTGCAGCTCGTCGGCGCCGAGCAGCGAGCAGCTGATGTTGGTGCACACGAACACGTCGTTCCTGGGCTTGGGCGCGAGCGCGAACATGTCGTAGAAGCTCGCCACGCTGGTCAGGTAGGCCGGGGTGAGTTCCATCACGCTGGCCACCTGGGTGATCGCCTCCGGCGAGCACCAGCCGTGGTGCTGCTGGGCGGCGTGCAGGGCCGGGATGGCCGCCGAGCGGTGGTCCGGGTACTTGCCCATCGCGGTCTCGATCTCGCGCCGGAGCTGGTCGGGTACCTCGGTCAGTGCCGGATCCGGGATCGCGGCCGGCGGCTTGGTCAGATCGACCGCCTCGTCCCAGCCGGGAACGCGGGAGCCGTGGCCGAAGCGAGGGACCTTGGGGTGCGGGTCGATGCCGGCCATCCGGCTGCCCGCTCCCGCGGACACGCCCCAATGCACGTCGCTGCTGCTCATCGGTCGACGCCTCCAAGGACGGGATCGACCATCGCCAGGGTGGCGATCAGGTCGGCGATGTAGGAGTCCTTGACCATCGGTGCGGTGGCCTGCAGGTTGACGAAGCTGGGGTCGCGCATGTGCACGCGCGCCGGCTTGGCCGACCCGTCGGCCCGCACGAAGCAGCCGTACTCGCCGCGCGGCCCCTCGATCGGGTAGTAGCACTCCCCCGGCGGCACGCGGAAGCCCTCGGTGACCAGCTTGAAGTGGTGGATCAGGGCCTCCATGCTGGTGGCCAGCTCATGGCGCGGGGGCAGCGCGACCTTCCGGTCGGTGGTGATGTGCGGCCCCTCGGGCAGCCCGTCCAGGGCCTGGCGGATGATCTTCACCGACTCGTAGAGCTCGGCATGGCGCACCCGGAAGCGGTCGTAGTTGTCGCCGTGGGTGCCGACGGGGATCTTGAAGTCGAAGTGGTCGTAGCTCGAGTACGGCGCGGCCTTGCGCAGGTCCCACGGGTTGCCGGCTGCGCGGAGCAGTGGGCCGGTGACGCCCAGGCCGAGCAGGGTCGCCTCGTCCAGCGGGCAGACGCCTCTGAGACGCGAGAGGAGGATCTCGTTCTTCTCCAGCAGGTCCGCGTACTGGTCGGCCCGCGTGGGCATCTCGTCCAGGAATTTGGTCAGGCGGGCGGCGAAGCCGGCCGGGATGTCCTCCATCACGCCGCCGACCTGGATGTACCGGGTGTGCATGCGGGCGCCGGAGGACATCTCGAACAGATCCAGCACCGTCTCGCGCTCCCGGAAGCAGTACCAGAACATCGACATCGCGCCGAGGTCCAGCGCGGAGGTGCCCAGCCACACCAGGTGCGACATGATCCGGTTGAGCTCCAAGTGGATCACCCGCAGATACTGGGCGCGGGGCGGGACCTCCAGGCCGAGCAGCGTCTCCACCGCACCGCAATAGGCCATCGCGTTGAAGTAGTAAGCCAGGTAGTCCATCCGCTCGATCACGGGAATGACCTTCCAGTAGCTCTTGTCCTCGCAGGTCTTCTCGATCCCGGTGTGCACGTAGCCGATCACCGGGCGGATGTCGCGCACCACCTCGCCCTCGAGCGTGGCGATCAGCCGCAGCACGCCGTGCGTGGCCGGGTGGTGGGGACCGATGTTCAGGGTGAGCAGCTCATGGGTCTCCGCGACCTCACCCTCCGCGTCCGGCCGGATCGCGGGCTCGGTCGACATCGTGACCGACTCCTCGCGGCGGCGATAGTCGCTGGACGTTGTCACTGGAACTTCCCGTAGCTCTGCTCTTCGTTGAACGTGAACAGGACCGGCTCGCCGCCGACCGGGAAGTCGCGGCGCTGGGGGAAGCCCTCATAGTCCTCGGGCATCAGGATGCGTCGCAGGTCGGGGTGCCCGTCGAACATCACGCCGAACATGTCGTAGGTCTCGCGCTCCGGGAAATCGGCACCGGGCCACAGCTCCACCACGGAGGGGACGTGCGCGTTGTCGATCAGGACGCGCGCCTTGACGGAGATCCGGTCGACCTCCTTCATGTCCAGCAGCTCGTACAGCACGCCCAGACGTGGCTCCTCAGGGTAGTAGTCGACGCCGTGCAGGCTGGCCAGGAAGCTGTAGCCGCGGTCCCGGAGGAAGGTCAGGACCTGCTTGTTCTGAGCCGGGTCGATGCGCAGCTCGGCGCGCCCGCGATAAAAGGAGGTGTCGATGACCGAGTCGGCGTGAGCGTCGCGGAGCTCGTGCGCGATCAGCTCGAGGCCGGTCGCGTCAGGCACCTGCCGTGTCTCCGTGCTTGAACACGCTGATGTCGGCGGTGTCCAGATCGGTCTGCACGTCGTCCGGGTGGCGGCCGGTCGGGCTGAGGATCTCCTCGGTGCCCACCGCGTCGTAGCGCTCGCGCCAGCCGGCCTTCTCGTTGCTCTGGACCTTCTCGCGCAGACGGAGGATGCCGTGGGCCAGGGCCTCGGGGCGGGGTGGGCAGCCGGGGACGTGCAC
>DASZMP010000058.1:0-8602 GCA_035551795.1 Solirubrobacteraceae bacterium | reverse complement strand
GCTCAGCCGGAGTACAGGCGCCGGAGCAGGTTCAGCATCGCCGGCGACGTGTCCTTGTAGCCGGGGCAGCAGGTGGGTCCGTTCACGGCGCTGATGCCGATCTCCAGGTGAGGCCCGGTGGACAGGCCGATGTCGCCGCAGCCGACCTCAGCGATCGGCTGGCCGGCCTGGACGACCGTACCCACCGGAACGAGTGCGGGCTTGGCGTGGCCGTAGTAGATGAAGCGCCCGCGCAACGGCCCGCCGGCCACCTCCAGAACGGGAGCGGCGGGGCCGAACCCGGAGATGCCCTCCTGGACGACCGTCCCCGCGGTCACCGCCACCTCGGTCGCCGCTTTGCCGCAGGCTCCGCCCTGTGTGGCGATGTCCACCCCCTGATCGGGCTCCCAGGTATCCGGCGGGAGGGCGAGCGAGTCAGGCTGGATCGGAAAGACCCAGCCGCTGCCGCTGCCCAGCTGGTTGAGCTCATGGACGATCTTCAGCTCCCGGCGCACCTCGGCCAGAGGTGTGGCGTGGGCGTTCGGGTTGCCCACGGAGACCGTGGAGGCGCCCGACGTGGAGGCGCCGGACTGATCGGACTGGCCGGGGCTGCCCGAGACCCCGGCGGTCGGATTGAGCGCCTGCGGGCGGCCGTGCAGGGGGACGGTTGCGGTGCCGCTGCCCCCTGAACCGGATCTCCCCGATCCGCCGGTGTCCGCAGCGGTTCCGCAGCCGCTCAGGGCCAGGACCAGGACCAGGACCAGCATCACGGCACTGGCCAGGCGCCGCACGGTTCAGGCGGCGGCGCGCAGCACCGCCAGCGGCGGGCGCTCCACCAGGGGACTCGGCTGGGTCACAGGCTGCAACTCGCCGGGTTGTAGGAAACCCGCGGGCAGGGGCCCACACAGTCGTCCCTCGCGCTCCAGCCGCGCGCTCACGGCCTGCAGCACCGCGTACGCCATCGCTCCGAGGTCCCGCAGCGGCTGGTGGTCGTTCTGGCGCACATCCAGGTCGACCTGGGCGATGCCGTCCAACCCGACCTCGGCGTAGGCATCGATCAGCAGAGCGATGTCGACTCCATAACCCGTCACGAACGGCAGCCGCTCCAGGAACTCGCGCCGGGCGGCGATCTCCCCGGCCAGGGGCTGGCGCACGGCGGCGAGTTCGGGATAGAACAGGTTCAGCAGGGGACGGGCGCACAGCTCGGTGACCCGCCCGCCGCCATCGGGCAGGACCACGTCACCCATCCGGAAGGGGCGCCGGTAGAAGCCCTTCACGAACGCGATATCCGGATCGGTGAGGAGTGGCCCGGCGAGACCGAGGGGGAAGTGCGACCCGAACTCCTCCGAGTCGGCGTCCAGGAAGCAGACGATCTCGCCGTGCAGAACGGGCAGGGAGCGCCATATGGCGTCTCCCTTGCCGAGCACGGGACCATGCTCGGGCATCAGCAGCTGCTGGTCGTAGACCTCGGCCCCGGCGGCGCGCGCCAGTTCGCCGGTGCCGTCGGTGGAGTCATCCACCACCACGAGCTGGTCGATCAGTCCCCGCTCGAGCAGCGGGCTCAGCTCGGCCAGGATCGGCCCGATCGTCCGGGCCTCGTTGCGGGCCGGCAGGCATACGGAGATCGTGGACTGCCGGTCGACCGGCCAGGTTCCCGCGGAGAAGGCCGCGTGCGCGTAGGTGTTGGCCTGAAGCCAGGAGCGCAGCCGAACTGACATCGCACAAGGATGGCAGTAAGCCGGACTCCAGTTGCCGACCGGCGGTTGCGGGCCGGGTCCGGGGTGGAGAACGACCTGGGCTCACCAGGCCCGGAATCCCCGTGATCGTGTCCAGGTTGGTGAACACGTCGCCGCAGATCAGCACCGGTCGGATTCCCGCCAGAAGGACAAGTGGCCGGCACTGTGGCCGGGCGTGCCGAGCACCTCGAACCCTAGAGGGATGTCCGCGCAGCAGGTACAGCTCTTCGGCCAGGCGTTCCCAAACGGCGCCCGTGCCTACTGTAGGCTGCGCGGCGGGTGAGGTTGGAGCGCACAGTCATCTGGCGTCGGAGGATCGCGGCGGTCTCGGCGATCGTGGGCCTGGGCGTGGCGATGCTCGTCCTGGTGCTGGCCGTGGGGGCTGACGGGGCCGGAAGCGGCTACAGCCCGTCACCGATCAGCTCCAAGCTGACCCCGCTGCAGCTGGCCGGGCAACGCGTGATCTACAGCTACAAGGGGCTGACTCCGCCGGCCTCGCTGCTCCGGGCGATCCGAAGGGGTGAGGCGGCGGGAGTGGTCTTCTTCTCAGGCAACATCTCGAGCTCGGCACAGCTCCACACCGTGGCGACACAGCTCCAGAACGCCGCGCAGCAGAGCCCTGTGAAGCTTCCCCTCCTGCTGATGACCGACCAGGAGGGCGGTCAGGTGCGCCGGCTGCCGGGCGCACCCATCTACTCCGAGAAGCAGATCGGCGAATCCTCCGATCCGGCGTCGGCGGCTCGCCGGGCCGGGCGCGGTGCCGGTTTGAACCTGAAGAAGGCCGGACTCAACGTCAACCTGGCGCCGGTGCTCGACGTCTACCGCAAGGCCGGCAACTTCATCGATGAGTTCGGCCGCTCCTACAGCAGCAACTCCCACGTGGTGGCCACACTGGGCGCGGACTTCATCACCAAGCAGCAGCAGGTGAACGTGGCGGCCACAGTCAAGCACTTCCCGGGCATTGGGGCGGCCGCTCGGACTCAGGACACCGACAGCGTTCCGGTCACTCTCCGCCTGACGAAGAGCCAGATCCGCAACGTCGATGAGCTCCCGTACCGCTCGGCGATCACCGCCCACACCGATCTGGTGATGGTCTCCTGGGCGCGTTACCCGGCGCTGGATTCCAAGTATCCGGCCGGGCTGTCCCCCACGATCGTGCACGGGGAGCTGCGGAGTCGGCTGAAGTTCAAGGGCGTCACGATCACCGATGCGCTCGAGGCCGGGGCCCTGAAGGGCTTCGGTGGGACCTCCGAGCGAGCCTTCCTGGCCGCGCGGGCCGGGATGGACCTGATCCTGTGTGCGTCCAAGAGCGCCGGCCAGGGCGCCGCGGCCGACAAGGCGCTGGGCAACGCGCTGACCGCCCACCATCTGGCCCGATCCACGTTCGTCGCCGAGGTCAACCGGGTCCTGACGCTGCGCCACGGCCTGAAGGGCTGAGGCACCGTACGCGACGCGGATAGCGGTTCAGTCCCAGGTGCGAGTTGCCTGCATCGACATTGGCTCGAACACCACGCGGTTGCTGGTGGCCGACTGCGACGGGAAGCGGCTGCACGGGGTACATCAGCAGCGGGCTTACACCCGCATCGGACAGGACCTGGGCAGCGACGGCCGGATCAGCACGCTGAAGATGGCCGAGGTGGGGGAGGTGGTGGCAGCTCAACTGGAGCGTGCCCGAGCCGACGACGCAGAGCTCGTGCGCTGCGTGGCCACCGCGGCCGTGCGGCGGGCGAACAACGGCGGCGACCTGGTCAGGTGGATCGAGAAGCGCTGCCCGGGCCTGAGGGTGGAAGTTCTGAGCGAGCAGGACGAGGCCCGACTGGCGTTCCTGGGCGCATCCCGCACATTGCGAGAACGCCCGAGCGGTCTGCTCGGATTGGTGGACGTGGGCGGCGGATCCTCGGAGCTGGTGGTCGGGACCGCGGAGGGCGCCGTGCGGTGGTGGACATCAGTCCCGATCGGCTCGGGTGAGCTGACGGCCGCCTTCGCCCACCACGATCCGCCGGCCCCGGATGAGGTCGAGGGGATGCGAGGCCGGGTCCGGCGCGGGCTGGCCGGCGTCGAGCCGCCTCGGCCGGCGCTGGTGGTGGCGGTGGGCGGCAGCGCCACCTCGCTCCTGCAGATGACCGGCCAGGTGCTCGATGCGGCGGCGTTCGACCGGGCGCTGGCCCTGCTCAGCGGCCATCCGGCCACTCAGATGGCCCGACAGACGGGACTGGATGCGGAGCGTGTGAGGCTGCTGCCCGCCGGGATCCTGATCCTGCGCGAGGTCGCGCGACGGTTCGGACAACCGCTGGTGGTGGGTGCAGGCGGCCTGCGCGAAGGGGTGCTGCTCGGGTCGGCCGGCGGCTGAGCGCCCGCTACCAGCCGCCGCGCCAGTCGGCGCTGACCGCTCGGCGCTTGGCCGCGTCCATGCGGGCGTGCTTGCGATGATCGAGCCAGCCCTGGATCAGCGAAAAGACCACGATCACCGCCGGGAAGAACGCGATCACGATGAACATCGCGGTGGTGATCGTGGGGTCGTTCGTCTCGCCGTAGATGCCCTGGCCGGAGTGGGTCAGCGCGAAGGCGTTCGGTGTGAACACCAGCAGGGTGGCGAGCGGTGAGAACAGCAGCGCGAGAAGGCGAGCGCGACGCATCCAGACGCCAAGATATCTCAGATGCAGTCCGACCACTAGGCGGCGCGGGCCTGGCGGCCGTTCCGGACCGCCTCCAGCGCACGGAGCAGCGGCTGGTTGAACGTGGCTCCGGCCGTGGTGACCTCGATGTGGCGGATCGGCGCGTCGTAGACCTCGGCCTCCAGCGCCTGGGCCAGCTCACGCTGCTTGCGCGGGGGCACCAGGTCGTCCCGGGAGGTGAGGACCACCGCGGAGGGCACGTCCAGCCGCTTTAGCCAGGGGCGGGAGTCGAACCGCCCGAGCTCCCGTCCTGCCTCGGCCACGTCCCGGGCGCTGTGTCGCATCAGCTCGGACTCGAGCCAGGCCGTCCTGGGGCTGTTCGGGATGCCAGTGCGGCGGAGGCCGGCACTCCAGAAGTGCACCGGGAACACAGCCAGCCCCAGTCCCATGGCGCCCATCGACAGCCAGTAGCGCCGAAGCGCAGGCTCCTGCCAGTGCTGGGCGGTGCCGCTGAGGATCACTCCGGCCACGGCATCTGGCTGTTCGCGCGTCATCAACTGGGCGATGGCGCCGCCCATCGAGTAGCCGACCACCAGCGCCGGGGCGACTCCGAGGGTCCGCAGGACTCCGGCGGCGTCCGCGGCGCAGTCACTCAGACGGAACCTGACCAGCGGGCGCAGGCCGCGACCGTGCCCCCTGTGGTCGATCGCGAGCACGCGATAGCCCGCCTCGATCAGGTCGCGGTAGGAGCCCACCCAGTTCAGATCGGCGGTGGCCATCCAGCCGTGCAGCAGCATCACGGCCGGGCGTTCGGCGTTCGGATCAAACAGACCACTGTCACGGACGAAGAACTCACCCCGCCCCTTCACGTGGACGGTGCGGGCGGGAGGAAGCTCAACCGGTGGTTCGGGAGGGAAGTCTGAGACGGGCATGACGGCAGGCTATCCGGCCGGCGCCGGCTCCTACCATGAGAGCGTCATGGCCGTAGTAATCGCATCGGATCTGGGCAAGGACATCTCGGGAGAGCCGCTCCTGCGTGGGATCTCCTTCAAGCTCGAGCGCCGGAACCGCATGACGTTGTCCGGACGCAACGGCTCGGGCAAGACGACACTGCTGCGGATGCTGTCCGGCGAGGCGTCGATCGACGGCGGCGAGCTGGTGCTGGCCAAGGGCGCCAAGATCTCTCTGCACGACCAGCGCCCGCCTCGCGACCGCGGCCTCAGCCTGCGCCACTACATCCTCTCCGGCGCGCCCGAGCTCGTCGCCCTGGAGCACGAGCTGGCAGCGCTGGAGCAGCGGATGGCCGACGGCGACCACGCCCAGGCGACGCTGGCCCGCTACTCGGACGCCCAGGCGGCGCTGGAGCACGCCGGCGGCTACACGTGGCGCGAGCGGGCCCTATCCACGCTGCACGGCCTGGGCTTCCGCGACGCTGACCTCGACCGCTCGCTGCAGACCTTCTCCGGCGGCGAGCTGACCCGGGCCTCGCTGGGGCGGGCGATGGTCGGCCAGCCGGATCTGCTGCTGCTCGACGAGCCGACCAACCACCTGGACATCGCCTCACTGGAATGGCTGGAGGCGCACCTGGTGGCGCTCGACGCGGCCGTGATCCTGGTCGCCCATGATCGCTGGTTTTTGGAGGCGGTCGGCACCTCGGTGCTGGAGCTGGAGGCCGGGCGGGGCAAGTTCTTCCCCGGCACCTGGCACCAATGGCGCAAGGAGAAGGCGGCCCGGGACCTGGCGCTGGGGCGGGCGATAGAACGCCAGGAGGCCGAGATAGCCCGGTTGGAGCGGTTCGTGACCCGGTTTCGCGCCGGCACCCGGGCTCGCCAGGCTCAATCGCGCGTCAAGCAGCTGGAGAAGATCGACCGGATCTCTCGGGGGGTGGGCGGGACTGATAACGAGGCGCTGGCCTTCGCCTTCAAACCCCCGGAGCGCTCCGGGCGGGTGGTCTTCGAGCTCGAGGAGGGCCGCGTGAGCATCGGCCGGCGTGTCCTGCTCGACGGCGCCGAGCTGTGGCTCGAACGCGGCGAGCACGTGTCGCTCGTCGGTCCCAACGGCGCCGGCAAGACCACCCTGATCGAGACCCTGGCCGGGCGTCGCGAGCTGACCGCCGGAAAGCTCCGGACCGGTCACAACGTCAAGATCGGCTACCTGAGCCAGCACGCCGACGAGCTGAACGCCGGGAACGCGCGTACCGTGCTCGAGGCCTGCCAGCACGCCACCAAGCTGACCCCGGGAAAGGCTCGGGCGCTGCTCGGGCGCTTCCTGTTCAGCGGCGAGGAGGCCGAGAAGCCGCTCGAGGGACTGTCGGGCGGCGAGCGCCGGCGGCTGTCGCTGGCTGTCCTGGTGCACTCCGGTGCCAACGTGCTGATCCTGGACGAGCCGACCAACCACCTGGACATCGAGAGCCGGGAGGCGCTGGAGGATGCGCTCCAGGAGTTCCAGGGTTCGCTGCTGCTGGTCTCCCACGACCGGGCGCTGCTCGACGCGGTGGGCAAGCGCACAGTGGCCATCGAACAGGGAACCCTGCGCTCCTACGTGGGCGGCTGGCCGGAGTATGTGCGGGTCCGAGCAGAACGTAGCCGGACGACTCCCGCGCGGCCCGATGGGCGAGGCCGGACGCCGAGCGGGCCGCAACGCGGGAGCGCGCGGGCGAACCACAAGTCGCCCGCGCGAAAGAAAGCGCCCACACCGCGGCCGAAACCGGCCAGCAACGGGATCGAGACGCAGATCGAGGCGGCCGAGGAGGCGCTGGCGCGGCTGGAGGACGAGCTCGGCGACCCGAGCGCCTGGGCCACTCCGGAAAAGACCGCGGCCTCGGCCAAGCGTCACGAGCAGGCCAGGCGGCGGGTGGAGGAGCTCTACGAGCGGCTCTAGGCGCGCAGTGCTTCGGTGGGGCTGAGGCGGGCGGCTCGGAGGGCCGGATAGAGGCCGGCGAGAGCGCCGATCACGAACCCGGCCGCGGGAGCGGCGACCAGCACGTAGACGGGGACGATGAACGGCTCGTGGCGGCTGATCGCGTAGATGTAGGTGGCCCCGGCGCCCAGGCCGAGCCCGGCGATGCCCCCGAGCACGGCCAGCAACGCGGACTCGGCGAGGAACTGCACGCCGATCTGCCGGCGGGTGGCCCCCAGCGCGCGGCGCAGGCCGATCTCGCCGCGGCGCTCGAGCACCGAGATGACCATGATGTTGGCGATCCCGATCGCCCCGACGAGCAGGGCCACGGCGCCCAATCCGAGCAGCAGCGTGGTGAACTGACCCTTGGCGGCCGCGCGCGCCTCCAGGGCATCCGACGGCCGGCTGATCGACACGCCGCTGGGATCCTGCGGATCCGCCGTGGCGGGCAGCAGGTTGGACACCGGGATGACATTGTTCTGGTTGGCCCGCACGTAGATCTCAGACGGGTTGGGCGCCAGGGCGAACAGCTTCTCGGCCACCGGCAGTGAGATGAACACCGTGGAATCCAGCGAGGAATCGAGCACGATCGGCTTGAGCACCCCCACGACCAGGAACCAGCGGTTGCCGATGTACACGAGCTCGTGCCCGCCCACGTGCTGGATCTGGAGGATCTGTGCCGCCTGGGCGCCCAGCACCACCTCCGGATACCCGGCGCTGACGGCGTTGAGGAAGCGGCCCGAGGCCATCGAGGTGCCCACCACCTCAGGGAGGTTGTCGCCGGCCGCGTCGACGCCGATCCCGCCGGTCTGGGCGCTGGGCACAAACGGCGAGCGGTACACGTTCTCGGTGGCCTGGTAGATGGCCACGGCGCTGAGCACGCCCGGGTGGTGGGTGATCGACGGAACGGACGTGGTGGGCAGGACCTCGTTCTGGCCCAGGAAGCTGGTACCCGGCGACAGCGTCAGCAGGTTCGTGCCCAGCGCGTCGATCTCGGCCAGGAGGTTGGCCTGGGCCGACGCCGACACGCCGACCACGGCGACCATCGCGCCGATCCCGATGGCGATCCCCAGGGCGGACAGAGCGGCGCGGAGCCGGCGGGTGCCAAGGCCCTGGAGAGCGCTGGTCAGCAGCTCGCGGAGGGGGAGGCGCGCTTCAGCGGCGACGGTCATCGACAATTTCCCCATCCCGCATCTGCAGCTGACGGCGGAACCCGGCGGCGATCCGTTCGTCGTGGGTGATGAGCACGAGCGTGGCTCCGTCGTCGGCCAGGCCGTGCAGAAGGTCGATCACCTCACCGCCGGCTTTGGAGTCGAGGTTGCCGGTGGGCTCGTCGGCCAGCAGGATCAGTGGACGTTTGGCGACCGCCCGGGC
>DASZMP010000057.1:0-2935 GCA_035551795.1 Solirubrobacteraceae bacterium | reverse complement strand
CTGGCTTGGGCCGACAACGCCATCAAGCTGGCCGTCGATCTGACGGTGGCGTCCCTCAACCGCGTGAACATCCAGGGCACCACCGAGCAGCAGGCCGAGCAGCTCCGCTCGGTGATGGCCGTGGTGTTCCCGGAGGCGGTGACGCTCGTGCGCGAGGCGCGCGAGGGTCTCTCCTAGCGTCTGAACCGAGACATCCCGTAAGCCCGCCTGAGTTCGCGGGTGCCTTCAGTGTTGCCGGGTCGGGTAGCGGCCGTCCTGAGCGATCACCCGGCGGGCAGCTCGGCCGCCAGGGCGCACACGCGTCGGGCTATCTCGTCGCGGATGGCCCGCACCACCTCAATCGCCTGCCCACTCGGATCCGGGAGCTCCCAGTCCAGGTAGCGCTTGCCCGGAATCAACGGGCAGCTGTCACCGCAGCCCATCGTCACGATGACATCGGCCTGCTCGGCCAGCTCCTGGGTGAGCAGCTGCGGCTTGCGGTCGGAGATGTCGATCCCGACCTCCCGCATGACCTGCACCACCTCGGGATGCACATGCTCGGCCGGCGTGGTTCCGGCCGACAGCGCCTGATGTCTTGAAGCGGCGGCCAGCTCAAACAGCGCTCGGCTCATCTGCGAGCGCCCGGCGTTCTGCAGGCACACGAACAGGACCGTGCTCGTCGGGGGCCTCCCTTTCTTCAGGGTCGGGATAGAGGAGTCGTACGCCCAGCAGCGCCAGGCCGCCACCAACCAGCTGGGCAGCGACGAAGGCCGGTACCGACGCGGGCGCTATGCCGGCGAAGCTGTTGGAGAACATGCGACCGATGGCAATGGCCGGGTTGGCGAAGCTGGTCGAGCTGGTGAAGAAGTAGGCGGCCGCGATGTACGCCCCGACCGCCGCGGGGACGGCGGCCAGGCGCCGGGTCCGGACAAGCGCGAAGATCACGAGCACGAGGCCGGCGGTGGCCACGACCTCGGCCCAGACGTGGGCGGGGCTGGCGCGATGGTGCCCGGCGATGCTCACGGCGGCCCGTCCGAACATGCCGTTGGCCGCCACCGCGCCGGCGACGCAGCCGAGAATCTGTGCCGGGATGTAGGCCAGCGCGTCCCTCGGAGGCAGAGCTCGGAGCCGAGCTGCGACCAGCGACACGATCGGGTTCAGGTGCGCCCCGGACACGGGTCCGACCATCAGGATGAGCGCGTACAGCCCGGCCCCGGTGGCCGCAGCATTCTCCGCCAGCTCGAGGCCGACATCGTGAGGCGAGAGCTGCTGGGCTGCCATCCCGGAACCGATGACCACGGCGGCCAGGAACGCCGCGCCGATGAACTCGGCGATGAGCCGTCGGGACAGGGGCGAAGGAGTGTTCATCTGCGGGCAGGTCGAACTCTGATCATTGGCAGGTTATCCATTGACAAACATCACTTCAATCGATATTTGTAAATAGATGATGATCGATTTGGAGCTGGTTCCCAAGCAGAAGCGTCCCGCCGGCCAGCCGTGCTGCGAGCCGGTCGTCTACCCCGACGTGGAGCGCGAGCACGCGGTCCGGATGGCCCAGGTGGCCAAGGCGCTGGGAGATCCTGTGCGAGTGCAGCTGGTCGACGTGCTGCGCAAGCACGCCGGGAAGGTGTGCGTGTGCGAGCTCGTCCCGCTGTTCGACCTCTCCCAACCGACCGTCTCGCATCATCTGAAGGTGCTCCGCGATGCGGGCATCGTCGGGTCCGAGCGGAGGGGGCTGTGGGCCTATTACTTCGTGATTCCCGAGGCGCTGAAGGAGCTGTCGGCATGGCTGATGTAGATGGGAGCTGCTGTTCAGCGCAGGCTCAGGAGGCCTGCTGCGAGCCGGCGGCCAAAGCCGAATGTTGCGGGTCGCACCACGGTGCCGGCTGCGGGTGCGGAGCCTCTGACGCAGGAGCCCCGGAGGACATACGCGAGATCGTCCGCGAGCGATACGCCGCCTACGCGGTCACCGCGCCCGGCACGGCTCTCAGTCCCGCCGACCACGAAGGGACGTTTGGTGCGGCCCTCTACGAGAAGGAGAGCGATTCGACAGGGAGCGCGGTGGAGGCTTCGCTGGGCTGCGGAGTCCCGACCGCCGTGGCGGATCTGCACGAGGGAGAGATCGTCCTCGACCTCGGCTCTGGCGCCGGCGCGGATGTGCTGATCTCCGCCCGGCGCGTCGGACCGACCGGCCGGGCCATCGGCCTGGACATGACCGACGAAATGCTCGATCTGGCCCGCCGCAACGCCGCCGAGGCCGGCGTGCTCAACGTCGAGTTCGTGAAGGGCTACCTGGAGGAGCTACCTCTGCCGGACGCCAGTGTCGACGTGGTTATCTCCAACTGCGTGATCAACCTGTCAGCCGACAAGCCACGCGTCCTGCGCGAAGCGGCCCGGGTGCTGCGGCCCGGAGGACGGTTCGCGGTCTCCGATGTGATCGCCGACGAAAACATGGACCAGGACACCAGGGCCGACATGCAAGCGTGGACCGGCTGCATCGCCGGCGCGCTCACCGAGGCCGAGTTCCGCGCCGAACTGGAGGCATCGGGGCTGCGCCAGGTGGACGTTCAGCCTACGCATCGCGTGCACACACACGCGAGCGCGGCGATCGTTCGCGCGTCCAAGCCCGCTTAAGCGCTCAGGGCCGCGAGGACCTGCTGGTCGTGCTCGGCCGGCTTGACCTTGTGGAAAACGTGCGTGATGCGCCCGTCCGGACCGACGAGGAAGGTGGTGCGTTCGTTGCCCATGTACGTGCGCCCGTACATGTTCTTCTCCACCCATACGCCGTACTGCTCGGCCACCTTGTGCCCCTCGTCGGAGAGCAGGGTGAAGGCGAGGCCGTACTTCTCGGCGAACTTGCTCAGCGCCGGGACGGGGTCGGGCGAGACGCCGAGCACGACGGCGTTAGCCTGCTCGTAGTCGCTCCGGCGATCGCGGATCCCGCAGGCCTGGGTCG
>DASZMP010000056.1:0-18136 GCA_035551795.1 Solirubrobacteraceae bacterium | reverse complement strand
CCAGTCCGGCAGCTTGATGAAGTCGATCACCGACCCGAGCGCGATCCGGTCGATCAGATTGCCGATCGCCCCTCCCAGCAGCATCCCGGTGGGCAGCCACAGCCACGCTCGTCCGGGGCGGGCGGCCAGGTAGGCGATCAGCGCGACCAGCGCCACCCCCTCCAGGATGTACACGAGCGCGCCGCCGCCGCCCAGCACGCCGAACGCCACGCCCGTGTTGCGCACGTACACCAGGTGGAGCACCCCCGGCACGAGCGTCTTGACCTGGCCGGGCTGGATCGAGGTGCCGATCGTGTGCTTGGTCGCCTGATCGAGGGCCAGCACCCACACCAGCACGGCAGCGGCTCGGCCGAACGCGTGCCGCCTCACCGCTGCGGGCGCTGACGGCAGCCGGCTCACCATCGCGAGTACACCGCCGGACCAGTCCTCGGACTCGCTAACCCTTGATCACGCCTGAGATCAGCGTCCCGACGATGTACAGGACGATGATCCCGATCATCGGGCTGAGATCGAACATCCCGATCGGCGGGATGAACTTGCGAAACAGGCGCAGATACGGCTCGCTCACGTCGCGCAGAAAGCCCAGCACCACATCGAACGTGCGCGAGTAGGACGGCCGCACCCCGAACGAGAACAGCAGGTTGGACAGGATGTAGAGCAGGATCAGGACGATGTAGACCTCGAACACGGCGAACACGTAGCTGCCGATCGTGTCCCGGACCGTCCCGAGGAGCAGCATCACGAACGCCTCGGCTCGGGGGTGACGGAGGCATCCATCGCGGCCTGGAACGCCGCCCTCACGCCGGAGCGCTCCAGGGCGGCGAGACCGCGGGCGGTGGATCCGGCCGGAGAGGTGACCGCCCGGCGGACGGCCAGTGTGTCGTAGCCGCGCTGGGCGAGCAGGGCGGCGGATCCGGCGATCGTCTCCACCACGAGCTCGGCGGCGAGCGTCGCGGGAACTCCGTGACCCACGGCAGCGTCGATCTGCGCCTCGGCCACCACGGCCAGGTACGCCGGTCCTACACCGCTGATCGAGGTGGCCGCGTCGACGAGCTTGTCCGGAATCTGGACGACCCGGCCCAGGCGCCCGAACAGCTCCAGGATCTTCGGCTCCAGCTCGGGGTCGGCGACGCCGTCGTTGACCGCCACGGCAGGTGGGCGCACCGCGTAGGCGATCAAGCCCCGGCGGACCTCCACGGGAGTGTTCGGGATCAGCACGAACACCGGCGTCTCCGGGTAGGCGGCCTGTACCCGGCCGGTGGTGGTGGCGCCCAGCACGGACACCACGCACTTCGCCAGGCTTCCGATCTCGCGGGCCACCTGATCCAGCTGAGCCGGCTTGTGACAGAGCACCACGACATCGGCACGCCTGGCCACCTCGGCGCTGGGCAGGGCCTCGCCGCCGACCTCGGCCACGAGTTCGCTGGCTCGCCCGGATCCACCGTCGGCACACAGGATCGGCTCCCCCCAGCCGCGCGCCATCGCGCGGGCCATGTTCCCGGAGCCGATGAGTCCGATCTGCATGCCGCCAAGCCTACTGTGAGGCTCGACCCCGCCAGCGTCAGGACTGGTTGAAGAAGCCCTTCTCGATCAGCCGGGCCCGCTCTTCGGCGGACACCTCGACGTTGTGCGGGGTGAGCAGGAAGACCTTGTCGGCAATCCGCTGCATGCCGCCGTCCAGGGCGTAGGTGAGTCCGCTGGAGAAGTCGATCAACCGCTTGCTCAGGTCGTTGTCGGTGCTCTGCAGATTGAGGATCACCGGGATCGAGTCCTTGAACTTGTCGGCCACGTCCTGAACGTCGTTGAAGTTCTTGGGCGCCACGAAGTGGACACGGACATCCCCGGCGCCGCGGCCGTTGCCCCGGCCCACAGGCCGCAGCGTCGTGGTGCGTCGATCGGTGGGATCGTCAGCAAAGATGTCGTCGAAGTCGTTGTCTCGGCGGCGTCGCGAGCTCAGGCGCCGGACATTGGGCCGCTCGCGGTAGGTGTCCTGCATCTCAACCTCCGGCTCCGGATAGGGCTCCAGGTCCTCGTCCTCGTACGCCTCGTCCTCGGCCAGGCCGAAGTAGACGAGCGTGCGATGCCATGTGTCACGGAATGCCATGCTGGAGGTCGGGTTTCGCGCCGGTGCAGGATTTCCCTGCCGGAATTATGGCGCCTGCCGCCCGCTCCGGGGCTTCAATGCCACCCCAGCCAGGCCTCAGGCGGCGAACAGGGTGCTGCCGAGGCGGATGATCGTCGCCCCTTCCTCCACCGCCACCCCGTAGTCCTGGCTCGTCCCCATCGACAGCTCCGGCAGCTCATGAGCCGCCGCCAGCTCCCGCAGGGTCGCGAAGTACCGGCGGCTGTCCTCAGGGCTCGGGGCCAGGGGCGGCATCGTCATCAGCCCGACCACCTCGACCGGGCAGCGATCCAGGAATCCGGCCAGCTCGTCCGGCGCGATCCCCGCCTTCCCCGCCTCGCCCGCCACGTTGACCTCGACCAGGATCCGCACGGGCGGGTCTGGCTCCTCCTCGTGACGGGCCAGCTGTTTGAGGGCCGAATCGCTGGCCACCGTCTGGATGTAGCGCACATGGGGCAGCAGCAGCGGGACCTTGCGGCTCTGGAGCGCACCGATGAAATCCCAGGTGAACTGGCCGGGGTGTGCCTCGGCCTTGCTGACCAGATCCTGGGCCCGGTTCTCGCCCAGCAGGCTGAGGCCGGCCTCGGCCAGCGTGTCCAGCTCCTCGACGGCCAGATATTTGACCGCCGCGAGGATCTGCACGCTCGCCGGATCCCGGCCGGCCTGACCGATCCGATCGCGCACCTGCTTCAGGTTGGTCCGCACGCGGTCGGCGCGCAGGCCGCGGATCAGTTCAACCATGCCAGCCCGGCCTGGCGGCCGGTCGCCCCGCGGTCACGGCGGTGGGAGAAGAACAGGCCGGAGTCGCTGCACATCGTGCACAGGTCCAGGTCGTGTACCCGGCCGACGCCAGCATCCCTCAGCTGCCGCTCGGCAATCCGGGTCATGTCGAGGTTTCGCCCGGCGCGCGCGTCGGCGTATCCAACGGCCGCAAACGCTTCGTGCACCTCCTCCCCCACCTCGTAGCAGCAGACCCGCGCGTGCGGCCCGATGGCCGCCTCCAGCTCACCGCGCACCCCCTCACCCTTCAACCGCTCGACCCCGGCCGCAATCACCCCGCCGGCCAGTCCCCGCCAGCCGGCGTGCAGCGCCGCCACCCCACCTCGGCCCGCCACGATCACGGCCAGGCAATCTGCGGTCAGGACCATCGGTGCCACGCCCGGGGTCAACGCGATCCGCCCGTCTCCCTCGTGAGCGGACGGCTGGGGCTCGTCCTCAGACGGCCCCTCCTCGTGCACGACCACCTCGGTGCCATGCACTTGGCGTCCCCACACCAGACGCACGCCGAAGTCGTCCCGCACCGTTCGCAGGTTGGCCTGGACCGCCTCGCGATCGTCGTCTGTCAACCGGCCGAGATTGAGGCTCTCGTACGGGCCGGAGGAGTGGCCACCTCGCCGGGTGGTGAACACGGCCGTGGCACCGCGCAGATCGATCGCGAAGTGCTCACCCTCGGGCCGGAAGGGAGCCGTCGGCAAGAACGGTGCCATCCTCCCCACCCTACCCGGCGTCCCCAGCCAATCCGGCGTCCCCAGCCACCCGCAGGGCCTCAGCCAGCTGCTCCTCCCGGGAATCGGCCCGCCCCTCCAGCAGGGCGACTCGGGCGGCGGCCAGGCCGGCTCCCAGGGCGCGACCAGGGGCCACGCCGGCAGCCACCAGATCATCTCCGCCGATCGCCAGGCGCAGGTGACGCAGGTGTTCGAGCCATTCTCGCGCCGGGGTCTCGGCACCCAGCGCTCCCGCGACGGCCGCCAGCTCGACACCGGACGCATCCCCCACGGCGGCGGCGATCTCCGCCGCACTGCGCGCCTGGCGCAGAGCCTCGGCTGCCCCGGCAGCGCGATCGGCAACCACCAGCGCGCCGTCTCGGATCCGGGCGGGAACGGCCAGACGGTCCAGCAGGGCCGTACGCCCATCCCGGGCGACGCCGTCCAGCGCCAGCGCCAGCAGGATCACCTCCGGCCGTCCGTCTGCGGGCGCCAGCGCCAACGCGCGTCTGGCCACCCCAGGGTCGCGCACCCCGAAGCCCGGCGCCACGGCCTCATCCAACCCAAACGTCCCGAGCGAGAACCAGGCCCCCACCGGATCGCCCTCCTGGGAGATCAACTCGAGCTCGTGCCCGACGCGCGGCCCCGTCAGGGTCTGCACAGCACCACCCGCCACCGCCTGGCCGGCGAGCTTCGCCGTCTCCGGCTCGACCTCGAATCCCAGACGGGCGCGATAACGGGCCAGCCGGAACAGACGGGTCGGATCGTCGATGAAACTCGCGGGGTGCAGGACCCGCAGGCGGCCGCGTTCCAGGTCGCCGCGAGCCTGCGGGACGGCCAGCAGCCGGCCCCGACCAGCGCCCGCCACCGGAAGCGCCAGTGCGTTGACCGTGAAGTCGCGGCGCTGCAGATCCTCCTCCAGCGTGGCCGGAGCCACCTCCGGCAAAGCGCCTGGCTGGGGGTAGCTCTCCCGCCGCGTCCGGGCCAGATCGAGCCGCGAGCCGTCCACCTCCACCGTGGCGGTGCCGAACCGGATGTGACTGCGAGCCGGGCCGCCCAGCCGGGCGAGCACCGGCTCGACCGGGCCCTCGACGGCCAGGTCGACGTCCTCCACCGGCAGGCCGAGGATCAGATCCCGCACCGCGCCGCCCACCACAGCCACCCGAACCTCGGGATCGCCACCCAGGCGCCTTACCGCCCCGGCCACGGCGGGCAGCGAAAGTGCGCGCTGGAACAGCTCGTGCGGTTCTGGCCACTCCATTCCCCCATCTTCCTGCCTGGCGGCGACGGCAGCGCTAACGCACGCCAATCTGGCCCCCACTACCCTTGCCCGAATGCTGAGTGCAGGGTCGCGGCGGTGGCGGCGATGGCTTGTCGCCCTGGCGGTCCTGGTGGTGCTGATCGCCGGCGCGGTGGCGTTCGTGCTGCTGCATAAGCCCGGGAACGTGTCCCACCCGGGTCTGTCGTTCACGGCGCCGACCTCCACCACGACGCCCCCGCCGCCCACCAAGAAGAAGATCAAGCCGGCGACATTCCTGTGGCCCATGTACGGCTACAACAACGACCGCACGCGGGTGTTCACCGGCCAGAGCAACCTGCACCCGCCGTTCCACGTGGGCTGGCGCTTCGGCGGCAATGCCCTGATCGAGTTCCCGCCGGTCATCGAGGGCAATGTCATGTACTTCATCGATGACGGTGCCACGGCCAAGGCGGTCAACACGGTCACCGGCAAGCAGATCTGGAAGACGCACCTGGGCAAGCTGAGCGCCGGCTCGCCGGCCATCGCCCGCCGCCAGCAGCTGATCGTCGTGCCCATCCTGTCCGACCACGGCTCCTCCCCTGGGGGCGGCCGGGTGGTTGCGGTTTCGATGAAGACTGGTCACGTCAGGTGGTCGCATAGCCTGGCGCCGGGCAGCGAGTCATCGCCGCTCGTCTCCGGGCACTCGGTGTACTTTGGCGACCAGGCGGGGACGGTGTTCGGCCTCAACGTGACCAATGGCCATGTGGAGTGGACCTTCCAGGCCAGCGGCGCGGTCAAGGGCGGGCTGGCTCTGTCGGGGGGCCTCCTGTACTTCGGTGACTACTCCGGCCGCGTGTATGCGATCCGCGCGCTGAACGGCCACCGGGTGTGGTCGTCCAGCACCAGCGGTAGCCAGTTCGGGTTCGGCAGCGGCAACTTCTACTCGACGGCGGCCGTGGCCTTCGGCCGGGTCTACCTCGGCAATACCGATGGCTTCGTCTACTCGTTCGCCGCCGGCAGCGGGCAGCTGGCCTGGCGTCACTCCACCGGAGCCTACGTGTACGCATCGGCCTCGGTGGCCGACGTGCCGGGAATCGGACCGACCGTGTACGTGGGGTCCTACAACGGGGACTTCTATGCGCTGAACGCCCGCTCCGGGGCGGTCCGCTGGGCCCACCCCTCCGGCGGGCGGATCTCCGGATCCTCCACGGTCATCAACAACGTCGTCTACTACTCGGTCCTCGGCAGCCGCCGGACGATCGGCCTGAATGCCACCACCGGTCGCGTCGAGTACCACTATCCCGATGGGGCGTTCACCCCGATGATCGCCGACCGTGGCCACCTCTATCTCAGCGGCTACGACAAGATCTACCAGCTGATCCCCTCCACCGCACTGCACCACAAGCGACCCAGGCATTCCAAGCCGCACAGGGCCGCCAGGCGCCACGCACATCGCGCCGCGAAGAGACGCCACACCCATAAGCGGTAGATCGCCGGACCGCCTCCCTTTGAGGCCGGCAAACGGCCGGAATCCCCCGTTACGACAGTGTTTTACGGAACATGCGTTCGGCTGGGCGTGATAAACTCAAGTGTCTATGCGTTGTCGTAGTGGAAGTCATTGTCAGGAACCGGCTGTGAAGGGTCGTCGCTTCTGTGCGGAGCACGCGGCTGAGCTCGATCGGATGCGCGAGGAGCTGAAGGATGCCGCGGCGGCTCGAATCGGTCGGGGCCGGCCCAAGCGGTCGTCCACCTGTTGCCGTCCGGGCTGTTACGAGCCCCGCGTCCCCCCCGCGGCGTACTGCGATACGTGCGCAGCCGCTGGGTACGTGGAAGAGGCCGCCTAGCGCGGCGCTCGGTCTTTCCCGGACTGACATAACTGCATCGTTTGCCTGAGGGCGGCGGGTTTTCGCGGCTCTGGTCGGTCTGGGCCCGGACCCGCCATGGACGTGAGCCCCCTCTCTACTCGGCCACCCGCACGCCGATCCCGGCGGCGGTCAGGTACGCCTTGGCCTCGGCCACGGTGTGCCGCCCGTAGTGGAAGATCGAGGCGCACAGCACCGCGTCGGCACCGGCGCGCAGCCCTTGGGCCAGGTGCTCCAGCTCGCCCGCCCCTCCAGAGGCGATCACGGGCACCCGCACCGCCTCCACCACCGCCGCGGTCAGCTCGAGGTCATACCCGAGGTTCGTGCCGTCCCGGTCCATGCTGGTCAGGAGGACCTCCCCGGCCCCCCGCTCGGCGCCCTCCCGCGCCCAGGCCACGGCGTCGCGCCCGCTGCCCATGCGCCCGCCGGCCACAAACGCCTCCCAGCCCTCCTCTTCCGCCTTGGCGTCGATCGCCAGCACCACGCACTGAGCGCCGAACCGGCCGGCCAGCTCGTCGATCAGCTCCGGGCGCTCCAGGGCCGCTGAGTTGACCGACACCTTGTCGGCCCCGGCGTCGAGCACCGCCTGAGCATCGGCGGCCGATCGGATGCCACCCCCGATCGTGAACGGGACGAACACCTCATCGGCCGCCCGCCGGGCCAGATCGACCACCGTGCCCCGCCGGTCCGAGGTGGCCGTGATGTCCAGGAAGACCAGTTCGTCTGCGCCGCCGGCGTCGTAGCGGGCGGCCAGCACGACCGGGTCCCCGGCATCCCGCAGGTCGACGAAGCCCGTGCCCTTGACCACCCTCCCGCCGTCCACGTCCAGGCAGGGGATGATCCGCTTGTAGTGCATCAGCTCGAGCGGTCGGGCCGGTCCAGGACAGCCTGGGCCTCGCCAACGGTGAAGCGCTCCTCGTACAGAGCCTTGCCGACGATCACCCCGCTCAGGTTGACCTGCCGCAGGCGGGCCAGGGCTCGGAGGTCGTCCAGCGAGCTCACCCCGCCCGAGGACACGAAGCTTCCGTGCACGGACTCGGCCACCTCGCGCACGCCGTCCAGATCCGGGCCGCTGAGCGTCCCGTCCCGATCGATGCTCGAGTACACGAACCGCCGCACCCCCCGAGCCCCCAGACGCTCGACCACCGCCGTCACCGGGATGTCGGTCTGCTGCAGCCACCCCTCCGCGGCCAGGCGCCCGCTGCGCCCGTCCACCGACACGACCACCCGGTCGCCGAGCTCCCGCAGCATCTCGTCGAGGAAGTCGACGTCCCGGTAGGCGGCGGTCCCGAGGACTACGCGCGCGGCCCCGGCGCTGACCGCGGCGTGCACAACGGCGGCGGCCCGCAGGCCGCCGCCCAGCTGAATCGGAACGCCCGTTTCGCCGGCGATCCGCTCCACATGCTCGAGGTTGGCCGGCACGCCGGTGCGGGCTCCGTCCAGATCCACCACGTGCAGCGCCCGGGCGCCATCCGCCACCCAGCGCCGGGCGGCGTCCAGCGGGTCGGCGTCGTACACGGTGGACCGCTCGAAGTCCCCCTGCACGAGCCGCACGGCCTTGCCGCCGAGGATGTCGATGGCGGGCAGGAGGATCACGCGGCACTCACGGCGGCTACCCGGCCGGCCAGGCCGACGAACGCCGACAGGATGGCCAGCCCGTCCCGGGATGACTTCTCGGGATGGAACTGGACCCCGAACACCGCCTCGCGGGCGACGATCGATGCAAACTCCTCCCCGTACACGCAGGTGCCGATGACGTCCTCCGGCCGCTCGGCGCAGGCGACGAACGAGTGCACGTGATAGAACGGCCGCCCGTCTCCGGCGAGGCCCGCCGTGAGCCGGCACGGCCGTTGGAGGCGCACCTGGTTCCAGCCGATGTGCGGCACCCGCAGGCCCTCGGCGCGCAGGCGGCGCACCCGGCCTCCAATCAGGCCCAATCCGGCCGCCCCACCCAGCTCCTCGGAGCTGTCGAACAGCAGCTGCATCCCCAGGCAGATGCCGAGAATCGGGATGCCGGCGGCGGCCCGCTCCAGCAGCAGCTCGTCGAGCCCGAGTCCGCGCAGGCCGCTCATGCCGGCCGGAAAAGCACCCACTCCGGGGACGACCAGGGCGCTGGCCCGCCGCAGCGCCGCGGGGTCACTGGACACCACGGTCTGGGCCCCCACATGCTCCAGGGCCTTCTCCACCGAGCGCCGATTGCCCATCCCGTAGTCGACCAGCCCGATCACGTCAGCGTTCCCTTGGTGCTGGGCACGCCGTTCTCGCTCGGATCGATGGCCGTGGCCAACCGCAGCGCACGGGCCAGCGCCTTGAACGCGGCCTCGATCATGTGGTGCACGTTGCCGCCAACCTCGATCGTCAGGTGCAGCGTCAGCCGGGCATTCATGGCCAGCGCACGCATGAACTCCTCCACCAGCTCGTGGTCGAAGTTGCCGATCGCCCCCGGCGGCAGTTGGCCGGCGAACACCAGCAACCCGCGGCCGGAGATGTCGATCGCGCAGGAGGCACGGGCCTCGTCCATCGGGATCGTGGCCTGGCCGTAACGGCTGATCCCGGCCCGATCGCCCAGCGCCCGGTCCAGTGCCTGGCCGATGCAGATGGCCACGTCCTCCGCGGTGTGGTGCGCGCCGGCGTGGAGATCCCCCTCGGCCTGCACGTCGAGATCGAGGTGGGCGTGCCGAGCCAGCAGATCCAGCATGTGGTCCAGGAACCCGACCCCGGTCTGGCGGCGGCCCGCCCCGCTCCCGTCCAGCGCCAGGCTCACGCCGACCTGCGTCTCCCCCGTACTGCGGGTTATCTCGGCTCGGCGGCTCACGGCCGTCCATTCTCCCGGATGCGCACCTCCATCGAACGGGCGTGCAGCTCGAAGCCCTCCGCCCGGGCGATCGGTGCTGCGGCCCGGGCCAGCCGGCTGCCGTCCCGCACGCGCACCTCGGTGAACGTGCGGCGGAACTGCCGGACCGACAGGGCGGAGGCGAACCGGGCCGACCCGTCGGTGGGCAGCGTGTGGTTGGAGCCCGCGATGTAGTCGCCGAACGCGGTGGCCGACTCGCGGCCGACGAACACGCAGCCGGCTCGGGTCACTCTGTCTGCGAGCTGCTCGGCTTGGGGCATGAGCAGCTCGAGGTGCTCGGGCGCGAACGCCTGGATCAGCTCGAGCGCCTGGGCTTCGCGTTCGAGCTCGACCAGCCAGGCCTGTGCGCCGGTCTCCGGGTGGTCCTCCAGCGCGCTGGCCAGCGCATTCAGCAGATCGGCTGAGGTCGAGGCCGCCGCCACCAGCGTGCCCGGTCCGTGCTCGGCCTGGGCCGCGAGGTCCAGGGCGATGGGCTCCGGATCCTCGGCGGGGTCTGCCACCACAAGCAGATCGCTCGGTCCCGCGAACATGTCGATTCCGATCCGGCCCGAGAGCTGGCGCTTGGCCTCCTGCACGTACAGGTTTCCCGGACCGACCAGGACGTCGACCGGCGCGATCGTCTCGGTTCCGTAGCCCAGTGCGGCGACGGCCTGGGCTCCCCCCATCGCGTAGACCTCGGTGGCTCCGGTCAGCCGGCACGCGGCCAGTACGGCGGGGTCGATCTCCCCGTCGGAGCTGGGCGGGCTGCAGACCGCCACCTGCGCGACGCCGGCCGCCCGCGCCGTGACCACGCCCATCACCACCGTGCTCGGGTAGGGCGCCCGCCCGCCGGGCACGTAAACCGCGGCCCGCTCGACCGGGACCTCGCGGAGGGTCACCTCGTGGTCGGGAAAGTGGACCGTCCGGTCCGGGTTCAGTCCGGCCTCGGCCACGCGACGAACGTGATCGATGGCCTGCTCCAGGCCGGCTCGGAGGTCAGGGCTCAGCGCTCGCTCGGCCACTTCGAGGGCCTGCGCCGCGACCCGCAGCGACCGGGGCGGCCGTCCGGGTGCATCGAACCGGGCCGTCAGCTCGAGCACGGCGGCGTCGCCCTCGCCGCGCACGCGCTGGAGGATCTCGCTCACCCGGCCGGCAACCGAGGCCGGAGCCGGAATCGATTCGCGCATGCGCCGGGCCGCCGCGCGCGGGTCCTGCCCGGCGGCCAGGCGGCTACAGCGCACCGATTCGCTCCAGCAGCCGATCGATCTGCGCCGCCTTCAGCTTGTCGGCCACGGGGTTGGCGATCAGGCGCGCCGTGCACACCGTGATCTCCTCGCGCACGATCAGGTGGTTCTCGCGCAGGGTGGTGCCGGTGGCGGTCAGATCGACGATCGCCTCGGCCAGACCGGTGAGCGGTGCCAGCTCGACCGACCCCTTGACCTCCACGATCTCGGCCTGGCGGCCCGTCGAGAGAAAGTGTCCGGTGGCCACCCGGGGGTACTTGGTCGCCACCCGCACGACGCCGAGATGGCGCAGGGCATCCTCGACGGGATCCTCACCCTCGACGGTGGCCACCACCATCGTGCAGCGTCCGTAGCCGAGGTCGACCAGCTCGAGGACCTCTCGCTCGGACTGCTCTAGCAGCACGTCCTTGCCCGTGATCCCCAGGTCGGCAGCGCCCGCCTCCACATAGGTCGGCACGTCGGAGGGGCGCATGGTGATGATGCCGACCTCCCGGAACAGCAGCTTGCGATCGTTACCGCGCACCTCGGCCGTCTCGATCCCGATCCGATCGAGCAGATCCAGCGTCTCGCGGAGCAGCGCTCCGCGGGGAACCGCCACGCGCAGCTCAGCCACCGCGCGCCTCCGCGGTCAGGGCGATGTGCAGGCGCTCGACGTTGAGCGCAAAGCCGACGGCGGGCAGCGGACGGCCAAAATGGCCGAGCAGCTCGTCGTAACGTCCGCCGTTCCCGATCGGCACCCCGTAGGCGGGGTCATAGACCTGGAACACCGGACCGGTGTAGTAGTCGAGGCTGCGCACCAGGCCGAAGTCGAAGATCACCCGCTCGGCGGTGCGCGAGGGCAGGCGGGTGAGAAGCTCGCGCATGCCGGTACCGGCGCTGTGCAGGGGTCCACTGAGGTCCTCCAGCACCTCCGGTCCGCCCCGGATGCGAGGAACGCGCAGGAGGAGCTCTCTGTCGGGGCCGCTGAGGTGCAGATCCGCGAGCTCTCGCTCCACCCCGACGAAGTCGCCCGCCACGAGCTCCTCCAGGATCCGTTCGCTGGTCGCCTCGGGCACGCCCACCGCCTCAAGGAGGCCCGGGTACAGCGACACGTCGCCTAGGCCCACGCGGAAGCTGTCCAGGCCGGCCGCCTCCAGCGCGTCGCAAAGGACGGTCAGCACCTCCGCCGTCCCCTGCGCTCCCGGCGCCCCGATCAACTCCACCCCAGCCTGGAGGAATTCCCGAGATTGGCCGCGCTGGGGCCGGACCGTGCGGTAGGCGTGGGCCACATAGGAGAAGCGCAGTGGCGGCTCCGCGGTGGCGTAGCGGGTCGCCACCAGCCGGGCGATCGGGACGGTCATGTCGGTGCGCAGCAGCAGCACCCTCCCGTGCTCGTCGAACATCCGGTAGGCCGGATGCGGAGCGTCTCGGTCGGCCTCGTGGGTTCGCTCGTACTCCAGCGCCGGGGTATAGACCTCGCCGTACTCAGCCGCCTCGAATACCGTCCGCAGGCGGTCGGTCATGGCACGGAGCTCCCGCATCTCGTCGGGCAGCACGTCACGGGTGCCGCTGGGGAGCCGGTCGGCCATGCGAGTTAGGGAATCAGACCGCGGGCGAAACTACTCGACGCGCGCGGTGTCCTCGACCCGGCTGATGCGGGCGCCGAGCTCACGCAGACGCTCGTCGATCCGTTCGTAGCCGCGGTCGATGTGACGGACGTTGCCGATCTCGGTCTCGCCCTCGGCGCACAGGGCGGCGATAAGCATCGCCATCCCGGCCCGGATATCCGGCGAGTCCACGCGCGCGCCGCGCAGCCGCCGCGGTCCGACGACGATCGCCCGGTGCGGGTCGCAGATCGTGATTGCCGCCCCCATCAGCTGCAGCTTGTCCGTGAACAGCAGGCGGTTCTCGAACATCCACTCGTGGATGATCACCGAGCCGGCCGCCTGGGTGGCCAGCGCGATCGCGATGCTGGTCAGATCGGCGGGGAAGGCCGGCCACGGGCCGTCCTGCACCTTGGGCGTGTGGTCGCCGACATCGTGCTTGATCTTCAGCTCCTGGCCGCCGGGCACGATCACGTCGGCGCCCTGCAGCTCGGTGCGCAGGCCGAGACGGTCGAACACCAGGCGGACCATCCGCAGATCCTCGGGAACCGTGTCCTTGACGATCAGCTCTCCCCCGGTCACGCCGGCCAGCGCCATGAACGATCCGATCTCGATGTGATCCGGGGCCACGGTGTGCGTGCAGCCGCGCAACGCCCCGGTGCCGTGCACGGTCATCACGTTGGAGCCGATGCCGTCGATCGGGGCGCCCATCGCCACCAGCATCCGGGCCAGATCCTGCACGTGCGGCTCAGAGGCGGCGTTGCGGATCACCGTGGTGCCCCGGGTCAGGGCGGCGGCCATCAGGGCGTTCTCCGTGGCCATCACCGACGGCTCGTCCATCAGGAAGTCGCACGGTCTGAGGCCCAGCGACGGCGCGGCGATCTCGATGTCCCGTCCATGCCGGACGGTGGCGCCCAGGGCCCGGAGCGCGTCCAGGTGGGGATCCAGGCGCCGGCGGCCGATCACATCTCCGCCCGGAGGCGGCATGAACGCGCGACCGAACCGGGCCACCAGCGGACCGGCGAGCAGGAAGGAGGCGCGGATATGCTCTGAGAGCTCTCGGTCGACGTCGGTGCTGTGGATCTCGGCCGCCTCGACGGACACCTCGCTGGGGCCCACCCAGCGCACCGTGGCGCCCAGGCTCTCCAACAGCTCCAGCATCGTCTCGACGTCGCTGATCCGCGGGACGTTGCGGAGGATCACCTCATCGTCGGTGAGCAGGCACGCGGCCAGAATCGGCAGCGCCGCGTTCTTGTTGCCGGCGGGAACGATCGTGCCGGACAGCGGCACGCCGCCTTCGATTACGAACTTCTCCATGCGGCCTTGAGTCGGTCGGGGGCGGGTCGGGGTGCTGCTCAGCGTAGCCGCTGGGCCGTCCAGAGGCCGCGCTGGGCGAGCTGAACCGTGGGCTAAGGTGGCACCCATGCAAGGAGAACTTTCGCGTCAGGATGCCTGGACCCTTCTCTGCGCATGGACACAGTCCGCGTCCCTGCGCCGCCACATGCTCGCCGTCGAGGCGGCGATGCGCGCCTACGCGCCCCGCTTCGGTGGAGACGTGGAGCTGTGGGGTCTGACCGGCTTGCTCCATGACCTCGATTACGAGCGCCACCCCGACCCCGAGACGGGCCATCCGCGCTACGCCATGGAGGAGCTGCGCCGCCGCGGTTACCCGGAGGAGTTGATCCGAGCGGTCGGTTCACACGCTGACTACCTGGGCATCCCACGCGAGTCGCAGATGGAGAAGGCGTTGTACGCGGTGGACGAGCTGTCCGGGTTCATCCTGGCCTGCGCCTACGTCCGGCCTGAGCGCCTGCACGGGATGACGGCGAAGTCGGTGAAGAAGAAGTTCAAGCAGCCGAGCTTCGCCGCGGCGGTCGGCCGGGACGAGCTGCGCGAGGGCGCCGCCGAGCTGGGTGTGGATTTCGACGAGCACGTCGAGACGGTCATCGCCGCGCTCGACGCCCGCAGCGATGAGCTGCTGGCCACCCAGGTAACGAATGCGGAGAACTGAGACCCGGCCGGCGCGGAATGCCCGGCCGGCCGGATCTCAGCTATCGGGTCCTCATGCCGTCGTACAGCCCGAGCCGTTTGACTCGAGGCTGGGACCTCCATACATCTTCGTGGCCTTCTTGCCGACGTACCGCAGGGTTCCAAGCGCCGGATCGTGGACGACCAGCTTTCCGTTCAGCGTGCCGGTCGTGTAGTCCGATCCGCAAGAGCCGGTGGCGGTGTACGTCAGCCCGCCGGTCAGAAGCGGACTCATGGAGCCGATGTGCGCCGAGCTCAGGTCGGACTTGAACGAGAAGAGCTTCGAACCACCCATGAACTGGTCGTCCATCGAGCCCGTCACAGCCGGCGTGTCGTTCTCGGCGAACACGTTCACACCCCGATGGCCTGCGGGCGTCCGGAAAGCACTGACGCCCCGGCGGAACTTATCCCAATTGGCAAAGAACTCCGTGTAGTTGCCCGCCGACCCGCCGCCTGTGCAGGTGGGATTCCCGTCGTAGACCTGCATTTCGGCGTGCACCGAGTGGACGTCCAGCTTCCCGAACACCCCGCTGTGGATCGACATCTTCAGGGTTCCGGTTCCCTTGAGCTTTCGATAGTGGCCGAGCGGGCCCGTGCAGTCCTTCTCGTATAGCGCCTTCAAGCTGCCGGCGTGGCCGAACTTGAGCTTTCCGCTCAGAGCCTCACCCCACCGGACCGTCATGCTTCCCGAGCCCAGCTTCTTCGCGGCCGTGCAGGTCGTCTTGCGCCCGCGACGCGGGTCATAGTTATACGAAAGGGTGTAGTGGTGGCCGCTCTTGGTCACCGCTAGCTGGCCATAGCTGCCGTGGTCATTGCAGTCCACGGTGACCTCGACCTTGAATCCGTGAGCAGCGGCGATCGGTCCGACGATCACCTCCGAGAAGGGCCCGGTGCTCGCACCCGCATTGGTCAGCGGCAGGGCCAGAAACGCCACGCAGCTGAGCAGAGTGCTGGCCCGCCAGTGCCTGGCGATGAAACCAGCCATCTCCGTCTCCTTTCCGCGGCCCTGAGTCGCCCCCCGGCCGCGCGATACCTGTTGCTTGCGGACCCTATGGCCACCCGCGGCACATGTGGCGTTTTTGATGCAGGATTGCTGGCAGCTCAGGCGCGGACGTACGCCGCCAGATGCTCCCCGGTGAGCGTCGAGCGGGCGCTCACCAGCTGCGCGGGTGTGCCCTCAAAGACGATCTGGCCGCCGTCATGCCCCGCCCCCGGTCCGAGATCGATGATCCAGTCCGCGTGAGCCATTACCCCCTGGTGGTGCTCGATGACGATCACCGACTTGCCGGAGTCGACCAGCCGGTCGAGCAGGCCCAGCAGCTGCTCGACATCGGCCAGGTGCAGCCCGGTGGTGGGCTCGTCGAGGACGTAGACACGACCGGCTTCGGCCATCTGGGAGGCCAGTTTGAGTCTCTGCCGTTCGCCGCCGGACAGCGTGGTCAGCGCCTGGCCGACGCTGAGGTAGCCCAGCCCGACGTCCCTGAGGCGATCCAGGATCGCCTGCGCGGCCGGGGTGCGCGCCTCCCCGGAGGCGAAGAAGGCCAGGGCCTCCTGCACCGACATCTCCAGGACCTCGCTGATGTCCCGGCCGCCCAGCTTGTACTCCAGCACCGACGCATCGAAGCGCCTGCCTTCGCATACCTCGCACGTGGTGGCCACGCCGGCCATCATCGCCAGGTCGGTGTAGGTCACGCCCGCACCGTTGCAGTTGGGGCACGCACCCTCGGAGTTCGCGCTGAACAACGCCGGCTTCACCCCGTTTGCCCTCGCGAACGCCTTGCGGACCGGATCGAGCAGCCCGCTGTACGTCGCCGGGTTGCTGCGCCGTGAACCGCGGATGGGGGCCTGGTCGATCGTCACCACGCCCTCCCGGCCGGCCACAGATCCCTGGATCAGCGAGCTCTTGCCCGAGCCGGCCACACCGGTGATCACGGCCAGGACCCCCAGCGGGATGTCGACATCGACGTTCTTGAGATTGTGGGTGCCGGCCCCACGCACCTCCAGCACGCCGCTGGAGCTCCGAACCTCGCCTGTCAAGCGGGCGCGGTCGTCGAGGTGGCGACCGGTCAGGGTGCCGCTGGCCCGGAGCGCATCCACCGTGCCCTCGAAGCAGACCGTGCCTCCGTCGGTCCCGGCGCCCGGGCCGAGGTCGACCACGTGATCGGCGATGGCGATCGCCTCGGGCTCGTGCTCCACCACGAGCACCGTGTTGCCCTTGTCGCGCAGCTTTACGAGCAGATCGTTCATGCGCTGGACGTCGTGGGGGTGCAGCCCGGCGGTGGGCTCGTCGAACACGTATGTCACGTCGGTCAGCGAGGATCCGAGCTGGCGGATCATCTTCACCCGCTGCGCCTCGCCACCTGACAGCGTGGCCGACGGACGGTCCAGCGACAGGTAACCAAGTCCGATCTCGGTGAACGAGTCGAGCGTCTGGCGCAGCGACGTCAGCAGCGGCGCCACCGACGGCTCCGCGAGCTCGCGGACCCAATCGGCCAGGTCGCTGACCTGCATCGCGCACGCCTCGGCGATGTTCAGGTCCCTGATCCTCGAATTCCTGGCCCCCTCGTTCAGCCGGGTGCCGGCGCAATCGGGGCAGACTGCGAATGTCACCGCCCGTTCGACGAAGGCCCGGATGTGCGGCTGCATGGCCTCCTTGTCCTTGGACAGCATCGACTTCTGAAGCCGCGACATCAGCCCCTCGTAGGTCATGTTGATGCCGGCGATCTTCATCCGTACCGGCTCGTGGTGGAGGAAGTCGTGCAGCTCCCGCTTGGTGAACTTGCGGATTGGCTTGTCCGGGTCGTAGAAGCCCGATTCCCGGTAGAGCCGCGAGTTCCAGCCTCCCGCCTGGTAGCCCGGGATCGTCAGCGCACCCTCGTTGAGCGACTTGGAGTCGTCAAACAGCTCCGCCAGGTCGAGATCCGACACCGTCCCCCGGCCCTCGCAGCGGGGGCACATGCCACCTGTGCGGGTGAAGCTGGCCTTCACCGCCTTGCGGTTCCCTCGTTGCACCGTGATCGCGCCGGCCGCCCGGACCGACGGGACGTTGAAGGCATACGCGCTCGGCGGGCCGATGTGCGGCTGCCCGAGCCGGCTGAACAGGATCCGCAGCATCGCGTTGGCGTCGGTGGCCGTGCCGACGGTCGAGCGCGGGTCCGCGCCCAGCCGCTGCTGATCGACGATGATCGCGGTGGTCAGCCCGTCCAGGACGTCGACGTCTGGACGAGCCAGAGTCGGCATGAAGCCCTGCACGAAGGCGCTGTAGGTCTCGTTGATCAGCCGCTGCGACTCGGCGGCGATCGTGTCGAACACCAGCGAGCTCTTGCCGGACCCGGAGACGCCGGTGAATACGGTCAAGCGGCGCTTCGGAATCTCGACATGGATGTCCTTGAGGTTGTTCTCCCGTGCGCCGTGAACTCGGATCAGGCTGTGTGTATCGGCGACGTGGGCGCCGTCCTCGACCCCCGCGGCACCGTTCTCCTCGCGGCTCAGGGCAGCTCCTGGACCCGGATCATGTTCCCGGCAGGATCGCGCACCGCGAAGTCCCGAATCCCGTAGGGCTGCTCGGTCGGCTCCTGGACGACCTCCGTGTCACCGGCCTGTACGCGGTCGAACGCCTCATCCAGATTCTTGGTGGCGAGCAGCACGATGCCGTAGGTCCCCTTCGCCATCATTTCGACAACCGTGCGCCGCTCCTCGTCGGTGATGCCTGGGTCGACCGCGGGCGGATGCAGCACGAT
>DASZMP010000055.1:0-5955 GCA_035551795.1 Solirubrobacteraceae bacterium | reverse complement strand
CTCATGGCTCCGGGGCCACCGCGGACCATTTCTCGAAGAACTCGGTGGCCTGGAGGGAGGCCAGGTCGGCGCGCAGCTCGCGCAGCATCCGGGCGGCCGGCTTGGCCGGCAGGCGCCAATACAGCACCACCTCGCCATCATCGAACGACACAAGCTCGATCCGGTCCACGCGTCCATCGTCGGCCAGGAAGGCCGGGCCGAGCCCCGAGCGAGAGACGATCAGGTGGTAGGCCCGGTTGGCCCTCATCCGGCGCTCGCTCCCACCTCGGCCGCGGCCATGTCCAGCGCCCGCGGTCCTGTGAACAGCCGGCCCGCGATCTGGATGGCGGGAAGCTCGGCCACCTCCGCAGCTGCGGCGCGGGAGGTGGCCGCATCCAGCGCCTCGGCAACGGAGCGCAGGTCCAGCGCCTTGATGACCGCG
The DNA here is from genome assembly GCA_035551795.1 of Solirubrobacteraceae bacterium. Lineage (GTDB taxonomy): Bacteria > Actinomycetota > Thermoleophilia > Solirubrobacterales > Solirubrobacteraceae > Palsa-465. The sequence goes on along the minus strand of DASZMP010000055.1, from coordinate 5,534 downwards.
CTGGGATGCATCTCGCAGGCCGCCGCCGCGATCAGCACGGTGTCCAGCGCTGACAAGTCCCGGCCGGCCGCGAACGCCTGGCGGAAGGCGGCCAGCGAGAAGGACACGGCGCGGCCTGTGCGCTTGGCATACGTGGCGGCGAGCATCGCCCGCTTGGTGTCGGGTGGCCAGCCGGCCGGCCAGCGGACGGGTTGCAGGCCGAGTGCGGCGGCGCGGACCGACACACCGTCGGGGTCGGCGGGGCGCGCAGACGCACCCAGCTGCTTGGCCAGAACCGGCTCCCATTCGGCCACCACGCCGAGGGCGGAGGTGATCTGCTCGGCGACCAGGTAGCACTCGGGATCCCCCAGGTCGTAGAAGAAGACAGGCGGGACCGCCGGCGACGACACTGCGCGCTACCCGTGGATCAGCCAGCCATCGGCCGCGCGAGCGGCCTCCATCAGGGCCTCGGACAGTGTGGGATGTCCGTGGATCGTCCGCGCCACCTCGGGGTACCCACCCTCCAGCAACTTGGCGTTGACCAGCTCCTGGATCAGCTCGGTGGCCCGGGTTCCCACCACGTGGCCGCCCAGCAGCTCGCCGTACTGGCGGTCGCCGACGATCTTGACCAGCCCCGCGCGGTCGCCGTACACCGTGCCGGCTCCCACCGCGCCGTACTGCACCTTGCCCACCGCCACGTCGTGGCCCTGCTCGCGGGCCTGCGCCTCGGTCAGGCCGAAGCTGCCGACGTTGGGGGTGCAGAACGTGGCCCGGGGAATGTCTATGTAACTGATCGGGTGCGTTGTCAGTCCCGCCGCATCCTCGACCGCGATGATCCCTTCGTCAGAGGCCTTGTGCGCCAGCGCCGGGCCAAGCACGAGGTCGCCGATCGCGTACACCCCTTCGACGCTCGTACGCAGGGCTCCGTCGACGGCGATCAGGCCGGACTCGGACAGGCCCACCCCCGCGCCCTCGAGTCCGAGCGCGTCCACGTCGGGGCCGCGACCGGCGGCGATCACCAGCCAGTCGGCCTCGCCGCTCTCCTCGCCGAAAGTGAACTTGACGCTGCTCTGGCCCGACTCGACATCGCGCACGAGCGTCCCCGTGTGCACCGAGATCCCCTGGCGCTTGAGTCCGCGCTCGGCCACCTTCGAGATGTCGGCGTCCTCGGTGGGGAGCACCCGCTCGAGCGCCTCGAACAGGCGCACGTCGGCCCCGAGGCGGGCATACGCCGATGCGATCTCGGCTCCCGAGGCTCCGGCCCCGACCACGGCCAGCGATTTCGGCAGCTCCGCCAGCGCCCAGGCCTCCTCGGTGCCGATCACACGTCCGCCGAACTGGGTTCCGGGGATCGGTCGCGGCACCGACCCGGTGGCCAGCACGATCGTCTCCGCGGTCAGCTCCTGGCCGTCGACGGCCACGCGACCCGGGCCGGTCAGGGCGCCCGCGCCCTCGAGCAGATCGATCTTGTTCTTCTTCAAAAGGCCGGCCACGCCACCGGTCAGCGTCTTGACCACGCTATCGCGGCGTTTCATGACCGCGCCGAAGTCCACCTCCGGCTCAGTCACGCGGATACCGAAGTCGTCCGCGTCGCGGATCTCCTGGAGGATGTCGGCGCAGCGCAGCACGGCCTTGGCTGGGATGCAGGCGTAGTTCAGGCAGCGCCCGCCGACTCTGTCCTTCTCCACGACCGCGGCCTTCATGCCCAGCTGAGCCGCCCGGATGGCGGCCACGTACCCGCCCGGGCCAGAGCCGATGACGATGCAGTCGTAAGCAGATTCAGGCACCGTGATGGAGCCTATCCAAACCGCCCGGGCAGCTATCGGCCGGGAGGTGCGGGCAGCTGGAGGCGGCTGAGGACGCGCACCAGCTTCCAGAACAGATAGCCGCCCCCGATGATGAAGACCGGGGGGACGAGCACGCCGAGCAGGTTGCTGGCCTCGATCAGGAACAGCGAGAACAGGATCACGATGATCGCCAGCAGGACCATGAAGCCGAGCACCGCCGGATACCACAGGCGCCACATGCCGATCGAGCAGGCCAGCATGACCAGGGTGAAGATCACGATCCCGCCCGCCGCGGGATGCTGTCCGGCGATCGTGGCGCCGGCCAGGTAGGCGATCAGGTTTCCGAGGCCGGTCAGGGCGGTCAGGACCACGCCGGCGATCAGCGGCCACGGCCGCTCGCCCGGCGCCAGGGGGGTCAGCGCGGCTCGAGCCGCCGCGTTGCGCTCCTCGGAACGGGCCCGGTAGGCGGCGACCGCCGGAGGCTCGACCTGCGACGGAGTCGGGATCCCGGGCTGGCCGGCGGGGCGAGCCCGAGCCGATTTGCGCTTACGCTGCGCCAACGCGAACTCCGGCCTCGAGCGCGCTGCGCAGGCGACGCGCCGCCCGTTCAGGATCATCCGCCTCGGCGATCGCTCTCACCACGGCCACCCGCCGGGCGCCGGCCGCCACAACGGCCGCGACGGTGTCGGTGTTGATGCCGCCGATGGCGAAGAACGGTCCGGGGGCATGACGAGCGGCGGCGGTCACGAGCTCGGCTCCCACGGCGGCACGGCCCGGCTTGGTCGGGGTGGTGTGAACCGGCCCGACGCCGATGTAGTCGACCCCCAGTCGCCCAGCCGCCACGATCTGATCAACGTTGTGGGTTGACAGACCGACGATCCGCTCGCTTCCCGCCAGCTCGCGGGCCTGGCCGACCGGCAGATCATCCTGTCCCACATGGACGCCGTCGGCGCCGGCCGCAGCGACCAGCTCCGGATGGTCGTTGAGGATCAGCGGCACGTCGCGCCGCGAGCACGCGTCCGCGAACCGGCGGCCGACCTCGACGATGTGGTCAGGATCAGATCCCTTCAGACGAAGCTGGACGAGCTGGACGCCGCCCAGCAAGGCGGCGTCCAAGCGATCGCCGGTCAGCTCGCCGCACACCAGGTACAGACGAGCGGCAGCCAGACGCTCGAACCGGTCGGGAATCACGCTCCAAGTCTGCCACGGGCACCGCGATAGCATCGACGGTGACCCGTGAACGCGCCAGAGCGAGCAATCGACGTAGTGATCGTGGGCGGCGGGGTGATCGGGCTGGCCGTCGGCTGGCGGGCTGCGCAGCGCGGTCTCAGCGTCACCCTGCTGGAGCGCACGGCCCCTGGCCAGGCCACCTCCCGGGTGGCAGCCGGGATGGTGGCGCCGATCAGCGAGGCCTCGCCACTGGAACCGGAGCTGCTGGCGCTGGGGCGTCACAGCGCGGGGCTGTATCCCGCGTTCGCGGAGGAGCTGATGGAAGAATCCGGGGTCGATCCGGGGTACCGGCGCTTTGGCACCCTGCTGGTGGCTCGGGACCGCGACGAGGCCGAGGCGCTGGACCGCGAGCTGGCCTTCCGGCAGGAGCTCGGGCTGCCCGTGCGCCGCCTGCTGGCGCGAGATGCTCGCGGGCTGGAGCCGGCGCTGGCCCCGACGCTCCGGCTGGCCCTCGAGATCCCCGACGATCACGCGGTCGATCCGCGGGCGCTCAGCCGCGCCCTGGAGGGGGCGTTCCGGGCGGCGGGCGGACACATCCGCTGCCCGGCCGAGGTGGTCGAGCTGGTGGGCGACGGTGGACGCACCCACGGGGTGCGTCTGGGCGACGGCGAGCTGGTCCGGGCAGAACAGGTGGTGGTGGCCGCCGGCCCGTGGTCGGGCGAGCTTGGCGGCGTCCCGCTTGAGGCCCAGATCCCGCTGCGCCCGGTCAAGGGCCAGATCCTGGCTCTCCGAGACCCGACAGGTCCCGGCCTGCTGGCGCGGGTGCTGCGCATGCAGCCTGGGTACCTCGTCCCCCGCGGCGACGGCCGCTACGTGCTCGGCGCCACGATGGAGGAGCGCGGGTTCGACACGACCGCCACCGCCGGAGCGGTGTTCGAGATGTTGCGCGACGCCATCGACCTGGTGCCGGGGGTGGCCGAGCTCGTGCTCGAGGAGGTGATGGTGGGGATCCGGCCGGGAACGGCCGACAACGGGCCTGCGCTGGGACCCAGCCCGGTCCCGGGTCTGCACTGGGCCACCGGCCATCACCGGCACGGCATCCTCCTGACCCCGATCACAGCCGAGATAGTCGTCGCCGGGCTGCTCGGCGAATCCCCGCCGGACGTGGCCGAACCGTTCCGGGCGGGCCGCTTCGTGCCGGCCGAAGTCGGTGCTTGACAGCATGCGGTTGATGGTCAACGGACAGGAACGGGCGTTGCCCGACGGAGCCACCGTCCAGGCGCTGGTCTGCGAGCTGGGGATGGCGGAGGGCGGCCGCGGCGTGGCGGTGGCCGTGGACGGCGAGGTGGTGCCCCGCTCACAGTGGCCCGAATCGGCGCTCAGGCCAGGTGCGCGGGTCGAGGTGCTGACGGCGGTCCAGGGAGGCTGAACGATGGATGACGCCCTGATCATCGCCGGGCGCCGCTTCGGCTCGCGCCTGATCCTGGGCACCGGTGGCTTCACCAACCATGAGATCCTGGCTCGCGCCCTGGCGGCTTCGGAGACCGAGATGTGCACGGTGGCCCTGCGCCGGCTCGATCCCGGGGCGCGCGGCTCGATCCTTGACGTTCTTGACCGGGCTGGGGTGGCGGTGCTCCCCAACACCGCGGGCTGCTTTACGGCGCGGGACGCGGTGACCACGGCTCACCTGGCGCGCGAGGCGTTCGGCACCAGCTGGATCAAGCTCGAGGTGATTGGCGATGACCGCACGCTCCTGCCTGACGCGGTGGAGTTGCTGGCCGCCGCCGAGACGCTGGTCGACGAGGATTTCGTGGTGCTCCCCTACACGACCGACGATCCGGTGCTGGCCCGGCGTCTGGAGGACGTCGGCTGCGCGGCGGTGATGCCGCTGGGCTCACCGATCGGGAGCGGCATGGGCATCTGCAACCCGTACAACCTTTCGATCATCCTGGAGCGGGCCGGGGTCCCGGTGGTCCTCGACGCGGGCGTGGGCACGGCGTCCGACGCGGCGCTGGCCCTGGAGCTCGGATGTGACGCCGTGCTGTGTGCGAGCGCCATCTCGCGGGCCCAGGACCCGGTGGCCATGGCCCGAGCGGTCAACCTGGCCGTCCAGGCCGGAGCCCTGGCCGGCGGCGCCGGCCGCATCCCCCGCCGCCGCTATGCCGAGGCGTCGACTCCCGAGGCGGGCACCCCGGTGTTCGCTCCCGCGTCCACGCCAGCCGGTAATCCGGCCCAAGCCTCCGCATGAGCGACGGCGAGCTCGAGCCCGGCGCCCCGAGCGTCGATCGGCTGATGGACGCCTGGGAGACGGCCTGGACCGACAAGGATGTGGCGGCGTTCTCCGAGGTATGTGCTGAGGAGGTGCATTACGAGGATCCGCTCACCCCGGAACCGATCGAGGGGGTGGAGGCGATCGTCGCGCACGCCCGGCGCCTGTGGGACGCCTTTCCCGATGCACGCCTGGAGAGGCTGGGACCCCGACTCGGCAACGGTCAGTTCGTGGCTGCTCCCAGCAAGCTGGTGGCCACGCACCGCGAACCCCTGGCCGGTCTGCCCGCCACCAACCGGTTCCTGGTCGTGCCGTGCATCTTCTACTGC
>DASZMP010000054.1:0-8086 GCA_035551795.1 Solirubrobacteraceae bacterium | reverse complement strand
TGTCGAGGTCGAGGTGCTCGGGGTCTTCCACGCGCGCCGGTTGCGCGCTCACGAGCTCGCGCTGCGCCTCGGGTGGGACCGGGTACACCCGCGGCTCGGGCTGACGGCGCCGTTCTACGACCGGTTCACGCCGGCGTTGGCGTCGAGCGACTTCGCGGTGCGGGATGGACAGCTGGACAAGGCGTTGGATTTTCTGGCGGTTTGTCGGGGATGAGGGCGCGGCGCGGACAGGGCGAGCTCGCAATCGTGCTCCACACCCACATGCCCTACATCGAGGGTGGCACCCCGTGGCCTCCCGCCGATCAAGCCGCCTTCCTGCGCAAGCCCGACGGCTTCGGCGTCTGGCCCTTCGGCGAGGAGTGGCTGTGGGAGGCGATCGCGACCTCGTACGTGCCGCTCCTCGACGTGCTCGGCAAGGCGCCGATCACGCTCTCATTGACCCCGGTCCTGTGCGACCAGCTCGAGGCGCCCGGGGCGATGGCGCGGTGCCTGCGCTTTCTCCGCGAGGTGCGGCCCGAGTCGCATCGGCTCGACATCGAGGGCTTTCGCGCCGCGGGCGAGGAGGGCTTCGCCCGCGAGCTCGAGCGCTCGGCCGCCGAGTACGCCGTCGCCGCCGACCGGCTCGAGGCCATCGACCGGGACCTGCTCGGCGCCTTGGGCTCGCGCGCCAGCTGGACCTCGGCCGCGACCCACCCGATCCTCCCGCTCCTCGTCACCGATGCCGCGGTGGCGCTCCAGATCGAGACCGGGATCGCGTCCCACCGGCGCCGGTTCGGCCACTGGAACGGGGGCTTCTGGCTCCCCGAGTGCGCGCACGCCCCCTGGCTCGACGGTCTGCTGGAGGACTACGGCGTGCACGCGACGTGCGTCGAGCTGACCGAGGCCTTCGGCCTGGGAGCGCCCGCGCACCTGAGGCCGCTGATGACCGACGAGGGGCCGGTCCTGTGGCCGATTGATCGCGAGATCATCGCCCTCGCTTGGGGCGGGAGTGGCTACCCCGCGGCGCCCGGCTATCGCGATTACCACGGCCACACCCTCCACCGCCATCGCGTATGGGCGAACGACGGTAGCCCCTACGACTTTGAGGCTGCGCGAGCGCTCGCTCGCGACCATGCCGCCGACTTCGTCGCTCGCGTGCGGTCGCGAGTGCACGATGGCGGCGTGTGCGTGTGCGCTTTCGACACCGAGCTCCTCGGACACTGGTGGTACGAGGGCGTGGCGTGGCTCGACGCGGTGCTGGAGGAGTCCGCCCTCCAGGGACTGGCGCTGACCACGCTCGATGACGCCCTCGAGCGCCACGAGCCGGTGCCGGCTCCGCCGTTCCTCCCGGAGACGACGTGGGGTCACGGCGGCAACCTAAGCACCTGGAGCGGGCCGGCCGTCGCCGATCTCGCGTGGCAGGCGCGCACGGCTGAGCTCGCGGTGTTCCGGGCCGGAGGGCGCGCGCCCGAGCGAGCCGTGCGCGAGCTGCTCGCGCTCCAGGCGAGCGATTGGGCCTTCCTCGCTACCTACCAGCTCGCCGGCGACTACCCGCGCGAGCGGATGCAAGCCCACGCGGACGCGCTCGCCCTCGCGCTCGCGGGCGAGGACGGCGGCGTGGATCCCGCGGTGCGCAACCTCGCGCCCGATCTGCTCGTGCGCGAGTGGCTGTGACGCCGGCGCTCAGGCCCAGCGGAACGTCTTCGGCGCGTCGCGCATGCGGATGATGCGCGCGGGGATGCCACCCACGACCGCGTTGTCGGGGACGTCGCTGGTGACCACGGCGCTCGTGCCGATGACCGAGTTATCGCCGACGGTGACGCCTCGGAGCAGGCAGGCGCCGTAGCCGATCCAGGTGTTGTGTCCGACGTGTACCTCGCGCTTGTAGATTCCCTGCTCTCGGATCGGGCGCTCCACCTCGACCATGCCGTGGTCGAAGTCGATCATCATCGCCCGGTCGGCGACGATGCACTCGCGACCGATCGAGATGCGCTGGTAGCAGGAGAACGTGCACTCCTGGCCGAGGACCGACTTGGCGCCGATCGACAGCTCACCCTCGTGCACCCGGATCTTGCACCCGTGGCCGACCCACGACCATCGGCCCAGCTTCACCCGGGCTGACCGGCCGATCTCGAATTTCACCCCCGGCCCGATGAAGCACATCCCGTCGGTCTGAAGGCGCCCGCGCCAGCGCAGCTTCAGCCAGGCCCAGCGCACCGCCAAGCCGGCGTAGCGCCAGCTGAGCATGTGATGGGCGCGGGCGAAGCGCAGGAAAGTCAGAGGACCACCGTGTAGCGGCGGGGGACCTGATCGCACCACGCTGGGCCTGGTCGGGGCCTTCTCCAATGCGCGCGTCGGCACGGCCCAATCGTAATCGGCATCATGCTCGCGGGATGGGCGACTCGCAGACACATCAGCAGTCCTCGTTGGCTCAGCGCTTGCTGGACGGCGATCGCCGCGCACTGGCCCGGGCGATCACCCTGGTCGAGAACGACGATCCGGCCGGCTGGGAGATCGTCCGCGAGGTCTATCCCCGCACCGGTCAGGCGGCGGTCGTCGGGTTCACCGGCCCGCCCGGCGTGGGGAAGTCGACCCTGGTCGGCGCTCTGATCAAGCTCGAGCGCGACGACCAGCGCTCGGTGGCCGTGCTGTCGATCGATCCCTCCTCACCGTTCACGAAGGGCGCGCTGCTGGGCGACCGTATCCGCCTGACGGACCACTTCCTGGACCCGGGCGTGTTCATTCGCTCGATGGCCAGCCGGGGCGCGCTGGGCGGGCTCAGCGAAGCCACCCTGCAGGCGGCGCTGCTGATGGATGCCTCGGGGCGCGACAGCGTCCTGCTCGAGACCGTCGGAGTGGGTCAGGCGGAGGTGGACATCATCGACCACGCCGACACGGTGGTGCTGGTGCTGATGCCTGGGTCGGGCGACTCGATCCAGGCCCTGAAGGCCGGGGTGATGGAGATCCCCGATCTGATCGTGGTCAACAAAGCCGATCATCCGCTGACCGACACGATGGTCCGCGAGATCAAGGCAGTGCTCGCTCTCGGGCCCCGCGAGGGCTGGCAGGTGCCGGTCCTGCGGACCGAGGCCGCCCGGGGCCACGGGGTGGAGGAGCTGCGCGAGAAGCTGGCCGAGCACCGGGCGTTCATCGAGACGGAGGGCACGCTGTCGGAGCGCCGGCGGCGCAACCTCCGCAATGAGGTCCTGGCCATCGCCACCTACCGGATGCGCCGCGAGCTCGAGGCCGCGATCACCGAGGACGAATCGGTCCAGGAGCTGCTCGATCGAGTCGTCCGGCGCGAGCTCGATCCAGCCAGCGCCGCGGCGAAGATCCTGGACGCGCGCACAGGCTGACCCTCGCGCCACTGGCTGGCCGGCCAGTGGCGCGGCCTGAGCGGACCGCTCAGGCGCCCAGTGCCCGGGCGATGACCATCTCCTGCACCTCATCGGTGCCCTCACCGATCGTGAGGACCTTGGCGTCCCGGTAGAACCGGCACACGGGGTACTCCTCCATGTAGCCATACCCGCCGTGGATCTGGACCGCCTCGTCGGACGCGCGGACGGCCAGCCGGCCGCTCTTCAGCTTGGCCTGGGCGGCGGTCAGCGAGAAGTTCCGGTTCTGGTCCTTGAGCCAGGCCGCCTTGTACACGAGCAGCCGGGTGGCATCGATCTCCGTCGACAGGTTGGCCAGCTTGGCCTGGATGGACTGGAACTTGGAGATCGGCTGGCCGAATGCCCGGCGCTGCTTGGCGTAGGCCAGCGCCTCATCCAGGGCGCCCTGGGCCAGGCCAACGCCCATCGCCGCCACGCCGATCCGCCCGATGTCCAGGACGTTCAGGAACTGCTTGAAGCCGCCGCCCCGGGGCCCGAGCAGGTTGGTCTCGGGCACGCGACAGTCGTCGAAGCTCAGCGGCCGCGTGTCTGAGGCGTTCCAGCCCATCTTCCGGTACGGCTCGCCCGGTGTGTAGCCGGGGGTGCCGTTCGGGACGATCAGGTTGGAGATCTCGTTATCGCCGGTTCGGGCCGTGATGCACACCACACCTGAGATCTCGGTCCCCGCGTTGGTGATGAATTGCTTGGCCCCGTTGATCACCCACTCGCCGTTCTCGAGGCTGGCCCGGGTGCGGACGTTCCCGGCGTCGGAGCCGGCCTCGGGCTCGGTCAGCCCGAACGCACCCAGGATCTCGCCCCGACAGAGCCGTGGCAGCCACTCGCGCTTCTGTTCCTCTGAGCCGAACAGGTAGATCGGCTGGGTCCCGAGCGAGGTGTGAGCGCACATCGTGATCGCCACGCTCGAGTCCACCCGGGTCAGTTCCTCGACCGCCAGCGCGTAGGTCAGCGAGTCTCCGCCTCCGCCGCCGTACTCCGCGGGGAAGGGGATCCCCATCAGGTCCAGCTCGCCCAGCCGGCGGACGATCGCGTACGGGAAGGAGTGCGTGCGATCGAGCTCCTCGGCGACCGGCGCGATCTCGGCCTGGGCGAAATCACGGACGGTGTCGCGCAGCAGGCGGTGATCGTCCGAGAGCTCGAAGTCCATCAGGCGGTGAGGGTTCGCGCCGCCTCGACCAGCAGCCGCATCCCCCAGCCGGTGGCCCCTTTGTCGGCCACGTACGGCGATCGCACGTCGTAGGCGGTGCCGGCGATGTCCAGATGGGCCCAGGGCACATCGCCGGCGAAGTGGTGCAGCAGCTCGGCGGCGCTGATGGCCAGCGCCACTCGCGGCATCGGCATGTTGGTTATCTGGGCATACCGGCCCTTGACCATCTCGGCGTAGCGCTGGTGCAGCGGCAGGCGCCAGACGTTCTCGCCGCTCCGCCGCCCGGCACCCTCGATCAGGGTCGCGAGCTGGTCGTCGTTGGACATCACGCCGGCGTACACATTGCCGAGGGCGGCGACGACGCCCCCGGTCAGGGTGGCGATGTCGATCAGCCGCTGGGCTCCCTCGCGGCGGGCATACGTGATGCAGTCGGCCAGCACCAGACGGCCCTCGGCGTCGGTGTTGTTGATCTCGATCGTCGTGCCGTCCAGCGCGGTGACGATGTCGCCCGGGCGTGTGGCGTGGCCGCTGATCATGTTCTCGGTGGCCCCTACCAGCCCGATCACCCGGACCGGCGCCCGAAGGTCGGCCAGCGTAACCACGGCCTCCAGTACGGCCGCCCCGCCGAGCATGTCGAACTTCATCTCGTGCATGTCCATCTTCGGCTTCAGCCACAGACCGCCGGTGTCGAACGTGACCGCCTTGCCGATCAGCGCCGTGAGCGGCGCCCGACCGCCAGAGCCGTCGTAGTCCAGGCGGATCAGCTTGGCCGGCTCGGCCGAGCCCTGGCTCACCGCCGCGAACGCGCCCATGCCCAGCTCCACGATCTCGGCCTCATCGAGGATCGTGGCCTCGAGACCGTGCGCGCGGGCCAGCTCCGTGGCGTAATCGGCCAGCGCTCGCGGCGGAAGGTCGTTGGCCGGCCGGTTGCCCAGGTCGCGCACCCGGTTCTGTGCTGTGGCCAGCAGCGTGGCCTCGGAGGCGGCCGGGCCGACATCGTGGTGGGCACTGAGGACGAGCTCCTCCATCCGAGGGTCCGCGCTGTCAGCATCGCCCTTGAAACGCTGGAACCGGTACGCGCGCAGCAGCGTGCCCTCCACGAGCCCCGCGACGATCGCGTCGTCCACGTGGTGCGGGACCTCCCAGCACAGGCGGCGCGTGCGGAGCTCGAGCGCCCGGGCCGTCGCGCTTCCGGCGGCGATCCGGGCCTGCTCGCCATCGAACCGGTCCCGGTCCCCGAGGCCGACCAGGATCAGCCGCCGCCCTTCGTGGTGAGTGACAGCCAGGCGCCCGGCCTCCTCGCCCGCCTCGCCGCTGCCGAGCAGGGCCTCCAGCGGCTGGCCGGGTGGATCGTGGGCGATCCCCTCGCCCTGGAAGACGCCGACCGCGATCGTGTCGGCCTGGGTGTCGAGGGGGCCGTCGGTGGTGGTGGCCACGCGCATGGATTCACCCTACCTGCCCGGTCACTACGATCCTCGGGACAGCCGAACCTCCTGCCGAACACGACCCCGGAGCTGATCACCTGATGCCCAAGACCGTCGTTCTCTCCGCCGCCCGCACGCCGATCGGCAAGCTCGGCGGCGCGCTGTCCTCCCTGGACGCCACGGAGCTGGGTGGGACGGCGATCAGGGCCGCTCTGGACCGGGCCGAGGTGGCTCCCGAGCAGGTGCAGCACGTGGTGATGGGTCAGGTGCTCCAGGCCGGGCAGGGTCAGATCCCGTCCCGGCAGGCCCAGATCAAGGCGGGAATCCCCAAGGAGGTCCCGTCGGAGACGATCAACAAGGTGTGCGCCTCGGGCATCCGGGCGGCCGGTTTGATCGACGCGGCCATCCGTGCCGGCGATCTGGACGTGGCGGTCGGCGGCGGCATGGAGTCGATGTCCAAGGCCCCGTATCTGCTCAAGGAGGCCCGCTTCGGCTTCCGGATGGGGGACGCCAAGGCGCTTGACGCGATGGTCCACGACGGCCTCACCAATCCGTTCAGCGGCAAGCAGATGTTCGTGGAAGCCACCGAGGTGGGCGACGAGTTGGAGATGACTCGGGCCGACCTGGACAGGTGGGCGCTTCGCTCCCACGAGCTGGCGATCGAGGCCACCGATGCGGGACGCCTGCCGGAGGAGATCGTGTCGGTCACGATTTCCTCCCGGAAAGGCGACACCGTGGTCGAGGTCGACGAGGGACCCCGGCGAGACACCTCGCTGGAGAAGCTGGCCAAGCTGCCGGGTCTCTCCGGGAAGGAGGGCTCCCACACCGCCGGCAACTCTCCCGGCGTCAACGACGGCGGCGGCGCGCTCGTGCTGGCCAGCGACGAGTGGGCCAAGCGCAACGACCGCCGTGCGCTGGCCACGATCATCGCCCAGGCCCAGATTGCCGACGACTTTCCCTACCTGGCCCGCACCCCAGCCAACGCGGCTCAGAAGGCCCTGGAGAAGGCCGGGCTGAAGGCCGAGGACGTCGACCTGTGGGAGATCAACGAGGCGTTCGCGTCGGTCGCGCTCCACTCGATGCGGATGCTCGGACTGGACGAGAGCAAGGTCAACGTCAACGGCGGCGCCGTGGCGCTCGGCCATCCGATCGGTGCCTCGGGTGCCCGGATCCTCGGGACCCTGATCCTGGAGCTGCGCCGGCGCGGGGGTGGCATCGGATGCGCGGCCATCTGCTCGGGTGGCGGCCAGGGCGACGCGGTGCTGGTCGAGGTGAATGGCGGCTGAGCAAGCCCGTCATCCCGTGAGCTCGGCCGAGGCCAATCCGGTCTCGGCCGCTGGAGCCGCCCGGCCGGGCGCGTCCGGGTCCCGGCGTGGCGCGGCCTTCTTCGACCTCGACAAGACGCTCATGGAGGGCTCGTCGGCCTTCCAGTTCGCTCGCGCGGTCTACCGGGCCGGTCTGATGAGCCGGCGCCAGCTGGCCTCAGACGGCTGGGCGAACCTGCGCTACCGGCTGCGCGGTGCCTCCGACAGCCAATCGCAGGAGCTTCGCGACCGGATCGCCGCCTCGCTGGAGGGCGTGCGCGTGCGCGACCTGGAGCGGCTGGGCTGGCGGGTGCTGCGCGGCATCCTGCCGCGCCTGCACCCGGAGATGCTGGAGATCGCCTACGACCATCAGGACCAGGGCCGGCCCGTGTACATCGTCACCGCGGCCGCCCAGGAGCTGGCCGACATGCTGGCCCACGTGATGGCCTTCGACGGAGCGATCGGATCGCACTTCTCTGACTCGGACAACGGCGTGTACACCGGACAGGCCAGCGGCCTGTTCGTCTACGGCGAGGCCAAGGCGGTGGCCATCGCCCAGGTGGCCGAGGCCGAGGGGATCGACCTGGCCGCCTCCTACGCCTACTCCGACTCGGCCTCCGACCTGCCGATGCTGCGAGCGGTCGGCCACGCGGTGGTGGTCAGCCCCGACGCCGACCTCCGGCGCCTGGCCCGGCAGGAGGGTTGGGCGGTGATGCATCTGGATCCGCTGCGCCGCCAGGTCACCGTCGCCGGGGCGCTGGCGGGCGCGGCGGCCGCCGGCGGGATCACCTCGGTCGTGCTGTCATCTCGAGACCGCCGCCGGGCGCTGGCCGCGGTGGT
>DASZMP010000053.1:0-10274 GCA_035551795.1 Solirubrobacteraceae bacterium | reverse complement strand
AGCAGCACATCGCCCTCACCGCTGGTGAATGCCTGCAGAGCCGTGCTGGCGCTGGACGGCTCGCTGGCGGTGTGCTTGCTGATCAGCGTCTTCACGTACGCCAGCGCCTGGGCCGGGCTGTTGCCCTGCTTCAGCTGGGCTCCGTAGGCGGCCAGGATGTTCCACCGGGCGCTGCCCGAGGTGGACGGGTTGGGGGTGACCACCTTGATCCCGGGCTGGATCAGCGAGCTCCAGCCGGTGATGTGCTTGGGGTTGCCCTTGCGGACCACCATGACCACCACGGAGTCGGCCACGTTGCCCTGGTAGGGACCGGAGTCCCAGCCGGACGCGACGATGTTGTCCTTGACCAGCCTGCTGATGTCGGGCTCGGTGGAGAACGCGACCACGTCGGCCGGCTGACCGGAGTCGACGGCCCGGCTCTGGGCGCCGGAGGCGCCGAAGGACTGGGCGAAGCTGACGCCCTTGCCCGCGGCGGTCTTCTGAAACGCGGAGGTGAGGGCCCCATAGGCGGCCTTGGGAGTGGAATAGGCGACCAGGTTCAGCTGGGTGCTGCCACCTGAGGAGTTGTTGCCCGAGGCCGCGGTGGCGGAGTCAGACGAGCCTCCGCAACCGGCGGCGAGGAGGGCGATGGCCCCGGCGGCCGTGGTTGCAGCTACGGCGCGCCTGGCAAAGTGTGGTTTCTCGATCATGTTCACGAGTTTACTGTAGTTCGCCGACCGATGACGAATCGCTAGCCTTCCGCGCCCCGATGCGCTTCTTCGAGTACGAGTCGCGGGCGATCGTCGCCAAGGCGGGGATCCCCGTCACCCAGCACGGATTCGCGAAATCCGCCGCCGAGGCCCGCGAGACCGCCGAGGAGATCGCCGGACCCGTGGTGATCAAGTCCCAGGTTCTCACCGGCGGCCGGATGAAGGCCGGCGGCGTGCAGTTCGCCGACACGCCTGAGGAGGCCGAACGCCTGGCCGAGCAGGTCCTCAACCTGGAGATCAACGGCCACATGCCCCGCGGCGTCCTCGTGGACACCCGGGCGAGCGTCAGGCACGAGTACTACGCCGGAGTGGTGTGGGACGGGACCCGCAAGCGCCCGGTGATGTTGTTCTCCGACATGGGCGGGATCGATATCGAGCAGGTGGCCGAGGAGCACCCGGACCACGTGGCCCGAGCCCACTTCTCCACCCGCACCCCCTTCGAGGATTGGCAGGCCAAGCAGCTGATCGCCTCGCTGGGCGTGACCGGATCGGCGCTGACCCGGCTCACGCCGATCCTGGCCCGCCTGGCCAGGCTGTTTCTCACCTATGACATGACGCTGGCGGAGATCAACCCACTGGGCGAGCTCGAGGATGGGAAGTTCATCGCCCTGGACGCCCACATGGATATGGAGAACGAGGCCCGGCCCCGGCAGAAGGCCATCCTCCAGGAGCTGGGGGTGGGCGACGAGGAGACTCGCCAGGCCCGGGAGGCGACGCCGTTCGAGCTGGCCGGCGAGGAGGTCGACGCTCAGGACCACCGCGGCGTGGCCGGCAACGTCACAGAGTTCGACGGCGACCTGGGGCTGGTGATCGGGGCCGGCGGCGGTTCGCTGACGCTGTTCGACGCCGTGCGCGCGCACGGCGGACGTCCCGCCAACTACTGCGAGATCGGCGGCAACCCCTCCGTGGCCAAGGCCTGCGGGCTCGCCAAGCTGGTGCTCCAGAAGCCCGGCGTGGACAAGATCGCCGTGATGATGTCGATCGTCTCCAACACGCGGGTGGACATCGTGGCTCGCGGGGTCATCAAAGCCTGCATCGAGCTGGGCTACGAGCCGGCGGAGAAGATCGCCATCTTCCGGATTCCCGGGGCCTGGGAAGAGGAGGGGTTCAAGATCCTGGAGAAGTACGGAGTGGAGTACGCGGACCGGTCAGTCTCGCTTCACGAGGCGGCCAAGCGAGCTGTGGAGAAGATCCAAGGAGCCGCTGTCTAGCGATGTCGATCCTGATCGACGAGACCACCACGTTCATCGTCCAGGGGATCACCGGCCGCGAGGCCGTCAACCTCACTCGTGAGTGCCTGGACTACGGCACCGGAGCCAGGATCGTCGGCGGCGTCACCCCGGGACGCCTGGGACGCGATGTCCACGGCGTGCCGGTGTTCGACACGGTCGCCCAGGCCGTGGAGCACAACGGCGGGCCGATCGACGGCTCGGTGGTCACGGTGCCTCCCGCATTCACCAAGGACGCGGTGCTGGAGGCGCTGGAGAACGGGGTCAAGCTGGTGGTGATCGTCACCGAGCGGATCCCCCGGCGCGACGTGGCCGAGATGGTGGAGGTCGCCTCGGGGCACGACGCGCGGATCATCGGGCCCAACTGCCTGGGCATCATCGTCCCGGACGTGATCAAGATGGGCGGGATCGGCGGCCCGGCCAAGGACGCGGCCAAGTCCTACTCCCCGGGACCGGTGGGCGTTGTCTCCCGCAGCGGCGGCATGACCACGGAGATGTCCTCCACGCTGACCGCCGCCGGGCTGGGACAGTCGACGGCGGTCTCGATCGGCGGCGACGCGATCATCGGCTCCAGCTACGCCGAGCTGATGCCGCTGTTCGAGGCCGACGAGCAGACCGAGGCGATCGTCATCTACACCGAGCCCGGCGGCCGCATGGAGGCCGAGCTGGCCCGGTGGGTCAACGAGTCAGGCTCGAGGCTGCCGATCGTGGCCTTCATGGCCGGCCGGTTCATGGACGAGATGCCCGGGATGAGCTTCGGGCATGCGGGCACGATCGTCGAAGGCAAGGAGGACACGGCCTCCGAGAAGATCGCCCGCCTGGCCGAGGCCGGGATCGTGGTGGCCGAGGAGATCTCGCAGATCCCGGATCTAGTCAAAGAGCGGATCGGAGCAGCCGGACGACTCGCGCGGCCTCCGTTGGACGAGCCCGGAAGACGAGTGGAGGCCTAAGCGCGAGCATGAGCACGGACAGCGCCACACCCCGGCACGGGCTGTTCATCGCGGTCCAGGTCGATCCCTCGGTGGCGGGCGACCAGCAGCTGGCCGCCAAGCTGGCCGAGGTCTGCCCCGTGGACATCTTCGCCGCGGGTGAGGAGGGCGTGGAGATCGTCGAGAGGAACCTCGACGAGTGCGTCCTGTGTCAGCTGTGCATCAACGCTGCGCCGGCCGGCACCGTGGAGGTGATCAAGCTCTACGACGGCGGCGCGGTTCTCGGCGCCTGATCACGTCTGGTCGCCGCCGCTGAACCACAAGTCAGCGGCGGCGGAGTCAGCTTCCGTCGGAGCCGGCGACGCTCCAGACCGAGACGCCCAGCATCACGGCCACGAACGCGGGCAGGATCCACCAGGCGCCCGCCACGGCCGTGACGATCAGGGCCACCACGACGCCGGCAGCGATCCGCCAGTCGTCGCCGATCACGAAGTCGTACAGGAACGCCCCGAAGGCGCGGACTCGATTCACGCGTGCACCTGCTCCCGGGATGGAGTGCGGCGGCGGATCAGTGCCACGTTGAGCAGCGCGAAGGCCAGCACGCAGGGCACGACCACCAGCAGCGCGGCCTCGTCGCCCGGCCAGTGGGCGCCGGCGCCCTCGGCCCCCCAGAAGATCCCGAACGAGGTCAGCATCACGCCGACGACGAACTTGAGCGTGTTCTCGGGCACGCGGGCCAGCGGTGCGCTGACCGCCACTCCGGCCAGTACGACGGCGGCGACGGCGATCCCGGCGGCCACCGCGGCCAGCGGCACGTCGTGCTGGTTGGCCCCGAAGGTGAGCACGATGAACACGACCTCAAGCCCCTCCAGCAGCACGCCCTTGAAGGCGATCGTGAACGAGTAGGGGTCAAACCCCTCCCCCACGCCGCCCGCGCCGGCGGCCGACTGGCGCTGGCGCTCGAAGATCTCCTCCTCGTCGTGCATGGACTTCAGCCCGGTGGCACGCAGGATCGCCTTGCGCACCCACTGCAGGCCGAAGATCAGCAGCAGCCCGCCGACCACGACCCGCAGGACATTGAGCGGCAGCGCGGTCAGCGCCGGACCCAGCGCGGCGGTGATCGCGGCCAGCGCCACCAGCGCGACGCCGACGCCGATGAACGTGGACCGCCAGCTGCGGGTCGTCCCCACGGCCAAGACGATCGTCAGCGCCTCGACGCTCTCCACGGCGCAGGCCAGGAAGACCGAGACGGCAAGTCCCCATTCGGTGCCGGTCACACCATCATGGTGGCATGCGCTACCACCGACGTCGGATTCCGCGGGAAGGCGGAGGCGTTCTGGTCGTGTTTCTGGACGCGCGCGTGCCGGGAACCGTGATCTCCGTGGCCCAGGATCACCGGGAGATCGAGGTGGAACTGGAAAGTGGCGAACGTCTGCGCTTCCGGCTGGTGGCGGCAACCGGCATCTTCCGCTCGGTGGATGCCAGCCGGGCGCGGCTGCTGTTCGAGTAGCGGCCCGAGGCTTCGTCAGGCGACCCGGGCCAGCCGGCGGCGCGCGGCGATGGTCAGCGGGCGGTAGGCGTCACGCTCGGAATCCAAGAACCATGCGCCCACGCCCTCTCCCGGTTGGGGAATGCCGCGCTCGCGCAGCGGGCCGGTGAGCGGGCGGAACCAAGTGGTGACCGGGATCTCATCGACGACGTGCACGATCGCCGGGCGCTGATGGGGCTCCAGGGCGGCCAGCGCGGCGGTGATGTCCCGGGGCCGGAGTTCGCCGGCCTCGCGCAGCGTCACCGCCGCCACGGCGATCTCTCGCTCCGCGCCAGAGGGCAGGAATCCGAAGGCGACCGCCAGATCCACGGCGGGCAGCCCGTACAGCGCGTCTCGAATCGGCCCGGTGAAGACCCCACCCTGGCGCGTGTGGATGACCTCGGCGATGCCGTCGACGCGCCACAGGTCGCCGTCGCCGTCGCGGCGGAACAGGTCGCCGATCTCCAGCCAGGCGTCCCCGCGCTGAAACATCCCCCGCAACTGCGTGGCGGCGGTGGGGGAGCCGTCCTGGACCCTGGAGAGCAGCATGCCCACCTCGCCAGGCTGGCACTGGATGGCGAATCCGTCCTCGTCCATCAGGTACCGCGCGGCCTCCACGTCGTAGGCGGCCACCCGGACCTCCGCGCTGCCGGGCAGCGGGCGTCCCATCGCGCCCGGCTTGGCACCGCTGACATTGGCCAGCACGGCGCCGGCCTCGGTAGCGGCGTAGAACTCCAGCACCCGCGCCGGGCGAAAGCGGTCCTGGACGCGGCGCCACAGCCCCAGCGGCATCCCGGATCCGATGAACAGACGCACGCCGTGGTGGCGCTCGCCCGGATGGGGCGGCGCGGTCACGAGGTCGTGGAGCATCGTCCACGTGTATGACGCCACACTCACCCCGTAGCGCCGGGCCTCGTCCCAGAAGGTGGAGGCGTCGAAGTGCGAGGCCATCGCCAGGCGGGCTCCGCCGGCCACCGAGCCGCCGATGCTCGTCATCAGGGCGGAGGCGTGATACAGAGGCGTCACGCTGTAGACCGTGTCGTCGGCAGACAGCGTCGCCGACGAGGCGGTGCCGAATGCGCTCAGCGCCCAGCGGCCGTTGGTGATCCGATTCACCCGAGTGCTCTCCCCCTCGCCCGTGAACAGGACGAAGGCCAGATCGCTGGCCCGGCCGGGATTTGGCCGGTACCAGCGAGGCAGGTCCACGTCGCCGGGGTCGATCTGCTCCATGTCGCTGGTCAACGGGATCCCCAGGTCTCGCGGACCCCCTCCGCCGCCCAGCACGAACGCGTGCACCGTCCCCAGCCCGGCCGCTTGCGGTGCCCGCTCGGGGTCGGCGATGATCCGGTGCACCTGGCCGAGCGTGGCCTCACGCTCGATGTCCGCGTCGGGCCGCAGCATCACGGCCACGGCGCCGATCCGGCTGATCGCGACCACCAGCGCGAGCGCGGAGGGGCGCGTTCCCATGAGGACGCCGACTCGCTCCCCGTGGCGCACGCCGATGGAGATCAGGCCGCTAACCACGTTGTCGATCCGCTCGTTGATGTCCGTGGCCGTATAGGCGCGGTCCCCGAACAGGAAGAACGTGTCCTCGCCGGTGCGGCGCCGGCGCTCCTCCACCAGGAGGCCGAGCGAGATGCGCGTTCCGGGCTGGATCTGCTCGAGCCGGGCCAGCCGGGGCAGCTGGCTCACGGCCTCGCGCGTGATCTCGCGCACGCTGCGCAGGGTGCGCCCGGCCGTCCCCCAGGCCGAGCGCACGACCTCGCCACCCACGCCGCCGGCCAGCTCGAGGCTGTAGCCCACCCGGTTGCCGACCTGGGGGAGCATGTCGGCTGCCGGGGGGTCGTCGGGAACGGACACGAGCTCGGCCGGAAGCTCCCCGTCGCCGGCCCGCCAGCGCGCCCAGGCGGCCACGGCCGGCCAGGTCTGGGTTCGAGCCGTGGTGCCGACGACCAGGCCGAAGTGGCCCGCGCGCAGGCACAGCTCATATACCTCGGCGCGTGGGGCGGCCTGGCGGATCGCCCGCACCCCGGCCGCCGGAGCGATCTCGTCCACCGTGCCAACCACCGACAGGATCGGGCAGGCGATGTCGGCCAGGGTCAGCAGCCGGTCCTCGATCACGAACCCGCCCTGGAGCATCCGGTTGTGGGCGACGAACTGCTGGTAGAAGTCGACCAGGGCCGGTCCAGGCCAGGCCACCCAGCCGTCACCTTCCAGGAACCGCCGCTGGCCCTCGCGGGGCAGGAGCGCCTCCCGGTCGTGCAGGCGCATGATGAAGTCGATCCGGTTGCGCAGTGATTTGACCGGATCGAGCATGCGGAACCCGGTGCGGCTGAACCAGGCGGGCACCGCCCAGTCGCGGAACACCCGCTGGACCAGCACTCCAGCCGCGGCCACTGCCAGCTGCTCGGGTAGCCCGAACGGCATCGCCGCGCGCGTGTCGACCGGGCTGCCGAATGTGATCACCGAGCTCAGCCCCTGGTTGCGCCGGTACGCCGCGGCCTGGTAGCAGAACATGCCGCCCTGGGAGTAGCCGGCCAGGTTGACATCCGCGCCGGTCTGCTGTGCGACCGCGTCCACCGCGTCGGAGACGGCCAGGACGTGATCGGCCAGCGTGCGCTCGAGGCCTCCCTCCTCGCGCTCGGGAGCCCCGAAATCCACCACCCACGGGTCGGCCCCGTGCTCTTTGAGGAGCGTTACGGCGCTGGTCTGCCTGGAGACGTCGTAGATCTCGGCGGCCAGCATCAGCGGGGGGACCAACAGGATCGGCGGGGCATCCGGCGCCACCTGGTCTGGGTGGTAGTGCCGCAGCCTGTAGACGCGATGCTCGCCCGCCACCTCGAACGGCGAGGGCTCCTCGTCGGTGGCCAGACCGCCGAAGCGAGCGACCTCGAGGGCGTTCTGGGCCGCCGTACCCAACCGCCCGACGGGTGCCGTGAGGTTCTTGGGGAAGAGGTCCATCGGAGTGCAGGCATGATCCCGGAATCGTTGGCGTTCTGTCGAGGCGCGCGAGCCGCTGGGGCGCGGCGGAGCCCTACCTGGAGCAGAGGTCTGTCACGATTGCGGACATGGCCACACTGGAGCTGGAGACCGTCACCCTGTCGGTGCGCGACCGCGTCGCCTGGATCACCCAGAACCGTCCCGACGCACTGAATGCCTGGACCCGCCAGCTGGGCGAGGAGATGCTGACGGCTCTCGAGCGCGCTGGGGCCGATGAGGAGGTCCGGGCCGTGGTGGTGACGGGCGCCGGGCGCGCGTTCTCGTCCGGCGCTGACCTGAAGGGCGGCGGGATGCAGCTCACGCCGGACGGCAAGGTCGACGTCCTCTCGCCGCTTCGCGAGGTCTACAACCCGCTGATCCTGCGGGTCAGGGAGTTTGCAAAGCCGACGATCGCGGCGGTCAACGGGCCGGCGGTGGGGATCGGCTGGTCACTGGCGCTGGCCTGCGACCTGATCGTCGCCGCCGAGTCGGCGTACTTCCTGATGGCGTTCGCCAACGTCGGGCTGAGCGTCGACGGCGGCGCGTCGGTGACCCTGGCAGCTCGGACCGGCCACACGAGAGCGGCGGAGATCGCGCTGCTGGCGCAGCGGATTCCCGCGAGCCACGCTCTGGAGTGGGGTCTGGTCAACCGCGTCGTCGCCGATGATCAGCTACAGCCCGAGGTCAGCCAGCTGGCCGAACGGCTGGCCGCCGGTCCCCCGGGTTCCTACGCCTCGATCAAGCAGTCGCTGAACCAGGTGTGGTACGGGGATTTTGCCGCGGCGCTGGACGCCGAGGCGGTCCTGCAGCAGCGGCGGGCCGAGTCGGCCGACTTCGCCGAGGGCGTCCTGGCCTTCCTGCAGAAGCGCCAGGCTGAGTTCACCGGTCGCTGACCCAGACGTGAGCTCCGATATCAGCATTCGCCCCGCGGCCGAGGCGGACGTGGAGCTGATCTTCTCCCTGATCGTGGAACTGGCGGAGTACGAACGGGCTCCCGAGCAGGTGGTGGGAACCGGGGAGCTGCTGCGACACTCGCTGTTTGGGCCACACCCGGCGGCTGAGGCGGTGATCGCCGAGCGGGACGGAGAAGCGGTGGGCTTCGCCCTGTTTCACAGCACGTTCTCCACCTGGGAGTGCCAGCCGGGGATCTGGCTCGAGGATCTGTACGTGCCCCCGCCGCACCGGCGTGGCGGCGTGGGCAGCCAGCTGTTTGCGCACGTGGCATCACTCGCGGTGCAGCGAGGCTGTCCGCGGCTGGAGTGGACGGCGCTTCAGTGGAACACGCCGGCGCTCTCGTTCTACGAGCGTGTCGGCGCCGAGGTGCTGGACGAATGGAAGCTGCTCCGGCTGAGCGGGAAGGCTCTGGAACTCGCCTCCCGCTAGCCACCGTCGCGCGCGAGTGGCTGCGCATCGGGGTGATCGGGTTCGGTGGTCCGCCGGCCCACATCGCGCTGCTCCGGCGCCGGCTGGTGGAGGAGCGGGGATGGCTCGAGCTGGACGAGTTCGAGGCGGCGATCGCCGCCTGCAACCTCCTGCCGGGACCCGCCTCGACCCAGCTGGCCATCTACTGCGCCTACCGCCTCGCGGGCCGGCGCGGAGCCCTGATCGGCGGACTGGCGTTCATCGTGCCGGCGGTGGTGATCGTCACGGCGCTGTCGGTCCTGTTCCTGGCCAAGGCACCGCCGCAGTGGGTGCGGGGCGCGGGTGAGGGCGCCGGGGGGGCGGTCGCGGCTGTGGCGGCGGCTGCCGCGCTGGCGCTGCTGCGGCCCAGCTGGGCGCGGGCGGTGGCCGCCGGGGGCGCGCGGCGGATCCGGTGGGCGGCGTATGCCGTCCTGGGCGGGGTGGCAGGGGCGCTCCTGGGTCCGTATCTGGTGCTGGTCCTGGTGGGCTGCGGGGCCGTGGAGGTGGCGATGGAGCTACGAGCCCGCGGGCACCTGCGGATTCTCAGCCACCCGCTTGCGGCGCTGCTGTGGGTGGCGTTCAAGGTCGGCGCGCTGTCCTACGGCGGCGGCTTCGTGATCATCCCGCTGATGCAGTCCGACGCCGTGCACGCCTACCACTGGATGACCTCGGGGCAGTTCCTCAACGCCGTGGCGCTCGGGCAGGTATCGCCCGGGCCGGTCGTGGCGACCGTGGCGGCTGTCGGCTACGCGGCGCACGGCGTGCTGGGAGCGGCGGTGGCGTCGATGGTCGCCTTTGCGCCGTCATTCGTGTTCGTGATGGTCGGCGGATCGCGCTTCCAGGCGCTGCGACGTTGGCCGCCGGCCGTGGCATTCCTCAACGGCGCGGGGCCGGCGGCGATCGGAGCGATCCTGGGCGCTGCGGTGCCGCTGGCCGTGGCGCTGCGGCACGGCTGGCAGTTCGGGGTACTGGCCGCGGCGGCGGTGGCCCTGCTGGCGCTGCGTCGCGGGGTGGTGCAGACGCTCCTGGCAGCCGCGGTGGTGGGTGTGGTGGTGGCGCTGGCCGGGGTGGCGGTGTAGGCCGACGACCTTGCGTGGGCCGACGCCTTGCGTGGGCCGACGCCTTGCGTGGGCCAACGACCTTGCGTGGGCCAAACGACGAGGGGCGAAGGCCAAATAGAAGAGCCCCGTCGAAACGGGGCTCTTCCGTAGCAGGCCTGTAAGCCGGATTCTGTCGTGAGCAACCATCCATCTGAGCGGCCTACCCGGACCTCGGCGGGCAGCCTACGAACGGTCCTGCTTGGCCTTGCATCAGGTGGGGTTTGCCTGGCCGCCGTGTCACCACGACGCCGGTGCGCTCTTACCGCACCATTTCACCCTTACCGGCCTGAGGCTCTGCAGCGGCCCCAGGCTTAGGCGGTGTCATTTCTGTGGCACTTTCCCGCGGGTTTCCCCGGGTC
>DASZMP010000052.1:0-5683 GCA_035551795.1 Solirubrobacteraceae bacterium | reverse complement strand
CGACGGCGTCGGCGACCTCCTCTTCCTCGGGAGCGCCCTCGGTGGACGTTCCAATCGGCACCAGATCATCCAGAGGTCCGATCCAGTCCCGCGGGAACGGGACGACGTTATCGACGCCGCTGCTGCCCGCCCGGTTGGTGTCGTGCCCGTCCGTCTCTACCTCGCCTGATGCTGAGGAAGTCGAAGATTACCGTCCGAAGGAAGCATTAGTCTACGCGTACTCGTTCGTAGTAATTTCAACTCAATTGGAAAATTTTGTCGCGATGAGCGCGGATCGAGACGAATCCTTCTTGACAGTCGCCGAGGTGGCCGACTGGTTCAAGGTCAACCAGCAGACAGTTCGCAATTGGATTGACCAGGACCGGCTGCCGGCGGTGCGGGTGGGACGGCGGGTTCGCATCAGGCGTTCAGACTTCGATCGGATCCTGGAGGGCGGCTCACGCGGAGGCGCGTCCTCGCCATCGATAGCGCCACCGCCTCGCTCGACTGGCCCAAGCGCGGAAGACTTCTGGAGTGGCGAGCCCGTCGGCGTCGCGGAGCCGGCACCAGCCGTGACCCGGACCACCGCCTCACCCCCCGACGACTCCCCAGCCGCAGAACCCAGCGCTCTTCCGGGATCGGAAGAACCTCAAAGGTCTCCGTCGTCATGAGCTTCAGCGAGGAACTCGAGCGCGAGCGCGCAGACGTGATGCGTCTGGTCCGCCACGCGAGCGCCGGATGGGCGGAGGCCATGCGAGCGCACAAGATGGCACCTCCCGATGAGGGCTTCGCAGGTCGGCTCATGAAGCTGTCGGAGGCCGCTGCCACCGAACAGGTGGCCTGGGAGCGGGCGGAGGCCGCCGGGTTGATGTGGCGTCCCGTGCCCGGCGCCCAGCGCGCGGAGCCGCCGTACGAGTTGCGTCCGGGCACCGGACGCAGAGGACCTGAGGAGCTCTGGGCTCGCTTCGATGCGGCAGTGGATCAGCTAAATCAGGCAATTGCCGGCTCTAGTTCCGCGGGGGTGGCGACCGCGTTCGGCGAAATGGCCGAGGCTGCCGCCGACCTGAGCGACGCGGTAGCTCTGCAGGACCAGGTCGCTCGCGAGGCGCTCGAACGCGCCCGCAAACGAGGGGCTGCCTGA
The DNA here is from genome assembly GCA_035551795.1 of Solirubrobacteraceae bacterium. Taxonomy (GTDB): domain Bacteria; phylum Actinomycetota; class Thermoleophilia; order Solirubrobacterales; family Solirubrobacteraceae; genus Palsa-465. Next base: position 4,563 of record DASZMP010000052.1, on the reverse strand, counting down.
CCCGGATCGGGCCGATCGGGGAAGAGCCTGTCAGTCCCACGGCCCAGCAATGGGTAGCGTGAGTGCGCCATGCCCTCCCGCGGCCGTGCAACCTTCCACCGCTCTCCGCCCTTCGGGCGCCGGGCCGTTGTCATCGGCGCCGGTTCGTTCGGAACGGCCGTGGCCTGTTTGCTCGCCCGCGGCGGCATGCGAACGACGCTGCAGACCCGCACCGAAGACCAGGCTCGGCGGCTGCTCGAGCACAGGGAGAACCGCGAATATCTGCCGGGAGTCGAGCTGCCCCGGGAGCTGAGAGTGGAGCCGACCAGCGCCGGCGTCGCCAGGGCCGACTACGTATTCCTGGCCGTCCCGTCCGGGAGGTTGGACGAGATCATCGCGCCGCTCGAACGCGACGGCTTGAGGCCGCCTGCGGCGGTGGTGTCGTTGGCCAAGGGACTCGTGCCGCCCGACGGCTCGCCGCCCACAGTGATCCTGAGCCGCCGGTTCGGCGCGGACCGCGTCGCCTGCCTCGGTGGTCCGGCGCATGCAGCCGAGATGGTCCGGGAAGGCGCCGGACTCGTCGCGGCCTCAACCGACGAAGCGCTGGCGATCGCTCTATCGCAGGTGTTCATCCGAGCTGGCGTGGTCTGTGAGCAATCGAATGATCCGGTGGGAGTTGAATTGGCGGGAGCCGCCAAGAACGCGGCGGCGTTGGCCTCCGGAGCAACCGAGTCCCAAGGTCTGAACGCGGCCGGTGCCGCGGCCGGCCACATCTTTGCCGAGGTCTGGCGGTGGGCCGAGGCCCAAGGCGCCCGGCCTGAATCGATGATCGGCCTGGCTGGCACGGGCGACCTGGTGGCCACAGCCCTGGCCCGTGAGAGCCGCAACCGTCGCGCCGGAGAACTTCTCGCCCAGGGAGTGCCAGCCGCCGAGATCCCGTCCCGGGTGGGACAGGCAGTCGAGGCGCTCGAATCGGTACCCCTTCTCGCTTACGCACTCCATCAGGCCGGGTTCGAGGCCCCCGTAAGCACAGCCCTGGCCAACCTGATCGAGGGCACCCTGCCGCTGGTCGAATGGGTTGCGGTGGTTCGGGCGACCGTCCCGCCCCCAGCCAGGTGGCGGCCACAGGTCAAGCTCGGCTTCTGGCGACGCCTGCGTGAGCGCTTCACAGCCTGGCGGGGCCAGCGCCGAGAGCTCCCCCGCCGCTCAGGCGAGCAGGGCATCTGACGTAATTACGAGCCAGCCACAACACGTTTACGCCAGCTGAAGCTTTTCTTGCCACGCTGGGGACGCAACAAGCAAGGAGGGGTGAGATGCCACACATCATCGTCGTCGCCGACAGGCGCCAAGACCCAGAAGAAGCCGTGATGCTCCGGGAACGCATCTCCTCAAGCGACCTGGAGAGTCAGCACTTCGCCGTGCACCTGCTTGAACGCCTCGAATGGGCGGTAGGAGACGCGCACGAAGCGGAGCTGACGATCCCACGGTCCGTCGTCCCCCAGTCCAGCGTGCCGGATCAGCGTTCGGCCAGGGTGCTGACGACAGCCTCATAGACACCCGCGCCGTACCCGGCGGACGCCACGCGGACGCCGGGGCGGCCGGCTATGTCATCGGCCAGGGTGGGATCCCGCTCCAGAGCGTTGGCCACCAGCCAGAAGGATCCGACCACGTCGGCCGCTTCCAGATCCTCCCTTGAGTCCCCGGCTGCGATGCATTCCTGCGATCCGTACCCGCGGTTCTGCATATGCCGGGCGACCGCTCCGGCCTTCGAGGACGCCGCTGGGATCAGGTGGTAGGCGTACACGCGGTCGACCCGATCCGTAAGACCGGAGCCGGATCCCACCAGCGATACCCCATGGGCCGCGATGATCCCGTTCTCGACCAGGCGCAGCCAGTTGAGGCCATGGCCGCGCAGCAACTCGGCCGCCTCGCCCAGATCGATCTGACCCCGGAACAGGTGCGACACCTCGCGCCGGATCGACCACGGGGTGTGGTACTCCAGCTGTCCGGCAAAGGCCTCCAGAAGCAGCTCCGGGGCGCCTGACGCAGTGATCTGCTCATAGATCGTGCCCGCCTCAGACGGCTCGATCCCCCCGGTGAGCCACTCAAGTTCGCCGTCCAGCACCAGACCGCATCCGAGCTCGAAGATGTAGGACGTCTGGCCGATGATCCGAGCCACGTCGAACACACTCTCCTGGCGGCGTCCCGAATAGATCACCACCTCAACGTCGGCCCGGGCGCACGCCTGCAGCGCTCGCACGGCATCCAGGCCGAAGCGGCCGTCCCCGCTTCGCAGAAGTGAGCCACCCGGGCCAAGCAGCGTCCCGTCCAGATCTACATACAGGCAGCGCACCGGGCGCGACCGTAGCAGCCGTCGCCATACTCAGCCTGAGTGCCGACGACCCCGCAGACAGAGCCCTGGGAGCAGTTGCTGGCCAAGGGCCGAGACGACGAAAGGTTGGTTCACGAGGATCTGATCCGGTCGCGTGCCGCTCGTCTGGTCCCGGTCCCGGACGACTTGTGTCCAGCAGTGGCAGGCGCCCTGCACCAGCGGGGCATCGCGGCGCTTTATGAGCATCAGGAGCTGGCCCTGAGAAGCGCCTTCCAAGGGCCGACCATCGTGACCTCGGGTACGGCCTCGGGTAAATCGCTGTGCTTCCAGCTCCCCACGCTCGAGGTGCTGGTGACCGATCCGACCGCCCGGGCGCTGTACCTGTACCCGACGAAAGCCCTGGCCCAGGATCAGGCGCGCTCGCTACAGGCCTTTGGATTAAAGCGCCAGATTCGTCCGGCCATTTATGACGGCGACACGCCGCGCCGGGAACGACCGGCGATCCGGAAGCGCAGCAACCTGGTGATCACCAATCCGGACATGCTGCACGTCGGCATCCTGCCGCACCACGCGCAGTGGGCCGACCTGCTGGCGAACTTGGCCTTCGTCGTGATCGACGAAACGCACGTCTATCGCGGCGTATTCGGCTCGCACGTGGCCAACGTGCTGCGGCGGCTACGTCGAGCCGCCGAGTTCTACGGGACGAATCCGCGCTTCCTGCTGGCCAGCGCGACGATCGCCAACCCAGTGGACCTGGCGCAGGGACTGACGGGCCTCGCTGACATCCACTTGATCGATTCGGACACAGCGCCGCGCGCCGAGCGGCGCGTGGCCATGTGGAACCCCCCACTGCTCGATGAACAGCTGGGGGCGCGCGGCTCGGCCCTGGCCGAGGCGGCGGAGCTGCTCAGCGAACTGGTGGAGGCTGGCGCTCGGACGATCTGCTTCATGAAGTCGCGCAAGGGGGTCGAGCTGATCCTCCGCCAAGCTGCCGACCGGCTTCCCAGCGAGCTGGCTGACCGATTGGCCCCGTACCGGGCCGGCTACACGCCGGCCCAGCGGCACGACATCGAGCGTCGACTGGTCGACGGCGAGTTGCTGGGCGTGGTGTCTACCGACGCACTGGAGCTCGGAATCGACATCGGGCAACTGGACGCCGCCATCTGCGTCACGTTCCCGGGCACCGTGGCGAGCCTCCGGCAGATGTGGGGACGGGCCGGCCGCCGGGGCCGTGGTCTGGCCCTCTACGTCGCCGGCGAGGACGCGCTCGATCAGTTCTTCGCTCGCCACCCAGACGAGTTCCTGAGGCGTCCGGTCGAGGCCGCGATCATCGATCCCGCCAGTCCCGAGATCCGAGACGAACACCTTCTGTGCGCCGCTCACGAGGCACCACTGACCGAGGCCGACGCCAAGCTCCTCGGAAACGACGTGCTCGAGCGGGCAAGCCGACTGGCTGAGCAGGGATTCCTGAGGGAACGGGCCACGGGCTTCGTGCCGCGGCGGGCCGACGACTATCCCGCGGCGCGCACCGCGCTGCGCTCGGCCTCGGCTGACAACTTCGTCCTGATCGATGCCTCCAGCGGAGAGCTGCTCGGCACGATCGAAACCAGTCGTGCCTTCTCCACGGTGCACGAAGGCGCCGTATACCTGCACATGGGCCGTTCGTACCTGGTCCTGCAGCTCGATCTCCATGGCCGGCGCGCCGTGCTCGAACCGTTCAGCGGGGACTACTTCACCCAGGCCAAGCGGGAGAGCATGACCTACATCGAACGGCTGCACGAGCAGCGCCACACTCACGGCGTGAAGCTGTCGTTCGGCTCAGTGATCTACTCGGAGACCGTGCTCGGCTACCAGCGCAAGCACCTCCAAGACCATTCCGTGATCGGTTTCGAGACGCTCGACCTGCCGACCACCGAATTCACCACGCGCGCGCTTTGGTACGAGCTTGATGAACTGGTGGGAGGCGAGCCGTTCCCCAACGAGGTGCTGCTGGGCGCCCTACATGCCCTCGAACATGGGCAGATCGCGGTGCTGCCGCTGATCGCCATGTGCGACCGGTGGGACATCGGCGGGCTGTCCACGAATGCCCACCCCCAGACCGGGGGGCCGACGATCTTCATCTATGACGGACATCCCGGAGGGGTCGGACTGACCCGTCGCGGCTATGACCAATTCGATCGCCTCGTCAACGACGCGCGACGCCTGATCGGCGAGTGTCCGTGCCGGTCCGGCTGCCCCTCGTGTGTGCAGTC
>DASZMP010000051.1:0-3729 GCA_035551795.1 Solirubrobacteraceae bacterium | reverse complement strand
TGACCGGGTGTGCCAGATCCGGCGGTCGAAGAACACGGCGTCGCCGGGCTCGGCGGTCACCTCGATGGCGCCTTCGGGGTCGGGCCACGGGATGTCGCGCCGGGGCGGGCCGTCGATCCAGTTCACGACGTGGCTGCCGGGTACGACCTTCAGGTTGCCGCGCCCGGGCGCGGAGACGTCGGAGAGCCAGTACGCCAGTTTTACCGACAGGCGCGGCCGCGGGGTCGTCTCGACCTCGCGGTTCTGCCTGCCGCCGTCCTGGTGCCACTCGAACCGGAACGGGACGGGTACCCGGATCGGCGGGTGGACGTCAAGGTGGGAGTGGTAGACGTGAATGTTCCAGCCGAGGATCGACCACACGTAGCCGAACGTCTTCGGAGTCGTGACGCGAACCTGACTGCGTACCAGCGCCGAGGGCACGGTCTAGGGCGAGCACGAGGTTGTGGCCGGCTTGCAGTGCGTTCGCCAGGATGGTCCCGGCCGTACCGGGCTGGCCCAAGACGGCGGCCACGATCAGGGTTTTGTGCCTGGCCGCCTGGGTCCAGGCCGCGACGAGAAGGCATCCGCCGGCGGCCTGCGTGCTGCCGGTCTTGAGGCCGGCGATCCCGTCCTGACCCAGCAGCTTGTTCGTGTTCCGGATCACGCCGGCCACCGGAACGACCGCCGTGGGCAGCGCGACGATCTCGGCCAGTGCGGGCACGTGCATCGCCGCCATGCCGAGGCGCACCTGATCGGCCGCGGTGCTGGTGGTGGCGGGGTCCAGGCCGGAGGCATCGCTGTAGCTGGTGCCGGTCATGCCTAGCCGGCCGGCGGTGGCGTTCATCTTCGCCGTGAACGCGGCCTGGCTGCCGGCGTCCCAGCGCGCCAGTATCCAGGCCATGTTGTCGGCCGAGGGCAGCATCAGTGCCTCCAGCGCGTGGCGCTCGGAGATCTCCTCCCCGGCCGCGACGGCCACCAGCGAGTCGCCGTCACGGGCCTGCGACGGGTACGCGGCTGCCTCCGACGACTCGACGGTGATATCGGGACCAGGCCCGCCTGCGGGCAAGGGGTGATCGTGCAGGATCACGTAGGCTGTCATCAGCTTGGCGACGCTGGCGATGGGCACCGGCCGGCTCGCGCCCGGGCCGTCCACCACGCCGTAGCCGCTGACGTCCGCGGCCGAGGTCCCGTCGGCTGGCCACGAGACTGCCCCCAGCCGCTCCTGGCTTGGAGTGGCCGTCCCGGCCTGCGGCGTGACCGTTCCGGAGGGCGACGCCGCCGTCCCTGAGGGGGAGGTATCGTGCTCCGCCGCGGTGCAGCCAGCCAGGCAGGCGAGTGCCAGCAGCGCCAGGGCTCCCCTGGACCGCCGGTAACGGGTTCGTGCCCGGGCTGGTGCGGTGTGGCCCATGCCTCCAGTCAAGGCACCCTGGTGTTGCCAGCCCGTATGCGGTTTTCGATATGCCTGCGATATGCAGCGGCTCGTAACCTTGAGAACATGCGCGTGCTGGTTGTCGAGGATGAGCCCTACATGGCGGAGGCCATCCGCGACGGGCTGCGCCTGGAGGCGATCGCGGCCGACATCGCTGGCGACGGGGACACGGCGCTGGAACTGCTGGGCGTCAACGCCTACGACATCGCCGTCCTCGACCGCGACATTCCCGGGCCGTCTGGTGACGAGGTCACCGAGAGCATCGTCGCTTCCGGCAGCGGCATGCCGATCCTGATGCTCACTGCTGCGGACCGGCTCGACGACAAGGCCTCCGGGTTCGGGCTCGGAGCCGACGATTACCTCACCAAGCCGTTCGAGCTGCGAGAGCTCGTGCTACGTCTGCGGGCGCTCGACCGCAGACGAACGCACAGCAGGCCGCCCGTTAGGGAGATCGCGGGCCTGCGGCTGGATCCGTTCCGCCGCGAGGTCTACCGGGACGGCCGCCATGTCGCGCTGACCCGCAAGCAGTTCGCCGTGCTCGAAGTCCTCGTCGCCGCCGAAGGCGGCGTCATCAGCGCCGAGGAGCTCCTGGAGCGGGCCTGGGACGAGAACGCCGACCCGTTCACCAACGCCGTGCGCATCACGGTCTCGGCCCTGCGCAAGCGACTCGGGGAGCCCTGGCTCATCGCCACGGCGCCCGGCGCCGGCTACCGCATCGACACAGTGTCCGGCGCCGGGTGTGAGGGAGCAGACCGTGGATAGAGCCCCTGGTTTGAGCGTTCGCCTCAAGCTCACCCTCAGCTACGCCGGGTTCCTCGTGCTCGCCGGTGCCTCGCTGCTCGCCCTGTGGGCGCTCCTCCTGCGATACTTCCCCCACGCTCCGATCGTCAGCGCCGCGAGACCTGGCATCGGCGGGGCGTTGCTTCCAGGGCGCTCTCCCGACCAGCAAGCCTTCGGCGAAGCGGCAGCCATCGCGCTGGCGTTCCTGCTGGTATTCGGTCTCGCGGGAGGATGGATTCTCGCCGGCCGCATGCTCGCCCCCCTGGCCCGCATCACCGACGCCACCCGCACGGCCGCAAACGGGTCGCTCGCCCACCGGATCCGGCTACCGGGGCGCAGCGATGAGTTCCGCGAGCTCGCCGACGCCTTCGACGCCATGCTCGCGCAGCTGGAAGCGGACATCGCCGAACAGCAGAGGTTCGCGGCCAACGCCTCCCACGAACTGCGCACCCCGCTGGCGATCACGCAGACCCTTCTCGATGTGGCCCGCAGTGATCCGGACCGCGACAACGGCGGGCTCAACGAGCGCCTCCGCGCCGTCAACGCCCGGGCAATCGAACTCACCGAGGCACTGCTGCTGCTCAGCCGGGCCGGCCAACGGTCCTTCACCAGGGAACACGTCGACTTGTCCCTCATCGTGGAAGAAGCCGCCGAGACGCTCCTTCCGCTCGCGGAAAAGCACGGTGTCACCATCCATGCCTCCGGGGACATCACCCCCGCCACCGGCTCACGCGCGCTCCTGCTGCAGATGACCACGAACCTCCTGCACAACGCGATCGTCCACAACCTCCCCGAATACGGCACCGTGCAGCTCAGCACCGCCATCCGCCCCGGGTCTGTCATGCTTGCCGTCGAGAACACCGGCGCGAAGCTCGCCCCGCAGCTGGTCCCGACGCTCACCGAGCCGTTCCAGCGCGGCACCGAGCGAATCCGCGGCGACCATGCCGGTGTCGGCCTCGGCCTGGCGATCGTCAAGAGCATCACCCGGGCACACGACGGAACCCTCACCCTCACCCCACGGGACGCCGGGGGGCTATGCGTCACGGTGCAACTGCCTGCCGCGCCGCCGCACGTCAATTGACGACGATCAGTAAAAAATGATCACGCGCCCGGAGTAGCTCGCCGAGAAACGCGCCGCCGAGATCGAGTCTTCCTCCTTTCCCCAGCTTGAGGGGTCGCGGATGCAGATCCGTGCTCCGGGACCCTCGTCAACAGCGGTTACGACTACGAGGTGACCCCCGCGTCGGCCATCCTCGGGGAACCGAAAGGTTACCGAGGCGATCAGCGGCCCTCCGGTGGATTCCAGACACGAGCGCAAGTCATCTATCGTGGAGGCCGGGCGGGCTTCGCCCCGGAGGCCGTGGGCCGCGCCGAGGCTGGCGAGGCCGGCGTGCATCCAGCCCTTGCTCGTGTAGTAACCCGATCCGACTGCCTCTTGCAGCAGCTCGAAGATCGGCGGAACGGCTCTTCCATGGAACGATGAAACGGACATGAGGCATGCCAGGCCGCAGGTCCGGTCGCTCCAGTGCGTCCGGTCCCTT
>DASZMP010000050.1:0-2187 GCA_035551795.1 Solirubrobacteraceae bacterium | reverse complement strand
GTGAGAGCTCCCTCGGGACCTCGCGGCCGGCGGTAGCGCAGGAACGCCAGACCGAGGAGCAGTACGAGGGCCAGGCTCGCCCCCACGACCGGCAGGGCCGGCACGCCACCTCCGGACGGTCGAGGAGAGCGTTCACTCCGGCGCCGCTGCCCTGCGGGGGCTGCGGCGCCGACCCGGCGGGGATGCACAGCCGGGCTGAGCCCCGTGGGCCGCCCGACAGCCGGCGAGGCCTGTCCCGCGGGCAGAGTGATGTGCCCGCTCAGGGCCGGATCGGACGGTGGGGTGGGGTCGAACGTCACCCAGCCGTAACCGGCAAACCACGCCTCGACCCAGGTGTGAGCATCGAGGTCAGATATGGCGTACGTGCGGGTCCGCTCGTCGAACACGCCCGTGGTGAACCCGGCGGTGACCCGGGCCGGCACGCCGCCCATGCGCAGCAGCAAGGCCATCGAGCCCGCGAACTGCTGGCAGTACCCCGTCCGTGTCTTGAACAGGAAATTGATCAGCGGGTAGCGGCCGGCCGTCGGCGTCTGGTCGTAGGTGTAGCCGCGAGCGAGGTAGCGAAGGATGTTCTCCAGGTACGCGTACGGCGTGCCGGCCTGGGCCCGCAGGCGCATCGCCAGCTGGAATGCGCGGGCGTAAGGCGAGTTGCGCACCAGCTCTGACTCGTCGAACCGGGACAGCCCGCCGTAGGGCTCCACGTGGTGTGGCGAGCCAAACGCGGTGAACTGAACCGGGCTGGCCGAAGCGCCGAACAGCACCTGGTCGCTCGAGGAGGCGGGCAGGATCAGCTGAAGCTCCGGCGCCAGGACGCTCATCGGGTACTGCGCCGGTGCGGAGGCCAGCTGGGCGCGGCTGGGAGATGGCGCGTACACATCGACGTGGTAGGTGGAGTGCGGGCCCAGCGGCTGCGCGGTCTCCCAGGTTCCTGGCCCATTGCCTGGGGTCGCTGTGAACGCGCTGGACTGGGGCTCGCTGGCCACCCCCGCGGCGATGATCTGGCTGGTCGACATGGTTCCCAGGGTTACGGTCAGCGGCTCGGTCCAGCGCGCCAGGCTGGAGTGGCTGACGCCGGTCGCCGGGCCGCCGCCGCCCACGTCCGTGGACACCCAGTCCGACCCGTTGAACAGGTCGATGTCCTCCGCCTTCCAGTAGCTGGGAAACCGAGCCCGCACGCGTAGCACGGCGGTGCCCGCGTGGGGCCAGTCCAGCGGCCCGTACGTCTGGCTCCAGTTGAAGCGCTCGCCGACGTGGATCCGGCCGGTTCCGATCGTCTTGACATTGATCCAAGCGTGCGAGCTCTCGATGGCCGGACTCACAATCAACGCCACCAGCGAGGCCAGCAGCGCGAACAGGACGGCTCCGGCGACCCGGCGGGGCGCCACGCGCTCGGAGAACAGAAGGGCCATCAGCAACAGGAAGAGGATCACCCCGTGCAGGCCGGCCAGATGGGGCTCGGCCAGCACCGAGGGAACGATCGCCAGCACGATCAGAGGAATCGCCGCGGCGGTCAGGCGAGCCTGGCCGAGCTGGCGGCGCCGCGTGCAGAGGGCCAGAGCCCCGGCCAGCAACAGCATGCCCTCCCCCAGGACGATCACGCCGTTGATGGCCACCCGGGTGCCGCTGTAGGGGACGATCACTTGGGGCAGCGCTGACAGTCCGTTGCCGACCGCCTGCCCCAGCCGGCCGAGGTGCAGCTCGAGCAGCCAACTGACCGGGAACCCGGACATCGGGATCATGGCCAAGGCGGCCAGGATGATCCCGACGGTGGCCGCCACCCGAGGCGAAAGCCGGGTGGCGGACAGGCGACCGCCCAGCCAGCCGATCATCAGCGCCAGCACGAGCAGACCGAGCACGCGCCCACCCAATGACTGGGCGAGCATCGTGTCCCAGCGCAACGCGCCGTAGATGGCCAGCAACATGAACGCGGTGAGGGTCATTCCCCGCGTTGACTTCGCGTCAGTGTCGGTGCGCTCGGGGGCGTCCACGCGGCCGTGACCGAGCACGGCGAACTGCGCCGTGCTCATTGGACATCCTTTCCGCCGTGACCCTGATATGGGTTGCGCAGCCGACCGCCGCCGGGAGAGAGCCTCGCTCGCTTGCCTCGTCGAAGGCCCGCATGAGACTTGCTCGTCCCGGCGGTGGGGCTGCCGCAAGCGGCAACAGGACGTAGCCCCGTTGAGGGCC
>DASZMP010000049.1:0-20899 GCA_035551795.1 Solirubrobacteraceae bacterium | reverse complement strand
CGCGATCCAGCAGCCGCGCCAGCCGGTCGATCTCGGGGCTGAACACGCCGCCCGCCTGCTCCCGCTTGGCGCCGCGCGCCCAGTCGCCGAATCCGCGTCGATCGCCGGAGATCCGCTCCCACAGCGCGGTCAGCTCCGGCTTGCCGGCCGGGTCGACGAACAGGGCACAGGAGTCGTTGAGGAACTCATACCCCACCGTGCCCGACACTGGCCAATCGCGCAGATCCTCGTCCGCGGAGAGGATCTTCTCCACCCACACGCGCTCGGCGCCACCTGCGCGCAGGCGCTCCAGGTATCCCGCCGGATCAGCAAGACCGTCCGGGTGATCGACACGCAGCCCGTCCAGCAGGCCCTGCCCCACCAGGCCCAGGACAAACCCGTGCGTGGCTTCGAACACGTCCGGATCCTCCTGGCGGATGGCGGCCAGATCGTCGATGTCGAAGAACCGCCGATGTCGTCCGCTGACCGGGTCGATGTCGAAGAACTTCTGGCGCAGTTCAGGATCAGCCCAGAAGCGGTTCTCGTCATCGGCCGCCATGTGGTTGGGGACGACGTCCAGCACCACTCCCATCCCGGCGCCGTGCGCCTCGTCGGCCAGGCGGCGGAACGCGGACTCGCCTCCCAGCGACTCCGAGAGCCGGCTCGGATCGGTCTGGTCATAGCCATGGGTTGATCCCGAACGGGCCTGGAGCGAGGGCGACAGATACAAATGCGAGACGCCGAGATCGCGAAGGTAGGGGATCAGCGAACGGGCGGCCGGAAAGCCGAACTCCGAGGTCAGCTGTAGACGGTAGGTGGCTCTGAGCTCCGCAGCGGGTCGGCTCATGCCAGCTGCCGCAAAACGAGGATCGAACGCGATCGCAAGCCCACCGGTGTGTGCGCGGCGTGCTCGCTCGCTCCGGGCGCCGCGTCCGGGTCGGCGGTGGAGACCTCCAGCGCCCAGCGCCGGCCCATGCGCTGGCGCGGCAGCATGAATTCCCGGTCGGTGTCGGACCCGTTGAACAGCAGCACGAACGTGTCGTCGCTGACCGACTCGCCGTGCGGCCCGCGGGTCGGGATCGCCGCACCGTTGAGGAACAGACCGAGCACCGGCCGGCCGTCCTCCCAGTCGCGGCGGGTCATCTTCAGACCGTCGTCGCGAAACCACCAAGCGTCGGGCAGCGCCCCGGCACCGGCGGCCGTACCCTCCAGAAAGCTGGCCCGGCGGAACACCGGATGCTCGCGGCGCAGCCGGATCAGACGCATCGTGAAGGTGTGCAGGGCCCGGGCCTCGTCGTCGAGCTCCCAGTCAAACCACGAGGTCTCGTTGTCCTGACACCAGGCGTTGTTGTTGCCGTGCTGGGTGCGGGCGAACTCGTCGCCTCCCAGCAGCATCGGCGTGCCCTGGGAGAGCAGCAGCGTGGCCAGGAAGTTGCGGCGCTGGCGGGCCCGGAGCTCCTGAATCTCCGGATCGTCCGTGGGACCCTCCGCCCCGCAGTTCCACGACCGGTTGTCGCCGGTCCCGTCCTGGTTGTCCTCCAGGTTGGCCTCGTTGTGCTTGTCGTTGTAAGAGACCAGGTCGGCCAGGGTGAAGCCGTCGTGGGCGGTGATGAAGTTGATCGAGGCGAACGGGTCGCGGCCATCGGACTGGTAGAGGTCCGAGGACCCCGACAGCCGCCGCGCGAAGTCCCCGCGGTTGCCCTGGCCGCGCCAGAAGTCGCGCATCGTGTCGCGGTACATCCCGTTCCACTCAGACCACAGCACCGGGAAGTTCCCCACCTGGTAGCCGCCCGGGCCCACATCCCACGGCTCGGCGATCAGCTTCACCTGGGAGAGCACCGGGTCCTGATGGATCACGTCGAAGAACGCCGACAGACGATCGACGTCGTACAGCTCCCGGGCCAGCGCCGCGGCCAGGTCGAACCGAAAGCCGTCGACGTGGCACTCGCTGACCCAGTAGCGCAGCGAGTCCATGATCAGCCGCAGCACGCTCGGGTGCACCGGGTTGAGTGAGTTGCCCGTCCCGGTGAAGTCGACGTAGGTGCGGGGGTCCTCGGGTGACAGCCGGTAGTAGGCAGCGTTGTCGACGCCGCGGAACGAGAGCATCGGCCCGAGGTGATTTCCCTCGGCTGTGTGGTTGTAGACGACATCAAGGATCACCTCGATACCCGCCCGATGCAGCGCCTTGACCATGCCCTTGAACTCCCGGACCTGCTCCCCCCGCCGGCCCGTGGCCGCGTACTCGGAGTGAGGCGCCAGATACCCGATCGTGCTGTAGCCCCAATAGTTGGTCAGCCCGCGTTCGTGCAGGAAGGCCTCGTTTGAGATGTGGTGGATGGGCAGCAGCTCGACCGCCGTCACACCGAGATCCTTGAGGTAGGCCACCGCCGGCTCGGAGGCCAGTCCGGCATAGGTTCCGCGCAGGTCGTCCCGCACCTCCGGGTGGCACATCGTGAACCCCTTCACGTGCGTCTCGTAGATGACCGTGTCCGCGAAGGAAACCTGCGGCAGCCGATCCTCCTGCCAGTCGAACGCGTCGTCGATCACCACGGCCTTGGGCACGGCGCTCGCGTCGTCCTGGTCATCGGCCACCAGGTCGCGGTCCTCGGCGTCGCCACGCACGTAGGGCAGGACGCTGGCGCCGTCCCAGCTCACCACCCCCTCGATCGCCTTCGCGTAAGGGTCGATCAGCAGCTTGGCCGGGTTGAAGCGCCGGCCGCTCCCCGGATCATAGGAGCCGTACACCCGGAAGCCGTACCGCTGACCGGGTCTGACCCCGGGTACGTAGCAGTGCCAGTTCAGGGCGCGCCGGTCGCGCATCGGCAGACGCTGCTCGCGCCCCTGCTCGTCGAACAGGCAGAGCTCGACGCCCTCGGCGTCCTCTGAGAACAGCGAGAAGTTGGTGCCCTCGCCGTCCCAGCGCGCGCCGAGCGGGAACGGTTGTCCAGGCCAGGTGTCCATCGGGGCGCGAACCATAACCAGCGGAGTCTCTTGCGCGGGCGACTGTGAGTTCGCTCGCGCCATCGCGCCCGTGCTCAAAACCCGGCGCGATGGAGACAGACGCTCAATCCTCGTCTGGCACCAGCCACAGGGCGGCCAGCGGCGGCAGCGTGAGCTCGGCCGAAAACGGCTGCTCGTGCCAGGGCACGCCCTCGGCCAGCACGCCGCCGAGGTTGCCCACATCACTGCCGCCGTAGAAATGCGAGTCGGTGTTCAGCAGCTCCTTCCAGCGGCCCGAGCGAGGGAGGCCCAGGCGATAACCCTCGCGGGGCATGGGGGACAGGTTGGCCACGAACACCAGGTGAGGAGTGCGCTCATCCGAGCCGCGCCGCGCGAACGCCAGCACGTTGGCGTCGGCGTCGTTGGGCTCGATCCAGTAGAAGCCGGACGGGTCGGAGTCCAGCTGCCACAGGGCCGGCTGGGATTTGTAGGCCCGGTTGATGTCCCGCACCAGCGCCTGCACCCCGGCGTGATCGGAGTTCTCCAGCAGATGCCAGTCCAGCGAGCGCTCGTGGTTCCACTCATCCGGTTGGGCCAATTCCTGGCCCATGAACAGGAGCTTCTTGCCGGGGTGGGCCCACATGTACGCGTACAGGGCGCGCAGGTTGGCCAGCTTCTGCCAATGGTCTCCCGCCATCTTGCTGTACAGCGAGCCCTTGCCGTGCACGACCTCATCGTGCGACAGGGGCAGGATGAAGTTCTCGCTGAACGCGTACATCAGGCTGAACGTCAGCTCGTGGTGGTGGTAGCGGCGGTAGATCGAGTCCTGCTCGAAGTAGCCGAGCGTGTCGTGCATCCAGCCCATGTTCCATTTGAATCCGAACCCGAGACCGCCCAGGTAGGTCGGGCGTGAGACGCCCGGCCAGGCCGTCGATTCCTCGGCCGCGGAGATGATCCCGGGTTCGCGGCCGTAGATCACCTCGTTGAGCTCCTTGAGGAACGAGACGGCGTCCAGGTCCTCCCGCCCGCCGAACTCGTTGGGGATCCACTCGCCCTCCTTGCGGGAGTAGTCCAGGTAGAGCATCGACGCCACGGCATCGACGCGGATGCCGTCGGCGTGGTACTCGCGCAGCCAGAACAGCGCGTTGGCGAGCAAGAAGTTGCGGACCTCGTGGCGGCCGAAGTTGAACACCAGCGTGCCCCAGTCGGGGTGGGCGCCGCGCCGGGGATCGGCATGCTCGTAGAGCGCGGTGCCGTCGAACCGGGCCAGCGCGAACTCGTCGCGCGGGAAGTGCGCCGGGACCCAGTCGAGGATCACTCCGAGGCCGTTCTCGTGCAGGCGCTGGACGAACTGCCGCATCTCGTCGGGCGAGCCGTAGCGTGGTGTCGGCGCGAAGTAGCCGGTCACCTGGTACCCCCAGGACCCGCTGAACGGGTGGGCCATCACCGGCAGCAGCTCCACGTGGGTGAACCCCATGTCCTTGGCGTAGGCAGACAGCTCGTCGGCCAGCTCCTGGTAGGTGAGCGAACGGTTGTCCTCGAAGCTGTTCAGCCGCCACGAGCCCAGGTGAACCTCATAGATCGACATCGGACCCTGCAGCGGGACCTGCTCCGCCCGGCGCCGCTGCCAGGCCTCCTCTCGCTCGCTCCACTGGTGGCGGGAGCGGTTGACCACGGACGCTGTCTGGGGCGGCACCTCGGTCTCAAACGCGTAAGGGTCGGCCTTCAGCAGGACCTCGTGGGCTTGGGTGAGGATCTCGTACTTGTAGCGCGAACCCTCCTCGACCTCCGGGATGAACAGCTCCCAGATCCCGCTCGAGCCCAGTGAGCGCATCGGGTGCAGCCGGCCGTCCCAGGAGTTGAAGTCGCCCACCACGCTGACCGCGCGGGCGGCCGGTGCCCAGACGGCGAATGCGGTGCCCACAGCATTCTCGTGCTCGCGGACGTGCGCGCCCAGGAACTCGTACAGGCGCTCGTGCCGCCCCTCCCCGATCAGGTGCAGGTCCAGCTCGCCCAGTGTCGGCCCGTGGGCGTAGGGGTCAGCGAAGTCGAACGTCCCGTTCGGCCCGTAGTCGACCTCGAGCCGGTAGGTGAGTGGCAGCTCCGCGCCCTCGACCAGGCCCTCGAACACGCCGGCCGGGTGGATCTGCTCCATGCTCACCCGGGCTCCATCGGCCGGCGCCACGGTCAGGCCGCTGGCGTCGGGCCGGTGAGCCCGGACGATCACACCCTCGGTTGTGGGATGCGCGCCCAGGACCGTGTGCGGCTCCGGGTGCTCGCGACGGGCAATCGCCTCCAGCTGATCGGTGCTCACGCTCATGGCCGCCGCTCGCCTTCGGGCTTGCTGCCCGCTCGGCATCCGGCCTCGCCTGATCGGGCAGCGCCCGAATCATCCAGCTGGCTCGCCAGAAAGGCGGCCGCGTGAGTCATCCAGCTGCTCATGTGTTCTGAAGAAGTCGCACGATTCCCGCCACAGGGATCGCTACCCAATCCGGGCGGTTGTCCAGCTCGTAGCGCAGCTCGTAGATCGCCTTCTCCAGCTCGAAGATGGCCAGCAGGTTCTGCACCGCCGCCTCACCGGCGGGCAGAAGCGTGGGATCCACCTCGCTGAAGTAGCTCTCCAGGAAGCGCAGACGTGACCGCTGCTCGAAGTCCTCGGGGGCGGCTCGTCCGCGCAAGCGTTCCACCGCCGAGCTGACATACGCAAAGGACCGCAGCATGCTGGCCACGTCACGCAGCGGTGAGCGCTTCTGGCGCCGCTCGGATAGGGCACGTGCGGGCTCGCCTTCGAAGTCGAGGATCACCCAGCCGCGCGGGCCCAACAGGGTCTGCCCCAGGTGGTAATCGCCGTGGATGCGGATCTGCTTGCCGCTGATGCCCACCTGGCTCCGGGCCGCCAGGCGCTCCCGGACATCCTCTCCGCGCCCGATGATCGGAGCCAGCCGCTCGTCGTCGGGCAGCCTGAGGAACATCCGCTCGATGTCCTCGTCGATCGTCGCCGTGAGCAGTGAAATGGCCTCCTGGCTGGGCTCCTCGGGGGAGAACGCGGGATCACCGGCATCCGATGCCAGCGCGGTGTGCATCTGAGCGGTGGCGGAACCGAGCTCGCCCAGCCGCTCCAGGAACCGGTCCGGCACCGACACGGCCTCGTCGAGCGCCAGGGTCCAGCCGTCGATCGCGTCGGGGACGAACTGCTGGGCGACGCCGAGCGTGCCCGCCAGTGCCACGCCCTCGTACTCGTACCAGCCGTGCAGCGCGGCGATGTTGGCAAACCCGTGGGCGGTCAGGAAGCGCAGCAGCTCGAGCTCGGGATTGATACCCGGCTCGATCTTGCGAAACACCTTGAGCACGTAGCGATCGCCGAACACCAGCGACGAGTTCGACTGCTCCACGCCCACCGGGCGCACGGGCATGTCCTCGCTGACCGTGATGCCGTCATCCACGCAGCGGAAGCTGAACATCCCGTCGGCGGTCGAGAGATCGCCGCCCTCCTCGATGCGGCGCAGCAGCTCCCGGGCGTGCACCGGCGCGGGCACCGCGTCGTAGGCGACCAGGTCGCCGGCCTCTCCGATCGGGTCGCTGGGATGCTTCTCGTCCCGGCGCGCGATGCCCAGCGGAAGCTGGTAGAGCTCGTGCGTGCCCTGGGCGAAGCGAGCCTGGGCCAGGGCCAGGACCAGCGTGGGCTGCCGGCGGAGCGCCACCTCCTCGACAATCTCGATCCCGGTCACCGGCCGGGTCTTGGAGGCGTACCAGCGTTGTTTGGTGATCCAGTCCCGCAGGCGGGGGCAGTCCAGCAGGTCGGCCAGATCCTGGGCGGAGTAGCCCGTGGCCTCGCTGATGGCCTGCGCTGGATCCTGGCGCAGCTCCTCCGGAGTCTGGGCGGAATCAGGCATCTGGATTCTCGTTCCCTGGTTCCTCGAGCGCGAACCAGTAGAAGCCGCGCCTGGCCAGGGTGAGCAGGTAGGACAGATCACCGATCGCCGGGAACCGGGAGTTGCCGAACAGCTCCACCGGCACCCGACCGCGGAACGCCGCCAGGTCCAGCTCCACGGCCTGGGCCGAGCGGGCGAGATTGTGCACGCACAGGACCAGGTCATCTTCGAACCGTCGGATCAGCGCGAAGATGCGAGGGTTGGAGGTGGGGATCGGCTCGTAGGTACCGAACCCGAACACCGGGTGCTCCTTGCGCAGCTGGATGAAGCGGTGCATCCAGCGCAGCAGCGAGGTCGGCGTACGCAACTCGGCCTCCACGTTCACCGCCTGAAAGCCGTACACCGGATCCATCAGCGGCGGCGCGTAGAGCTGGGCGAAGTCGGCCCGCGAGAAACCGCCGTTGCGATCTGGGCTCCACTGCATCGGCGTGCGGACGCCGTCGCGGTCACCCAGGAACACGTTGTCGCCCATGGCGATCTCGTCGCCGTAGTAGAGGACCGGCGAGCCGGGCAGCGAGAACAGGATCGCGGTCATCAGCTCGATCTCGTCGCGCCCGTTGTCCAGCAGCGGGGCCAGGCGGCGGCGGATCCCCAGGTTGAGCTTCATCCGCGGGTCCTTGGCGTACTCGGAGTACATGTAGTCCCGCTCGTCGTCGGTGACCATTTCCAGGGTCAGCTCGTCGTGGTTGCGCAGGAACAGCCCCCACTGACAGCTGTCTGGGATCTCCGGGGTCTGATCGAGGATCTCGTAGATCGGTGTGGCCTGTTCCCGGCGCACCGCCATGAACATTCGCGGCATGACCGGGAAGTGGAAGCACATCTGGCACTCGTCGCCGTCCTCCCCGAAGTACTCGACCACGTCGGCCGGCCACTGGTTGGCCTCGGCCAGCAGCACCCGGTCGGGATAATCCTCCGCGATCTCCTTGCGCACCCGTTTGAGGAACGCGTGGGTCTCGGGGAGGTTCTCGCAGATCGTCCCCTCGCGCTCGAAGAGGTAGGGAACCGCGTCGAGCCGGAAGCCATCCAGGCCGAGGTCCAGCCAGAACCGCAGCACGTCCAGCATCGCCTGCTGGACCTCTGGGTTGTCGTAGTTCAGATCGGGCTGATGGGAGAAGAAGCGGTGCCAGTAGTACTGGCCGGCCACCGCGTCCCACGTCCAGTTCGAAGACTCGGTGTCGATGAAGATGATCCGGGCGTCCTGGTAGCGGTCCGGGGTGTCCGACCACACGTACCAGTCACGTTTGGGGTTGTGCGGGCTGGAGCGGGATTCCTGGAACCACTGATGATCGCTGGAGGTGTGGTTCATGACCAGATCGGCGATCACCCGGATGCGCCGGGCGTGGGCGGCGTCGATCAGCTGGCGCACGTCCTCGACGGTCCCGTAGTCGTGGTGCACCTTGTAGAAGTCGGCGATGTCGTAGCCGCCGTCCTTGAGCGGTGACTCGTAGAACGGAAGCAGCCAGATGCAGTCGATGCCCAGCCACTGCAGGTAATCGAGCTTCTCGCTCAGCCCCCGGAAATCGCCGTACCCGTCACCGTTGGCGTCGAAGAACCCCCGGATGTGGATCTCGTAGAACACCGCACGCTTGAACCACAGCGGCTCGGCCTCGAACCACTGCCGCGTCTGGGCTGCGCCGGGTGCCGTCTCGTCATCCGCCCCGGGCAGGGCAGAGCTCATGCGGCTGCCCTGCAGCTGCAGGGCAGCGAATTCCTCGGTGGTCTGGAACGAAGCGCACACGGTTTCAGATTGCGCTCAAACTAGCTCAACCCGGTTTACGTGGGCCTGTCGCACCCCTGGCTCGAGCCTCACGTAGTTGCGCCCGATGCGCCACTCGAAGTGCTCGCCGGTGAGCAGGTCGCGCACGCCGAACACCGGCGGCAGGCCGAGGTGGGCGGGAACGACGGCCAGCCCCTCTTGGGGGTTGTGCGCATCCAGGTTGACCACGGTCAGCACGGTGTTGGCACCGGTCTGCTTGGCGTAAGCGAGGATCGACTCGTTCTCGGTACCCATGAAGGTGATGTTGTCCAGCCGCTGCAGCGCCGGATTCTCGCGGCGGGCCAGGTTCAGCCGCTGCACCATCCCCAGCAGCGGGCCGTCCAGCGAACGCTCCTTGATCTCGTACTTCTCGGAGTGCAGGTACTCCTCCGAGCCCTCCCGCACGGCCACGTTCTCGAAGTTCTCGTAGCCCGAGTAGATCCCGTAGCTGGGGCTGAGCGTGCCCGCCAGCACCAGTCGCGCTTCGAACGCCGGTCGCCCTCCGTGCTGCAGGTACTCGTGCAGGATGTCCGGCGTGTTGGTGAAGAAGTTGGGCCGGAAGTACTCCTGCTCGCCGGAGTAGGCCAGCTCGACCAAGTACTCGGTGAGCTCCCAGCGGGCGTTCTTCCAGGTGAAGTAGGTGTAGGACTGGGTGAACCCGATCTTCGCCAGATGGCGCATCACGGCGCGGCGAGTGAACGCCTCGGCCAGGAAGATCACGTCCCGATCCTCGGCGTGCACCTGCTCTATCAGCCAGGCCCAGAACGGTGCCGGCTTGGTGTGCGGGTTGTCGACCCGGAACACCTTGACCCCGCACCGCACCCACCCGACAACGACCGCCGCGAGCGCGTCCCACAGATTGCGCCAGTCCGGAGTGTCCCAGTTGAAGTTGTAGATGTCCTGGTAGCGCTTGGGCGGGTTCTCCGCGTACTTCAGCGTGCCATCCGGGCGCCGGTGAAACCACTCGGGGTGCTCGGTGAGCCACGGGTGGTCGGCCGAGGCCTGGATCGCGAAATCAAGCGCAATGTCGATGTCCAGCTCGCGGGCGGCTGCGGTCAGTGCGCGCAGGTCGTCCATCCTGCCCAGCTCAGCGTGGATGGCGTCGTGTCCGCCACTGTGGTCTCCGATCGCCCACGGTGAGCCCGGGTCGCCGGACGCGGCGATCAGCGCGTTGTCCCGGCCCTTGCGATTGGTGTGCCCGATCGGATGGATGGGAGGCAGGTAGACCACGTCGAACCCCAGCTCGGCCAGCCGGGGAAGCTGCGCCTCAACTCCCCTCAGGCCGCCCCAGGACCGCGGGAACATCTCATACCAGGAGCCGAACCTGGCCCGCACCCGGTCCACCTCCAGAGTCAGCGGGTCGGTCGCGGTGCAGCCGTCGCGCTCCTGGTCGCGTTCCACCGCGTCATACAGGGTCGTGCCCAGCGCGGCGGCGTGGCGCTCGTCCTCTTCGGTGTCCCCATCCTCCAGCACGACGAGCGCGTGCTGGATGACCACCCGGTCGCGCTGGGTCCGCGCTCGCTCCTCGGCCGTGCGCAACAGCTGGATCCCCTCCGACAGCTCCCCGGCCAAATCGTGCTGTCCCGCCCCCACCTTGCGGCGCAGCTCGTCCCGCCAGGTGCCGAACCGGTCGGTCCAGGCCTCGAACGTGTACTGCCACCGACCCGGCGCGTCGACCTCGAACCGGCCGGCCCACCGGACGCCGCCCTGCGCGGCGTCGATGCGGTGTAGCTCGCTCTCGCGCCAGTGCCGGCTCGATCCGTCCACGCGGCGGTACTTGACCACCGCGCGCAACATGTCGTGACCGTCGCGGAACACGTCCGCCGACGCGGCGATCGTGTCGCCGACGCAGCGCTTGACCGGGTAGCGACCCAGGTCCACGGCAGGCGCCGGAAACTGGATGACGATGCGGCTGGGAGGCCGCTCGGACGCGCCCGGCTGACGCACCACGGCCCGGGCCACCGTCTGCGTCGCCGCGGCGACGTCAGGTTTGGAGGCACGAGGACTCACTCGTAGTTGAACATATCCCGCTTGACCGTGTGGGTAAACAACGCGCGGTGAAACCCGCCCTGAGCTCCGAAGCAATTCGCACTGCGCTCTCGAACCGCTCCAGCGGCGTGCTTCTGCACGCCACCTCGCTACCCGGCCGGCGCCTGGGCCGCGAGGCGTTTGCCTTCATCGACTGGCTGGCGCAGGCTGGTCAGGGCTGGTGGCAGCTCTTGCCCCTGGGTCCCCCCGACCGCTACGGCTCGCCCTACAAGTCACGCTCGGCGTTCGCCGGCTGGCCAGGACTGCTGGCGCAGCCGCGGGCGCCGGTCAGTGCCGAGGAGAAACTCGCCTTTCGCGAGCGTGAGGCGTACTGGATCGAGGACTGGATCCGGCTGGGACCGCGCGACGCCCTGGCCGATCAGGTCCGCTTCGATCGCGAGTGGGCCCGGCTGCGTGAGTACGCGGGTGATCGTGGCGTCCGGCTCCTGGGCGATCTGGCGATCTACGTGGCTCCGGACAGCGTCGACCATCGCGGCCACCCCCGCCTGTTCCAGACCGGCCTGGTGGCGGGGGCCCCGCCCGACGCGTTCTCGGCCACGGGCCAGCTCTGGGGCAACCCCCTGTACGACTGGCCCGGCATGCGCCGCTCCGGCTACCGCTGGTGGGTGCAGCGGCTGCGCCGAACGCTCGAGCTGTTCGACGCTGTCCGGCTGGACCACTTCCGGGGCTTCGTCGCCTACTGGGCCGTGCCCGAGGGCGACACCGACGCCACGCGCGGCAGCTGGAAGCGCGGGCCTGGTGAGGCGCTGTTCCGGGCGTTCTCGCGCGAGCTCGGGCCCGACCTGCCGTTGGTCGCCGAGGACCTCGGCGTGGTCACCCCGCCGGTCGAGCGCCTGCGCGACGAGCTCGGCCTGCCCGGGATGCTGGTGCTGCAGTTCGGCTTTGACGGCGACCATCCCGACAGCCCGCACCGGTTCGAGAACCACCTCCCCAACCGGGTCGTCTACACCGGAACCCACGACCACGACACGGCGCGGGGGTGGTATGAGTCGCTGGCGGGTGATCAGCGTGGTTTCGTGGACGACGAGCTGCGCCGGGCCGACCTGGCCTCCGGCGAACCATGGTGGCGCCTCATTGCCCTGGCGCTCAGGTCACCCGCTCGCACGGCAATCGTCCAGGCACAGGACGTGCTCGGGCTGGGGAGTCACGCCCGGATGAATGACCCGGCTCGGGTGGGAGGCAACTGGCGGTGGGAGATGCGCTCCGGGGCGCTGACGCCGGACCTGGCGAGGCGGTTGCGCGAGCTGACGGAGGCTGGTGGGCGGGGGTAGACGGCAGTTTCAGCCAAAAAACCACGTGCGAAGCAGAGTCTTGACGGCCCGGTACGCGTACACGAGATCAAAGTGCACCCGCCCCGGCCAAGAAGTCGAGTAGACGACCATCGACCACGGCCGCGCGCGCACCGACACCCCGTCAGCCGCCAGCACATCCAGCACCGCCTCGGCGATCGCGATCTGCCCGAACGCCGTGGGGTGCACGTGGTCGGCCATCATCACCGTGCGTCCCCCGAACCGGCGGAGATCAACCACCAGAGCGCCAGCATTAGACGCCTCCGCCGAGATGACCCGGTTGGCTTCCTCCACCCGCGCAGCAGACCGCGGCCGGCCCATGTCCAGCGGGATCGTCAAGGTCAGGACCCGCTCGCAGCGCTCGGCCAGGAACTCCAAGGCAAACCCCAGTGACCCAGCAAACGCCCGAGCGTCCCAATCGGGTTGGCAGACATCGTTGGTGCCCACGTACAGGAGGCCGAGCTCAAAGCCGGCCTCCGCATCAGCGGCCAGACTCCGGAACATCGGGATCTGGGAGTCCGTCACCGTCGTCGCGAGCGCTCCGTCGGTCGCGTATCCGCTGTAGGGCAGGCCCAGTCCTCGCGCCACCCACAGCGCCCACGAATGCAGCGCCACGCCCCACTGGACGTCGCCGCCGGCATGAGTGATCGAGTCTCCGAAGGCCAGCACGCCCATCCGGCCATCTCGCTGAGCGCTCACCTCGGGCACAGTACCCCCGGCCCTCGCTCGTGAAGCCCGTCCTGTTCATAATGCGGGCCGTGGACGGTGCAGGCGGATACGACGGCCGCGCGGACGTGGAGCTGGCCGGCCAGGAGCTGGCCCAGCGGCTTCCCGAGCCGCTGGCTCCCCTGGCTCGAGTGGCCTACAACTACCGCTGGTGCTGGCAGCCGGGGGCGCACGAGGTGTTCGCGGCGATCGACCGCGAGCGTTTCGAGTTGTCCCGGCAGAACCCGGTCCGGCTGTTGAGTGAGGCCTCCAACCGAGCCCTCCAGCGCGCCGCCTCCGAACCGGCCCTGGTGCGCCAGGCCCGGCTGCTGGAGGAGCGGCTCGATGCCGACCTGGCCCGGCCGGCCCAATCGGATCTGGATCCCGCCAGGCCGGTGGTGTTCCTGTGCGCCGAGTACGGGGTGCACGTGTCGCTGCCCGTCTACTCGGGTGGTCTGGGCGCCCTGGCCGGCGACATCCTCAAGGAGGCGTCCGACCGGGCTCTGCCGATGGTGGCCATCGGCCTCATGTACCGCAAGGGCTACTTCCGCCAGCGAATCGACGCCGGCGGCTGGCAGCACGAGTACTGGGTGGATACCGACCCGCAGCGCCTGCCCGCCGCTCGAGTCACCCATCCCGACGGATCTCCGATCAGCATCACCGTCCCGATCTACGGCTCCGACGTGGCGGCCTACATCTGGCGGGTCGACGTCGGCCGCGTACCGCTCTACCTGCTGGACACCGACATCTCGCGCAACAGCCCGACCGACCGCTGGATCACCGCCCGGCTGTATGAGGCCGACCCGCATATCCGGTTGGCCCAGTACGTGCTGCTCGGGGTGGGTGGCATCGCGGCGCTCAAGGCGCTCAACATCGATCCCGGCGTGATCCATCTCAACGAGGGCCACGCCGCGCTGGCCCCGCTGGCGTTGGCGCAGACGCTGTCCACCAACAACCACGTCTCCGGCGAGGCCCTCCGCCAGGCGCGCTCGCGCACGGTGTTCACCACCCACACCCCGGTGGCCGCGGGCAACGACACCTACCCGGCAGATCAGGTCAGCGAGGCGATCGCCCGCCTGCCCCTGCCGCTCGATCAGACGCTCGCCCTCGGCCGCACTCACCCGGAGAACGGCAGCGAGCCGTTCGGCGTCACCCAGGCGGCGCTGCGCCTGAGCCGCGCGGCCAACGGGGTCTCCCGCCGCCACGGCGAGGTGTCCAGGGGGATGTGGGCGCCGCTGTGGAACGCGCAGGCTCCCGAGGAGGCTCCAATCGGTTACGTCACCAACGGCGTCCACGTACCGACCTGGGTCGGGCCAACGATGCGGGCGCTGTTCGACGAGCACCTGGGCGAGGACTGGCTCGAGCGCGTGCTCGACACCGGCATGTGGGAGGCCGTGCGCCAGATCCCCGACGAGGAGCTGTGGGCGGCGCGCAACGCGCAGCGGGCCGAGACGGTCGAGTTCCTGCGCCGGCGCAGCACCCAGGACCGCCTGCTTCGCGGCGACACCCGGGAGTACGTCGAGGCGGCCGCGCGGGCGTTCGGCGACGACGTGCTGACGATTGGCTTCGCGCGGCGGGTGGCGACCTACAAGCGCCTCGAACTGCTGACCCGCGACCGTGACTTCATCATTTCGCTGCTCTCCGGCGACCGCCCGGTACAGGTGGTGCTGGCCGGCAAGGCCCACCCCCGTGACGAGGAGGCCAAGCACTCGCTGCAGCGTCTGTTCGGCATGAAGTCGGCACCCGAGATCGCCGGCCGGGTCATCTACCTGGACGACTACGACCTGGCCACCGGCGCGATGCTCACTCAGGGGTGTGACGTGTGGCTGAACGTGCCCCGACCGCCTCTGGAGGCCAGCGGCACGAGCGGCATGAAGGCGGCGGTCAACGGCGGCCTGCAGCTCAGCGTGCTCGACGGCTGGTGGGCCGAGGCCTACGACGGCTCAAACGGCTGGGCCATCGAGGGCGAGATCGCCGAGGACCCGGAGGCCCAGGACGAGCGCCATGCCCGCGCGCTGCACCAGCTCCTCCGCGAGCAGGTCGTGCCCACCTTCTACGACCGCGACGAGCGGGGACTGCCGGTCCGCTGGCTGGAGATGGTCCGCGCCTCGCTGATCACCCTCATTCCTCAGTTCAGCGCTGCGCGGATGCTCGAGGATTACGTGCGCGGCCCGTACACCGGCGCCGCCGCCTGAGGATCACTCCACCTCGGAGAGCGATCGCGGCCCCGCGCCCACGTACCGCGCCGTCGGCCGGATCAACCGGCCCTCCCGCTTCTGCTCCATGATGTGCGCCGACCACCCCGCCGTGCGGGCGCACGTGAACATCGGGGTGAACAGCTCCGGTGGCACCTCGGCCAGGTCCAGCACCACGGCCGACCAGAACTCGACGTTGGTGGCCAGCACGCGGTCGGGCCGGCGCGCCTGGAGCTCGGCCAGAGCGGCCAGCTCGAGCGCCTCGGCCACTTGCACGCGCGGCGCGCCGAGCTCCCTGGCGGTGTTGCGAAGCACCCGGGCCCGGGGGTCCTCGGCCCGGTAGATCCGGTGGCCGAATCCCATCAGCCGCTGACCCCGGTCAAGCGCCTGCGTCACGTATCCCTCGGCGTCACCCGAGGCCTCGACCTCGTCCAGCATTCGCAGCACCCGGGCGGGCGCACCGCCGTGCAGCGGCCCGGACAGGGCGCCCACCGCCGCACTGAGAGCCGCGGCCACGTCCGCCCCGGTCGAGGCGACCACCCGCGCGGTGAACGTGGAGGAGTTCATGCCGTGCTCAGCGGCAGAGATCCAGTAGGCGTCGATCGCCTTGACGTGGCGCGGATCGGCCTCACCGCGCCAGCGCAGCAGGAACCGCTCCGGAATCGACCGAGCCTGATCGATCACCCGCTGGGGCACCGGGGGACGTCCGATCCCGCGCGCTGACTGGGCCACGAACGACAGCGCCATCACCGACGCGCGGGCCAGATCGTCGCGGGCCACGTCATCGCTGATGTCGATCAGCTGCCCGAATCCCCATTGCGGGGCGAGCATGGCCAGCGCCGCCTGCACGTCGACCCGGGGATCCCCCGAATGCACACTCAGCGGGTGCGGCTCGGCCGGCGGCAGCCCGGGCAGCAGCCGGCCGTCCACCAGCAGACCCCAGACCTGCTCGAACGGCACGCGTCCGACCAGCTCCTCTATGTCCACCCCCCGGTAGCGCAGCGAGCCGCCGTCCCGGTCGGGCTCGGCGATCTCCGTGGCGAAGGCGACGACGCCCTCGAGCCCGGACTGAACCTCGTCGCTGAAGCTCATCGGCGCAAGGCTATCGGGCGCCGAGCCGACCACCGGCACGAAGAGCGCCTGGAAATCAGCGCCAGAGCGTCAGCATCGAGGCGCTGTACTTGCCCACGTACACGTGGTAGGCGCCATTGCTGTAGGGCACGGAGGGAGAGCTGACCTTCCCCTTCCAGTGACCGGTGACGGAGATGTGCTGGCCGCCATACGTCTCGCCGTCGCTGGAGCCGACGCGCGGGGCGCGGAGCGTCCGCGCGAACGCGCTCTTGTGCCGGCCGACATTCAGCGTGGTCCATGCGGGCTGACCTGACTTGTTGATCACCAGCACCCGCATCCCACCGTCGAACCGGACCGCCCAGACGCTCACCGAGGGATCGGAGGAATTGGACGTGCTGCTGTTCAAGAGCGTCGCGCCGGGCTTCATCATCTGCGCGAACAGAGATAGGCCATACATCTCCGGCAGCGCCTTCAGCCCCGTGCGCGAGCTCCAGTGAAACGGGGAGTTCGGCAGGTCAGGCTGGATGTGCCAGTTGATGCTGTTGACCCCGACCTTGACCAGGTTGAGCAGCGCGTCGGGAGCCCAGAGGGCGGTGGCAAACGAGTTGGCCACCCCGTTGTTGCCCCCGCAGCTGATCGAGTTGACCTCGGTGAGGCGCAGCGCCTGATGATGCGAGTGGGCCAGCGACACCGTGTTGGCCACCGTGTGGGCCAGCCCGGAGGACGCGCCGGGCGCCAGCATCATCTTGATGGTGGGATACCAGCGCGACGTCTTCGGCCAGCAGCTGGACGAGGGGTAGCGGTGGATGGTGATGAAGTTGGCGTTCAGCGAGCCATCGTCCTGCACGGCCTGGATGTACTGGAGCTTGGAGGAGATCGTCTCCGGGCCGCCCAGCGAGACGCCATGCACCGCCTTGCGCAGCGCCCGGGCGTACACGACCCAGTCCCGGTGATACTGGGGATAGGAGTAGCTGAGCGGCCATTTGCCGTGCACGCCCGTGGTGGTGGCGATCCGCTCCTTGGACAGCCACGGCTGGTTCTTGTACAGGTCCGGCTCGTTGCCGATCTCCACCCCGTACAGGTCCCCGCCGGGCAGCGCCTTCTTGGCCGCCACGGCGAACGCGGACTCCATGGTGGTGGAGTGCACCGCCAGGTTGAGGTCGAGCATCACCCGCATGTTGTGGCCCTTGACCATCTCGACCAGGTTGTCCATCCACGGCGTGCCGATCCGCCAGGTGTTCTTGGGCGGATTCGTCTTGTTCTGCGGGTCCCAGTAGACGTGGTCGGCCGACTTGCCGCCCACGCGCAGGATCAGCGGCGCGCCGTTCTCGGCCCGGAACAGCGAGACGGCCTGCTTGAACGTGCCGCCCATATTCTGGTAGGCGGCCACGGAGTTGTATTCCATGGACAGGCCGAAGAACTCCTTCGGGATCGAGCGACCGCCGCCCGTGAGGCGGAAGGAGACGTTGGCGGCAGATGCCGGTCCGGCGCCGGCCAACAGACATGTAGCGGTCACGAGCAGCCCGGCGACTGCTCCCCGCGCACCCCAGAGGCGAGACATCACGCTGAGGATAACCCGCAGGTAACAGAAGAGTTCCGCTATAGGCTCCCGGCGATGTCGGACCTGTTGCGCTCCTCCGCCCTGCACCTGGCCTCACTGATCCGAGCCGGAGAGCTCAGCGCCGTCGAGCTCGTCGAGGCCAGCCTCCAGCGGATCGCCGAGCTCGAGCCGCAGATCAACGCGTTCACCCACCTCGCCGCCGAGGAGGCGCTGGCCGCGGCGGCCCGCATCGGGCTCGGTGACCCCCGGCCGTTCGCCGGCGTGCCGATCGCGATCAAGGACAACCGGCCGGTCACCGGGATGCCGCTGACCATGTGCAGCGATCTGTGGGGCGATTTCCGCCCCGACCACGACGCCTTCGCGGTCCGCCGCCTGCGCGAGGCCGGCTTCGTGCTGGTGGGCAAGACGGCGCTGCCCGAGAACGGGATCCTGCCCACCACGGAGTCCCGGCGCCACGGCCCGACCCATAACCCCTGGGACCTGACGCGTACGCCCGGCGGTTCCAGCGGCGGGTCCGGCGCGGCGGTGGCCGCCGGCATGCTGCCGATCGCGCATGGCAACGACGGCGGTGGCTCGACCCGGATCCCGGCGGCCTGCTGTGGCCTGGTCGGCCTCAAGCCGGCTCGCGGCCGTGTCTCGGTGGGGCCCGACAGCGGCCAGAGCTTCCTGGTCGGCGACGGCGTGCTCACCCGGACAGTGGCCGACACCGCGGCGGTCCTGGACGTCCTGGCCGGGTACGAGCCCGGGGACGCCACGTGGGCTCCTCCTCCGGCGGGCGGTTTCGCTGCAGCCGCCCGCTTGCCGGCTGGGCGGCTGCGAATCGGCGTCGCTCTGAGCCCGGCTCTGGATGCGGTGGAGCTGGATCCTGCGTGCCTATCCGCCGCCCAGAGCGCCGCCGCTGCGCTCGAGTCACTCGGGCACGATGTGGAGCCGGTTGACCCGCCCTGGACCGGGCGTGACCTGCTGCCCGATTTCACCCGGGCGTTCGGGCCGGGGATCGCGATGACGGTGGCGATCGGCGCGCAGCTGGCCGGCCGCGAGCCGGCCGAGTCCGACGTGGAGCCGTTGACCTGGGTGATGTACGAGAACACCCGCCGCCAGGACACGCTCACCTACCTGACCGCGCAGGGCCGGCTCGAGCGGGTTGCCCGGGAGATAGTCAGCGCTCTCGCCGGATTCGACATAGTGGTCACCCCCGCCCTGGCTCGCCGCCCGCTGCCGATCGGCGAGGTGCATGGCCGGGGCCCGGACCCCTGGGATCACTACCGGCGCTCGGGTGCCTTCACGCCCTACACGGCGATCGTCAACGTCACCGGCCAGCCGGCCATCTCGCTTCCGCTCTACCACGGTGAGGACGGTCTCCCCACCGGGGTGCAGCTGATCGGGCGCCCGGCCCGCGAGGACATGCTCCTGGCGGTGGCCTCCCAGCTGGAGGAAGCGCTGCCCTGGGCCGACCGCCACCCGCCGATCTGAGCGGGCTGCCGCTAGGGCACGCCGAGGACGGCGCGCATGCGCTTGGGCTCGACGCCGAGCCACTGCGCGTCCGCCGTTCCGTGCTCTGCCACCATCGGGATCTCCAGGAGCTCCACCTCGTCCCAGGTGGCAAACGCCGTCGGGCCGGCCAGGAGCTCGAGCGTTTTCAGCGATCGCCGCACAACCCGCAGCGGAACCGGAAGAACCGGGCGGTACCGAGGCTGAGCCTCCAGTACGAGCTCCACCAGCTCGCGATGGGTGATCGTCTCGGGGCCGGCGAGCTCCAGCCGTCGGCCCACCGAATCCTCAGCCCGGCTGCCGCCGGGCAGCGTGGCCATCACGCAGTCCGCCACGTCCTCGGCCCAGATCGGCTGAAACTGGGTGCGCCCGGGCCCTGGTATCGCCATCAGGGGAAGCAGTGACATCCGCCCGAGCAGCCGGAGGTAGGGATCACCCGGGGCATAGACCACGGAGGGGGCGAACACGGTGGCGGCCAGCGAGGACTCCATCACCGCTCGTTCGGCGATCGCCTTGGCGCGCATCAGACGGGCTCGGCTCCGCGTCGAGGCCGACAGCGTGGAGAAGAACAGGAAGCGCTTGACCCCGGCGCGCTCGGCCGCGCGCACCAGCCGCCACGTGGCCACACCGTCGAGCTCCTCGATCGAGCCGCCCGGCTGGTCGCGGATCACCGAGGCCAGGTGAATCACGGTGTCGACGCCACGCAGGGCGTGGCGGAACGACAGATGGTCCTCCAGGCGGCCCAGGGCGATCTGCACCCGCACTCGCTGGGCGCCCAGGCGGCGCGGATCGCGCACCAGACACCGCACCGGAACCCCAGCATCGGTCAGGCGCCGGAGCAGAGGCGCCCCGACCGTCCCGGTGGCGCCGGTGAGCAGCAGCACAGGTCTCGGAGGGTACTTCTTACGTAGAATGGCCCGCTCGTTCCCCCTCTCGACACAGGAAGACTGAACAAGAAATGGCCTACGTCATCGCCGAGCCCTGCATCGGCACGAAAGACAACTCGTGCGTGGAGGTCTGCCCGGTCGACTGCATCCACCCGACCCCGGACGAGCCCGACTACGAGAAGGTCGAAATGCTCTACATCGATCCGGAGGAGTGCATCGACTGCGATGCCTGCGTGGAGGCCTGCCCGGTCGATGCTTGCTTTGCCGAGGACCAGCTACCAGAGGAGTGGCAGAAGTTCTCGCAGATCAACGCGGACTACTACAGCAAGACCTAGCGCTTTGAGGAAACGCTCGTGACGGCGCTGACCCTCGAGCCCTGGAGCAGCGGCGACCTACCGCTGCTGGAGCGGCTGATGGGCGACCCGCGCATGACCGAGCACCTCGGCGGCCCCGAGACCCCGGACCAGCTGCGCGAGCGTCAGGACCGCTACGAGCGACTCGAGGGCGGCGATCGCATGTTCAGGATCGTCGATCGGGCGAGCGGTGCTGGCGTCGGCGGGATCGGCTTCTGGACCAAGGTGTGGCGCGACGAGCAGGTCTACGAGGTCGGCTGGATGGTCGTGCCCGAGTTCCAGGGCCGCGGGATCGCGGTGGCCGCGACCGCACAGGCGATCGAGCTCGCCAAGCGCGATGACAAGCACCGCTTCATGCACGCCTTCCCGAACGTCGAAAACGCGCCGTCGAACGCGATCTGCCGCAGGCTCGGCTTCCAGCTGGTCGAGGCGTGCGAGTTCGAGTTCCCGAAGGGGCACTTCATGACCTGCAACGACTGGCGCCTCGACCTGCACGCCTAGGTATTTCTCAAAAAGCAGCTGGGCGTCAGGCCATCGGCAGCGACATGCCGACCGGCTTGGCCGCGGCAGGTTCCGCAGGTTCCGCCACCATCGGCAGGTCGATCCCTCCCAGGGCGAGCAGGCCGCGGGCGGCCTGCCGGACAGCCTGAGCCGCCGGATCATCCGGGTCGCTGAACACCACCGGCAGCCC
>DASZMP010000048.1:0-5131 GCA_035551795.1 Solirubrobacteraceae bacterium | reverse complement strand
AGAAGTGCTCGGCCGCCGCCCGGGTGCTGGCCGCTCGGGAGATCGCCGAGCCGCTGACCGAGCGCCTGGCCGGCGCGGCCCGGGTGCTCGTGGTCGGTCAGGCCGACTCGCTGGAGACGCAGGTGCCGCCGCTGATCGAGGCCGACGCTCAGACCCGCCTGCGAAGCTGCGGCGAGCAGGCGGAGGAGCAGGGCCGGGTCGTGGTGGGCGGCGGGTCGGTGCCCGGTTCCGGGTGGTTCGCGCCGCCGGTAGTCGTGGCCGATCTGCCGACGGACTCAGCGCTGCTGCACCGGGAGATCTTCGGGCCGCTGCTCACCGTGGAGGCGGTCCGCAACGTCGAGGAGGCGTGTGACCGGGTCGATGAGCTGCCGTTCGCGCTGACCGGCGGATTGTTCTCGCGTGATCCGAGCACGGTGCGCTACGTGAGATCGCGCACGCCGGTGGGCAACCTCTATGTGAACCGCGGGATCACCGGAGCGATCGTCGGCCGGCACCCGTTCGGGGGCAACCGCCTGTCCGGAACGGGCGCCAAGGCGGGCGGGCCGGATTACCTGCTCCAGTTCGTTGAGCCGCGTGCGGTCTCGGAGAACACGATGCGCCATGGCCTCGCCGTATGAAATTGAACGGTGGGCTCACTGGCCGGGACGGATGCTTCATCTGCATCAAGCACCAGGACATGACTGTCGTGCCCGGCGGCGAGGTGCTAAGCGACGAGCATTGCATCGTCTCGCACCTGCCGCTCATCACCCCGGACCGGGTCGAGCAGGCCGTGTATCTGGGCTACCTGTTCGTGGAAGCCCGACGTCACGTCGCGGAGCTCGGTGAGCTCGACGCTCCCGAAGCAAGCTCGCTTGGGAGACTGGCGGTGCTGGCGAGCGCCGGACTGAAGCGAGCGACCGGAGCCGAGCACGTCTACGCCGCCGTGATCGGCCACGGCATCGAGCATCTCCATCTTCATCTGATCGCACGCTACCCGCACACGCCGCGTGAGTTCTGGTGGACCCGGATTAACGAATGGCCCGACGCCCCGCGCGGCGGCGCTGAGGAGGTCGGCGAGCTCGTAGGCCGCATCCGAGCGGCGCTTCGGTAAAGGCTGCCCGCAAGAAGTCCGCCTGTTCAGCGCGGCAGCTCATCGCGAGTTCTAGCCGTCCTTCAAATTGAGCAAACGTTAGGTCTTGATTTAGATCGCGGGTGAGCGATCATGAGGGGCGATGTTCGGCGATTTGTCAACCAGCTGGAAGCTGGCGCTGACCGGGGGCCTGCTGGTGGCCATCCTGGCCAGCATCTGCCTGCGTGCCCCGCGCCGGCCGATCGACCGGTTCGAGCTCCGACGGCTGGTGCTGAGCGCGCTGCTCCTGTACGTCATCGGCGCCGTCGCCTCGATCCTGCACCGGGGTGGACTGGCAGGCGTCCTGTACGCGTCGGGGATCGTCGTCTGCTCGGTAGCCGTGTGGCTGTCCCGCGGATATGAGCGCGGTGACGGGCCGGATGGGCCGGGCGGCAACGAACCGCCCACCGACGAGGATCCGCCGACCGGACCCGACAGCATCCCGGCCTGGGATTGGGAGGCGTTTGAGCGGGAGCGAGCGAGCTGGGAGCCCGATCCGGCTAGTCACTGACCCGGCTCTGCCGGCGGTTCGCCGACTCGCCGGCGTGTTCGGCCACGAGCCTGAGCAGCAGCTCGTGCAGCCGCGTCTCGCCCGACAGCTCGGGATGGAACGAGATGGCGACCATGTTGTCCTGCCGGACAGCCACGGGATGGCCGTCCACCTCGGCCAGAACCTTGAGCTTCGGACCGTGCTCGGCCATCCAGGGGGCGCGGATGAACACGGCGTGGACCGGCGGCCCGGGCACTCCCTCGAGCTCCAGATCGGCTTCGAAGGACCGCGTCTGACGGCCGAACGCGTTGCGCTGGGTGGCACCATCCAGCAGGCCCAGGTGGTTGCGGTCCAGCATGATCATCCCGGCGCAGGTACCCAGCACGGGTGTGCCGCTGTGGACCAGCTCGCGCAGTGGGTCGGCCAGCCCCTCTCGCTGAATCCCCAGGGTCATGACCGTCGATTCGCCGCCCGGGATGATCAGCGCGTCGAGATCGTCGAGGTCGGCTGGCGTGCGGACCTCGTGGGTCGACGCGCCCAGCTGGGCGAGGATCCTGGCGTGGGCCTCGAAATCGCCCTGGAGGGCGAGGACTCCGACCGTGGTGCGGCGAGTCACCAGCCGCGCGGCGAGAGGAGCTGCTCGGTCTCGAGCTTGGAGGTCTCGAGGCTGTCCATGGCCCGGCCGAGACCGGTGGACGCCGCGGCCACCCTCGCCGGATCGGCGTAGTGCGTGGTGGCCTCGACGATCGCCCGGGCCCGGCGCTCCGGGTCCGAGGACTTGAAGATGCCCGAGCCGACGAACACGCCCTCGGCGCCCAGCTGCATGACCAGGCTGGCGTCGGCCGGAGTGGCGATCCCGCCGGCGCAGAACAGCACTACGGGCAGGTGTCCGTCCTGGGCGACCTGGCGGACGATGCTCAGCGGCGACTGAAGCTCCTTGGCGGCGGTGGCCAGCTCGTCCGCGTCCAGGGTGGTCAGGCGGCGGATCTCCGAGCGGATCTTGCGCAGATGGGTGACCGCGTTGACGATGTCGCCGGTGCCCGCCTCGCCCTTGGAGCGGATCATCGCGGCGCCCTCGCCAATCCGTCTCAGGGCCTCTCCCAGATTGGTGGCGCCGCACACGAACGGCACCTTGAAGGCCCATTTGTCGATGTGGTGGCTTTCGTCCGCGGGGGTCAGAACCTCAGATTCGTCGACGTAATCGACCTCGAGCGCCTCCAGCACCTGAGCCTCGGCGAAGTGCCCGATCCGGGCCTTCGCCATCACCGGGATGGTGACCGCGCTCTGGATCCCCTGGATCATCTCGGGGTCCGACATGCGCGCCACTCCCCCGTCCCGGCGGATGTCGGCCGGGACGCGCTCCAGGGCCATCACCGCGGCAGCGCCGGCCTCCTCGGCGATCTTTGCCTGCTCGTGGGTGACCACGTCCATGATCACGCCCCCCTTGAGCATCTCCGCCAGGCCGGCCTTGACGGTGAAGGTGGCCTCGTCGCGGGGGGTGTCGCCGTTGCTCGTCATGGGGTGTGAGTGTAGCCGCGCAGTAAGGTGCGCCGCCGTGGACGCGGTGTATGAACTGAGGGGTGGATCGGTGTACGCCACCGAGCTTTCCCGGGGGCCGTGGGACCCTGGGGCGCAGCACGGCGGCGGGCCAGCGGCGATGCTGATGCGGGAGTTCGAGCGGGTGGACGCGTCCGGTGCGGACCTGATGGTCGGTCGCGTTACCTACGAGCTGCTGCGACCGGTGCCGCTGGGGGATCTGCGGATTTCGGCGTCGGTCGTGCGGCCGGGGCGGCGGGTGCAGCTGCTGGAGGGGTCCATATGGGCGGCGGACGGCGTCGAGGTGGTGCGGGCGCGGGCGCTGAAGGTGGCGCGCGCCGGGGTCTCGGCGGGTTCGCCAGGGGGTCTATCCCCCGGCCCGGAGGAAGGGCGCGTTGCCGAGTTCCCCTTTTCAGCCGGGCGCCTGTTCCCGGTCGACGCCATGGACATCCGGTTCGTGTCGGGGAGTTTCGTGGAGCCCGGACCGTCACGGGCCTGGTTCCGGCTGAAGGTGCCGCTCGTGTCCGGAGAGCAACCGAGCGGCTACCAGCGCCTGGCCGCCGCCGCCGACTTCCCCAACGGGATCGCCACCGAGCTCGACTGGGCCCGCTGGTTGTTCATCAACCCCGATCTGACGATTCACATCGAGCGCGAGCCGGTGGGCGAGTGGATCGGGTTGGATGCCGTCATGAGGGTCGCAGAGGGTGGCTGCGGCCAGTCCGAAGCGGTGTTGTACGACCTGAGCGGCCGTGTGGGCCGCTCGCTGCAGACGCTGTTTGTGGCCTCGCGGTCCTAGGAGGGGGTTGCGGGCCGAGAAACGTTGGATAGCCAAACGTTTCTCGACCCGCGGGGGGCAGGGCTACTTGAGGCGGAAGGCTTTGATCCGGACGTCGTAGGACTGGGCGTCCCGGCTGTAAACGCCGAAGGCGAGCGCCTGGATGATCGACAGGAGCGCGGTGTGGGACCGCACGAAGGCTGGTGTGTTGGACGAGTAGTAGAGCCGGATGCGGGCCAGCCGAGCCACCTCCGACAGCGTCGCATCGGTGATGGCCATGGTCGTGGCCTTGCGGTGCCGGGCGAGCTTCATCGTGCGTGTGATCAGCGGATGCGGGCGGCCGGCGGACAAACCGATCACCAGCGTCGTCTCATCGATCCGGCTGAGCCGGCCGAGCGCCTCCTGGGAAGGGCTGGCCACGATCTCGGCCCGGAGGTCCAGCAGCATCAGGAGATGGCGCAGGTAGCTGGCGAAGAATGCCATCTGGTCGGTGCCGGCGATCAGCACCTTTTCGGCGGAGACAATCGCGTCGATCGCCGCCTCCACCTCGGAGCGCGACAGCTTGTGAGCGGTGTCCTCGACGTTCACGTGGTCGGAGGCCAGGGCCGATTCGAACTCGGTGTGGTCTAGCGAGAACAGCGGCGCGGCGCCGGCGCCGTTCTGGTCGGCCGCGCCCGGGGGCCGACGCCGATACTCGTCGCGTGCGGCCTGCTGGAGCTCCGGGAAGCCCTCGAAGCCGAGCGCCTGCGAGAAGCGGACAACGGTGCTCGAGGAGGTGCTGGCCCGTCGGGCGAGCTCCTCCGCGGTCTGGAAGGCCGCCTCGTCGAGATGGTCCACGATGTACTGGGCCACGTCCTTCTGAGAGCGACTGAACTCGTCAAACCGGGCGCGGATGTAGGCGGAGAGGGCCTGGTGGCCGTGGGGCGCCTCGGGCGCCGCGATAGAGCTGGATGCTGGCTTCATAGGCAGCCGTCTGTTTCGACGCCGCCCACGGACGTTCCTTCCCAACCTCTGAGGGGACGGCTCCCCGCTGGTGTAGCAGGCGAATTTCAGAGCACTGATCGCCCTGCCCGGCGCCGGGCGAGTCGGAGCTGTTGCCGCGGGGAACCGAGCCTCAGAGAGCCCGGTTGATGCCGCCCGGAGGCTCGGCCTGGGTGCTGCGCTGGCGCTCCTGGTTCTGGCGGCGCTCCACCATCACCTGAGCGACGATGTAGACGATCAG
>DASZMP010000047.1:0-36401 GCA_035551795.1 Solirubrobacteraceae bacterium | reverse complement strand
AGCCACCACCCGGGCGGCGATGTTGACCTCCCGGCCGTAGTAGTCGCCGTCGCGGTACAGCACGTAGCCGTGGTGGACGGCCAGGCGGGGCAGCGGCCGCTCGGTGTGGCGCCGCTGGAAGCCAACCGCCCAGGCGGCCAGCGCGGCGGGATCGGAGCCCACGATCATCACCCCGTCGCCGATCGACTTGATCACACGAGCGTCGTCGGGCAGCGTCGCGGTCACGGCATCCGTGAAGCGCTCCACGACATCGAGGGCGTGCAGCTCGCCGGCCTCCTCGGTCAGCCTCGTGTAGCCGGCCAGGTCGGCGAAGGCGATCGCCACGCGGATCCTGCCCGCATCGTGCTCGCCCGGCTGAAGCTCCGCGTCCATGTGCCCGACGATGTCCTGCTCGATGAAGTGACCGAGCATCCGCCGGTGGAGCTGATCCAGCATCGGGGAGGCCAGCGGCAGCAGGTGATCGGTCAGCTCCATGAGCTCGTCGGCCATCTCGGAGGCGGGGCTGCCGGAGCGCATCAGCGGCTCGTGGACATAGAGGTGCACGAGCCTGACCTCGGCGTCGGCGATCTGGGCGATCGCCTGGCCGTATACCCGAGTCACCTGCAACATCGCCTCGAGCGGCAGGCCGGCCTCGAGCACTGCGCCGATGTAGCGCAGCAGCTCCAGGTCGTCTTCGGTGAGGAGCTCCTGGTGGCCGGCCCTGAGGCCGAGCGTGGATAGCACGCGCTCCACCAGGCCGGTCTCCAGGCCGCTCTCGCGGGCGGCCTCGGGCAGCGTGTAGCGGGGGTCCTCGGCGCCGAACAGGTTGGCCACCCGGGTGAAGGCGAGCCGGCCCTCCTCGATGGCCCGCCGGATGTCGGCCAGCGAATGGCCGCGCTCGCGCATCCGGGCCACCAGACGGGCCTGGCCCACGGCCGCAGGTGTCCACTCCCCACGGTACTGCGGCACCAGCAGCTCACGCACCCAGCGCCTGAGGGTGCCGGGAGCGACTCCGACCGCCGTCGCCGCCTGGTCGAGCGTCACGTCCGGGTAGGCCGTATCTCGAACACCCGCACTAGACCTCGAGGTGGGGGTAGTCGGCGACGATCATCTCGCGGTAGCGGGCGAACACCGGTTTGGTCAGGGGGATGATGGTCAGCGCGGCCGTCACGTCCCCGTCGGCCTTGATCCGCCGGCGCGCGATGGCGATCGCCATGTTCTCCTTGCCCTGGAAGTACCGGTTGGCGATCTCCGAGCTCATCGTCAGCCGGACCTTGGCCTCCCAGGCGACCTCATCGGTCCACTCCCAGGCCAGATTGGGCTCGCTGTCCACTCCCGAGCGGATGTTGACCACCATCTCCAGGTCGGGAAACTCGAAGCGCTGCGGCATGTCGGCGTCCCGGAGCTGTGGGCCCACCGCGGGGTCCGAGCTCATCATCTCCAGCGTCCGGTCCATGACCTCCCGGAACTCCTGGGCAGAACTGAACGTGGCCGTCATCCGGCCCCCGGAACGTGGCGGCTCATCGCCCTAGAGTCTAAGGGCGCCGGCGCCCACCGACCGCCCGCCATTCCGGTGCCCATTCACATCCATCCCAACGCTCAGCTGGCCGACCGAGTGCTGCTCCCGGGCGATCCTGGACGCGCCCTGCGGCTGGCCCAGTCACTGCTGCAATCGCCGAAGATGTTCAACCACAACCGGGGCCTGTGGGGATATACGGGGACCGCACCCGACGGCCAGCTGCTGACCGTCCAGAGCACCGGCATGGGCGGCCCCAGCACGGCGATCGTCGTATCCGAGCTGCTGGAGCTCGGGGCCACGCGGCTGGTGCGCGTGGGAACCTGCGGCGCCCTGGACGAGGACCTGGAGCTGGGGCAGCTGGTGATCGCCAGCGAGGCCCTGTCCGACGACGGCACGAGCCGGGCACTGGGGGCCAAGGACCGGCTCCCGGCCAGCCCCGAGTTGATCGCCGCCCTCGGCCGGGCGAACGACGCCGGGGCGGCGGCCCAGGGACCCGTGGTCTCCACCGACCTGTTCTACGACGCGGATGATCGGGAGACCGGCTGGCGCGAGGCGGGGGCGGTGGCCGTGGAGATGGAGGCGGCCACGCTGTTCGCCCTGGCCGCCCGCCGGGGGGTGCAGGCCGGCTGCGTGCTGATCGTGTCCGACCTGCTGTTCGACAGCCGGGTGAGAATCGAGCCCGACGACCTGCAGGAGGCCGAGGTCCGCCTGGGCCAGCTGGCGCTGCGTGCCCTGGACGAAGCCTCAACCTCAGCTTGACGAAGACCCGCTCAGCTGACCCTCGATCCGCTCGAGCGCGGCCTCGATCGCACCCAGGCGCGCCTCGAGCCCGCCCACAGACCCCAGCGAGTCGATGCGGTCCTGCACCCCATCCAGGGCGTCCTCGATCCCCTCGAGCCGCTGCGAGACACCGCGCAGCCGGCGGGTGAGACGCTCCAAATCGCTGGCGGATGGGAGATTCAGGGCGCCCATCGCCACTTCCTGAGCCCGCATTGCGCGCTCTCGGGACTGAAATGCGGCGGACAGGGCGCTTGAGACCATCGGATTCTCGAGGAGGTCCTGGGCCAGTTTTCCGATCGCCTCCTCGCTCTGCCTGGTGACCCGCTCGCGCAGGCCTTTGTCCTCGGTGGTCATCCGTCCGCTCCTGGAACTCGAAATTTTTTGGGATCCGGAGGTTAGTGCTGCCCCGCGCGCGGGGATTCATAGCATCAGCACCATCGTCAACCCGTCGGGCGCCTGGGAAGGAGCGGTGGCGGGCTGCAGCAGGAGAAACGGCGCAAGCGTCGGTTCTCCGTTGCAAACCCCGGCGAGGCTCGTTACCGTCAAGGCCCCGGGCCGGGGCTGGCGAGACGGGCGTCAGCTAGCAGGCGAAGAGCAGGTGGGAGGAATCGAGAAAAAGTGATGACGCGTCGGAAGCTATGGATTTGGCTGATAACGCTGGGGGCGGTGATCGCGGCTCTGGCCGCGATGCCCCTGTCCGTGGCTCAGGCGCAGACCTGCACGGTCACCGTGACCCTGGTCACCGGCCAGAAGGAAACGTTCACAGTCAACGTCGCCCCCGGCACCCCGCTCTCCTCCATTCCTCTTCCTGTTGTCGGCACCATCGCCTCGGAGACTGAGTCCTGCCAGACGACGACGACCACCACGCCCGTCAGCACGACGACCACCAAGAGCGGCAGCGGCACGACGACCAGCGGCAGCTCGTCGCCCACCAAGAAGAAAAGCGGAGGCGGCAGCGGCAGCGGCAGTAACTCTCAACCTAAGGGTTCGGGTTCTGGTTCCAAGCGATCATCCGGCTCGCACAGGAGTTCCGGCGGAGCCGCGGCGGGTCCCTCCAAGTCGACGAGCTCCAAGAGCAAGAAGAAGGCCTCCAAGCCCTCGGCCGCACAGCCCAAGCCGACCGGACCGGGTGGAGTCCCCACCGCTGACAACCCGACCTTCAGCTTCGCCCTACCCGGCGCGGCGCCGCTCGGCGTCCCCAACTTCTTCATCGACAGCTTCCAGATCCCGCCGTTCCTGCTGCCGATCTACCAGGCGGCGGGCATCGAGTACAACGTGCCCTGGCAGGCGCTGGCCGCGATCAACTGGATCGAGACGGATTACGGGCGCAACCTCAGTGTGTCCAGCGCCGGTGCGGTGGGCTGGATGCAGTTCCTCCCCTCCACGTGGAAGGAATGGGGAGTCGACGCGACCGGATCCGGCTACGCGGATCCGTACAACCCGACCGACGCGATCTTCACGGCGGCGCGCTACCTGCAGGCCGCCGGCGCCTCCAAGAATCTGGCCAAGTCGATCTTCGCCTACAACCACGCCACCTGGTACGTGCAGTCGGTGCTGCTGCGCGCCCAGCTGATCGGCGGCATGCCCTCCGGCCTGGTCGGCGCGCTGACCAGTCTGGTCGAGGGCCACTTCCCGGTGGCCGCCAAGGCCAAGTACGCCGACGACAGCGTCCTGCGCCTGGCCCAAAAGCGGGTCAAGTCCGGCAACGCCGCTGAGGTGGTCAACTCCGATCCGACGGCGACCGGCACCGCCATCTACGCCGCCCAGGGTTCTCCCGTGATCGCGGCCAACAACGGCAAGATCGTCCGGATCGGCCAGAACGCCAAGCTGGGCAAGTTCGTGGTCCTCCAGGACGAGACGGGCAACACCTTCACCTACGCCCACTTGGGCTCGATCCCCGCCTACTACCCGGTGCCCAAGCCAGAGAAGATCACGGCGGCAGACATCGCCCGCGAGCTCTCGATCGCACCGGCGCACACGGCCAACGGGTCTCGGGTGGGCGGTCTGCGGGCCCTGTCGGCGCCGACCAGCGCGGCGACGGCCGGAAAGCAGACCTCGAGCCCCGCCAGCACCGCATCGCTGCATCACGCCGGGGTCAAGCACACGAGCCAGGTCCGCTCACACCGCTCGGGTGCCAAGGGCGCACCGATCAGCTTTGCGCTGGCCAAGCCGAGCAAATCCCAGGCGAACAGGTCTCAGGCGCCCAGGGCGAGCAGCTCCAAGAAGTCCTCGAGCCCCGCGGCCGCGCCGATGGTCAAGGAGCGGCTGTTCGCCAACCCGTCCCGCCCGGCCAGCTTCGCCGCCGGCGGCAAGCAGCAGCTGGCCAACAGCTTCCAGATCTCGAGCTTCCGCAGCTACTTCGCCGACGTCCTGCACCTGGGCAAGAACCAGTACACGCTGGCCCGGCTGCACAAGGGCTCGATCGTGGTGGCCGGCACGATCCTCGGCCGGATCGGCGCGGGCACTCGCAGCTCGGCCTCGCACATGTACTTCATGATCCAGCCGGCCGGGCGCAACGCCCCCTACATCGACCCCAAGCCAATCCTCGACGGCTGGAAGCTCCTGGAGGCCACGGCCGTGTACCGGGCGGCGGGCGTCGATCCGTACTTCGGCTCCGGCGCCAAGACGGCCACGATCGGCGAGATCCTGCTGGAGTCCAAGACCCAGCTGGAGGCCCGGGTGCTCAACGACCCGCACGTGAAGATCTACACCTGCGGCCGGCGCGACATCCAGGCCGGCCTGATCGACCGGCGGATCCTCGGGGCGATGGAGTTCCTGAGCGCGTCCGGGCTTGATCCGACCATCTCCGGACTGGCCTGCGACGCCGGGTCCAACGGAATCGACCCGGCCGGAAAGCACGGGTCGAGCATGGACATCTCGGCGATCAACGGGATCCCCGTGCAGCGCAACC
Organism: Solirubrobacteraceae bacterium; assembly: GCA_035551795.1. Classification (GTDB taxonomy): domain Bacteria; phylum Actinomycetota; class Thermoleophilia; order Solirubrobacterales; family Solirubrobacteraceae; genus Palsa-465. The sequence continues at coordinate 31,212 of DASZMP010000047.1, read as the reverse complement.
AGGGCCCGGGATCGATCGCCGATCTGGCCATCCGCCGCCTGCTCACGCTGCAGGGCGCGATGGCCCCCGACCAGATCATCAGCCTGCACAGCTACAAGGGCAACCCCACGACGCTGGGGCTGCCGGATCACGCCAACCGGATCCAGGTTGCCTACACCCCGGCGTTCGGGGCCAACAAGCGGCTGTCCGGCCAGGTGAAGAGCATCCTCAAGCCCAAGCAGTGGGTCCAGCTGATCCAGCACCTCAACCAGATTCCCGAGCCGGCGGTGCCCACCGGGCGCAGCAAGTACGCCATCAAGGCCTCGTCCGGCGGCTGATCCGCCACCGGGACCGCCACCACTGCCGCTGTTCAGCTTCAGCCAGGTCGAGGTTCCCTGGGCGCTCGGCCCACCGGACGGCCGCTACCTGTTGCGGGCGCCGGGAGCCACGCCGGACGATCCCGCCGCGCACGTCCTGGTGCTGGCCACCCTGGCGGCGCAACCCCGCCGAGGGCGGCTGTCCAAGGGCCGGCGGGATGCTCCGACCGAGCCCGGCCCCACGCCTGTGAGCACCGGGCGCGCCACGGTCATCTCGGTCGCCTCGCCGCTGGCCGACCAGGCCGCGGCGAGACGGTGGCTGGCGGACGCCGGCGAGGGCGAGCTGACCGCCCACCTCGGTGTCCTGAACCGGGCGCTGCACGCGTTCGGGCTCATCACCGCCGACCCGCACCTCCCGGAGGTGAGCCGCGGCCATCTGCTGGTGGCTCGGGTCGGGTACGGCGTCGGCGACGAGGTCGCCCACGGGCGCTGGAGCGAGGCGCGCGAGCTGCTTCCGGCCCGCACCTCCCGGCGACGCGCCAAGGTCCTGGAGCCCCAGGCCCGGCTGGCCGCCGTGCTGGGCGGCCGCGACAAGCTGCTGGCCTGCGAGACGCTGGCGCACCGGGCCCAGGCCGACCTCGACGCCGGCCGGGACCGAGAGGCGGCCCTTCAGCTGTGGGTCGCGCTCGACGCCACGCTGGCCGAGCTGGGTGCCGACCCGGCGGCAGGCATGCTGGCCGAGCGGCTGGCCGAGCTCTCCGCCCAGCGCGACGCGGTGGCCGACGCGGCTCAGGCGGCGCTGTCCGGCGAGCTCGGGGCCGAGCAGCTCGCCGAGGTGGAGCTGGCGCTGGGCCGCGTGCAGGCGGCGCTACGCGCGCGGGCCCTGGGCAGCGCCTGACGGATCAGTTCGGCCAGGCGTCGCGCCGGCGCCGCGGTCACCGGCCGCTGAACTTGGGGCGGCGCTTCTGCACGAACGCCGAGATACCCTCGCGAGCGTCCTCGGAGCCGAACACGGCGCCGAACGCCTGCTTCTCGGCCTCGATTCCTGTATCGAGATCGCTGTGGCCGGACACGCGCTTGATCTGCTGGACGGCCAGCGGCGCCTGCTCGGCCAGCTTGCGCGCCCAGGCCAGGGCCTCGTCGAACAGCTGATGATCGGGGACCAGACTGTTGGCCAGGCCCAGCTCGTAGGCCTCCTCGGCCCCGACCGGCTCGCCGGTGAGGTTCATCTCCAGCGCCTTGGCGGTGCCGACCAGGCGGGGCAGGCGCTGGGTGCCGCCGAAGCCCGGGATGATCCCCAGCCCGATCTCGGGCTGACCGAAGCTGGCCGAGCCGGCGGCGATGCGGATGTCGCAGGCCATGGCCAGCTCGCAGCCGCCCCCGAAGGCCAGCGCGTTGACCGCGGCGATCGTGACGATCCGGCTGCGCTCCATGTCCCGCAGCAGCCCGTGCATGGTGTCGACCAGCGCTGCCCCCGCCTCGGCGTCCATCTTCGTGAACGCCTTGATGTCGGCCCCGGCGCAGAACAGCATCGGGTTGGCCGAGGCGAAGATCAGGGCGCGCACGGAGCCGCGCTGGCTGACCTGCTCCCACACGCGGCTGAGGCTCTCCACCATCTCCGGGGAGATCGAGTTGGCGGGCGGGCGGTCCAGCCAGGCGATCGCCGTGGCCTGGCGGCTTTCCAGCTTGACGGGCGAGTCCTCCCAGCCCTGGTCGGGCTGGGGGTAGGGGAAGAAGCCCTGGCCGGATTTGACGCCCAGCCGGCCCTGTGCGACCAGCCGGCGAAGGATGCGGGGCGGGGCGAACTCGGGGCCCCACCGCTGCTGGGCTCGTTCCAGACGCTCGATGATCTCGTCCAGCCCGATCTGATCGGCCCGGGCAAACGGCGGGGGTATGATCCCGGCCCCAGCCATCATCCCCAGGTCGATGTCCTTGAGCGCGGCCACGCCCTCCTCCAGGACGAGACAGCTCTCGACCAGCGCCTTGAGCGTGAAGCGCTCGACGAGCTCAGGCGTGCTCATAGAACCCCTGGCCGGTCTTTGCGCCCAGGTGCCCCTGGCTGACCAGCTGCCGCATCTGCTCGGGGACGAAGAAGCGCTCGCCGTAGCATCCTTGGAGGTACTCGGCCACGTGCAGGACGGTGTCCAGGCCGAGCATGTCGGCCAGGAAGAACGGCCCCATCGGCGCCGCCTTCGACTCGGCCACGATCCGGTCGACCTCCTGGATGTCCTGGCCGGTCTCCTGCTGGTGGCGCCAAAGCTCGGACGCCGCCGAGTTGAGGATCCGGTTGACCACGAACCCGGGGACCTCGGCGCAGCGGATCGGGGTCTTCTTGATCTGCTGGGCGAAGTTGACCGCCGCCTGGGTGGTCTCGGGACTGGTGTCCGCGCCCTCGATCACCTCAATCAGCCGCATCACCGACGCCGGGTAGAAGAAGTGGAAGCCCACCACCTGCTCGGGGCGGCTGGTCACCTCCCCCATCTCGGTGATCGACAGCGACGAGGTGTTCGAGGCCAGGATGGCGTGGCCGGGGGTCACCTCGTCAAGCTCCTCGAACACCGACTGCTTGATGTCCATGCGCTCGGGCACCGCCTCGATCACGAAGTCGACGTCGCCGAAGGCGTCGTAGGCAGTGGTCGGGTGGATCAGGCCCAGGCGGCGCTGCAGCTCGCCGGGCTCGAGCTTGCCGGCATCGACCTGGGCCTGCCACAACGACTGGGCCTTCTCCAGCCCCTGCTCGACGAAACGCTCCTCCACGTCCTTGAGCACGACCGGGGTCTCGGCGTTGGCGATGGCCTGCGCGATCTCCCCGCCCATGGTGCCGGCGCCGACGACCGCGGCCTTGAACACGAACACGGTTCACATCGTCCCATGCTCGGGTCGCGGGTGCCGCGGGGGTGACGCATCGAGTGCCGCCTATCCCGGCTCTAGATGAATCACCCCCAAGGCAGCCCCTTGACAAGCGATCGGTAACGATATATCTTTGACCTATCCCGATATGTATTAGTAAGGAGGTACGGGATATGTGTTCTCACCACAAGATGAGGCATTACACGGTCGCACCGGAGGACTTCGCGTTCATGCGAGGTCGCCACAGCGGCCCAGGACGAGGCGGCTGGGGGGCAGGACCCTTCGGCGGCCCCGGACAATTCGGCGGCCCGTGGGGCCGCCCGCGCAGGCGCCGCGGTGACGTTCGAGTGGCCCTGCTGCTGATGCTCTCCGAAGGTCCTCACAACGGCTATCAGCTGATGAAGACCCTGGAGGAGCGCAGCGAGGGACGCTGGAGCCCGAGCCCGGGCTCGGTGTACCCGGCCCTCTCCCAGTTGGAGGACGAAGGGCTGATCAAGTCCGTGCAGAGCGGCAGCGAGCCGGGACGCACATTCGAGATCACCGACGCCGGCCGGGAGCACCTGGCCGAGCGGGGCGAGCAGAAGCCGCCCTGGGAGCTCGAAGACGACGACGAGCTCGGCCACGACCGCAAGGCGTTCGGCCGGGCCCTGGCCTCGGCGGCCAAGGCGGCCGCTCAGGTCATGCAGGACGGCGATCAGGAGAAGATCGCTCAGGCGACCGGGCTGCTCAACGACCTGCGCCGGAGCCTGTACCGGCTGCTGGCCGAAGAGGGCGAGTGAGCCGGCGGCGCGCTGAGGCGACGCCGCAGGCACGACGCGACCTGGGACCGATTCGTCGGTCCCAGGTCACTGTCCGGAGACATCGTAAGCTGAGCAGTGTCCGTATGCAGAAACACTTGGGCCTATGACTGCGACGATGACCGCCACCGCGATCCAGGTCGAGGACCTGGTCAAGACCTTCGACCAGGTGAGAGCCGTTCGCGGCGTGAGCTTCGAGGTGGGTGCGGGCGAGGTGTTCGGCTTTCTGGGCCCCAACGGCGCCGGCAAGAGCACCACGATCAACATGCTGTGCACGCTGATGAAGCCGACCTCGGGTTCGGCCACCGTGGCCGGTCACGACATCGTGCACGAGCGCGATGACGTACGGCGCAACATCGGACTGGTCTTCCAGGACCCCACCCTGGACAACTACCTGACCGCCACTCAGAACCTCAAGCTGCACGCCGAGCTCTACGGGGTGGAGTCGGCCCTGGTGGAGCCGCGGATGCGCCAGGTGCTCAAGATGGTGGGCCTGTGGGAGCGCCGCGACGGGGTGGTGGGACAGTTCTCGGGAGGCATGCGCCGGCGACTGGAGATCGCCCGCGGGCTGATGCACTCGCCCCGGGTGCTGTTCCTCGATGAGCCGACAATCGGCCTGGATCCGCAGACCCGGCGCTCGATCTGGGACTACATCGGACAGCTCCAGGAGCGTGAGGAGATCACCATCTTCATGACGACCCACTACATGGACGAAGCCGAATGGTGTGAGCGGATCGCGATCATGGATCATGGCGAGATCGTTGCCCTGGATGCCCCGGCCAAGCTCAAGGCCGGGGTCGGCACCGATCGGCTCACGATTCAGACCGATGACAACCCGGCCGCCATCGAAGCGCTCAGGGATCAGTTCGAGATCGAGGGCAAGCTCTCTGAGGGATCGGTGGTGTTCAACGTGGACAAGGGCGAGGAGTTCGTGCCGCGGCTGTTCTCCGAATGGGATCCGGCCCACCCGCCGATTCTGTCCGTGAGTGTCTCGCGGCCCACGCTGGACGACGTGTTCATGTCGTTCACGGGGACGAGCATTCGCGATGCCGAGGAGGACCCGGGCAAGAACCGCAACCGGATGATGGCGATGATGCATGGCGGGGGCCGCCGATGAGCACGACCGTTTCCAAACCCGCTTCTCAGCTCGGCGAGCACGATCACGACGAGACCGAGGTCGTCCGGGTCCATGTACCCCAGCGCAGCCTCACCTCGGAGCTACGCGCGATCAAGATCGTGTGGCGCCGCGAGCTGATCCGCTTCGCCTCCGACCGGCTGCGAATCGTCACTCAGCTGGTGCAGCCGTTCCTGTTCCTGTTCGTGCTGGGCGGCGGTCTTCAGACGCTGGCCCGCTCGGGCACCCACGGGGTCAACCTCAAGACGTTCATCTACCCGGGGATCCTGTGCATGGCGGTCATGTTCACCGCCATGTTCTCCGCCGCCTCGATCGTGTGGGACCGGGAGTTCGGCTTCCTGCGCGAGATGATGGTGGCGCCGGTCCGCCGCAGCTCGATCGTGATCGGCAAGACCCTGGGCGGAGCCACGGTGGCGTGTGCCCAGGGGGTCATCGTCCTAGCCATCGCCGGCCTGGTGGGCGTGCCCTACGCCCCGAGCCTGATCCTCGGAGTGTTCGGGCTGCAGTTGCTGCTCGCGTTCACGATCACCGCCTTCGGACTGATGATCGCGATCCGCATCAAGCAGATGCAGTCGTTCTTCGGCGTGATGCAGATGATCATCATGCCCATGTACTTCATCTCGGGCGCGATGTTCCCCGCCTCGGGCCTGCCCACCTGGCTGACGATCCTCAACCGGATCGATCCACTGGCCTACGCCGTCGACCCGATGCGGCGCCTGGTGTTCAGCCACCTGAGCATCTCGCCGCTGGCCCACCGAGCGCTGGACAGCGGGATCACATGGTGGGGCTGGCGGGTGCCGGGACTGCTGGAGGCCGGGATGATCCTGATCCTGGGCCTGATCATGCTCGGCGTGGCCATCTGGGAGTTCTCCTCCACGGAGTGAGCGCGGGCCGCGCCGGCTCCAGACGTGTTCGCCGGGCACACGGTAGGGTCGGCCCTTCATGGAGCTGACCGGCTACGCCCTCACCGCCGACGACGTGGTCAGGGTCGCCCGTGGCTCGGAGGAGGTGATCCTGAGCCGTAACGCTCGCGAGGCCATGCAGCGCAGCGCCGAGGTGGTCGACCGGCTGGCCGCCTCCGACGAGCCGGCCTACGGCGTGTCGACCGGGTTCGGGTCGCTGGCCAACGTGCGGATCGGGCCCGAGCGGCGGATCGAGCTTCAGCGCGCGCTGATCCGTTCGCACGCGGCCGGGGTGGGCGATCCGATGCCCCGCGAGGTGGTGCGCGCGATGATGCTGCTGCGGGCGCGGTCGCTGTCGATGGGGTACTCGGGGGCCCGGCCGGTCGTGGCCGAGACGATCCTGGCGCTGCTCAACTCCAACATCACGCCCGTCGTGCCCGAGCACGGGTCGCTGGGGGCCAGCGGTGACCTGGCGCCACTGGCTCACTGCGCGCTGGCGCTGCTGGGCGAGGGACAGGTGAGCGCGCCAGACGATGAGGGCTTTGCCGCCGCGGCACTCGAGAGCGCCGGCATCGAACCTCTCACCCTCACCGCCAAGGAGGGCCTGGCGCTGATCAACGGCACCGACGGGTCGCTGGGCATGCTGATCCTGGCCATACACGACCTGCGCCGCCTGTTCAAGGTGGCCGACATCACGGCCGCCATGTCGGTGGAGGCGCTGCTCGGCACCGACCAGGCGTTCGCCGCCGGTCTGGTCGGCCTGCGGCCCCAGCCGGGCCAGGGCGACAGCGCGGCCAACATGACCCGGGTGCTCGACGGCTCGGCGATCGTGGCCAGCCACCGCCTCGATGACCCCCGGGTTCAGGATGCCTACTCGCTGCGCTGCGCGCCGATGGTCAACGGCGCGGCCCGGGACACGCTCGAGCACTGCTTTGGCGTGGCCAGCCGCGAGCTGGTGTCGGCGATCGACAACCCAATGGTGATGCCCGACGGCCGCGTGCAGTCGTGCGGCAACTTCCACGGCGCCCCCGTCGGCTTCGCCTGCGACTTCCTGGCCATCGCCGCGGCCGAGGTCGGGGCGATCGCGGAGCGGCGCACCGACCGGCTACTCGACGCCTCCCGCTCGCACGGCCTCCCCCCCTTCCTGGCTCCGGACGCCGGGGTCAACTCGGGGCTGATGATCGCCCAGTACACGCAGGCGGCGATCGTCGCCGAGAACCGGCGTCTGGCCGCGCCCGCCTCGGTCGATTCCCTACCCACTTCGGCGATGCAGGAGGATCACGTGTCGATGAGCTGGTCGGCGGCCAAGAAGCTGCGCACCGTCGCAGAGAACCTGGAGAGCATCCTGGCCATCGAGTGGGTGGCGGCCGCGCGAGGCATCGACCTGCGGGCGCCGCTGACCCCCGCTCCGGCCACCGAGATCGCCGTGCTGGCGCTGCGCGAGCACGTGCCCGGAGCCGGGCCGGACCGGTGGCTCTCCCCTGAGCTCGAGATCGCTCGGGGGCTGATCCACAACAGCACCCTGCTGAACAACGTGGAGGCGATCGTGGGAGAGCTGGCATGAGCTTTTCTGAGGGTTCCCGGCCCGTGCGCGCGCCGCGCGGCACTGAGCTGAGTTGCCGTGGCTGGCCTCAGGAGGCGCCCATGCGGATGCTGATGAACAACCTCGACCCCGAGGTGGCCGAGCATCCCGACGACCTCGTCGTGTACGGCGGCACCGGACGCGCGGCACGCTCCTGGAAGGCGTTTGACGCGATCATCGCCACCCTGAAGTCGCTGGCCGGCGACGAGACGCTGCTCGTGCAGTCGGGCAAGCCGGTCGGCGTGTTCCGCACCCACGAATGGTCGCCCCGGGTGCTGATCGCCAACTCCAACCTGGTGCCCGAGTGGGCCACGTGGGACGAGTTCCGCCGCCTCGAGGCCGAGGGGCTGACGATGTACGGCCAGATGACGGCCGGGTCGTGGATCTACATCGGCAGCCAGGGGATCGTGCAGGGGACCTACGAGTGCTTTGCCGAGATCGCCCGGCGCCGGCACGGCGGCACCCTGGCCGGGACGGTCTCGGTGACCGCGGGGCTCGGCGGGATGGGCGGCGCCCAGCCGCTGGCCGTGACCATGAACGGCGGCGTGGCGCTGTGCGTGGAGGTCGATCGCGAGGCGATCGAGCGGCGGCTGCGCACCCGTTACCTGGATGAGGTGGCCGACGATCTCGACGATGCGGTGCGGCGCTGCCTGGCCGCGCGCGATGAGAGGCGGGCGGTCAGCATCGGGCTGGAGGCCAACGCGGCGGACGTGCTGCCCCAGCTGCTCAAGAGCAGCTTCCCGGCCGACATCGTCACCGATCAGACCAGCGCCCACGATCCGCTGAACGGCTACATCCCCAACACGATGAGCTTCGAGGAGGCGGTGCGGCTGCGGTCCGAGAATCCCGAGTCCTACGTCGCGCGCGCCCGGCGGGCGATGGCCGCCCACTGCGCGGCGATGGTCGGGTTCAAGGACGCCGGCTCGGAGGTGTTCGACTACGGAAACTCACTGCGCGCCGAGGCGCGCCTGGGCGGTTTCGAGCGCGCGTTTGACTACCCCGGCTTCGTGCCGGCCTACATCCGGCCGCTGTTCTGCGAGGGCAAGGGGCCGTTCCGCTGGGTGGCCCTGTCCGGTGATCCGGCCGACATCGCCGCCACCGACCGCGCCGTGCTGGACGAGTTCCCCGACGACGCGCCGCTGCACCGGTGGATCTCGGCGGCCGGTGAGCGGATCGCCTTCCAGGGGCTCCCGGCCCGGATCTGCTGGCTGGGGTACGGCGAGCGGGCCCGGCTGGGGTTGCGGTTCAACCGGATGGTCGCCAATAACGAAATAAGCGCGCCGATCGTGATCGGCCGTGACCACCTCGACTCCGGCTCGGTGGCGTCGCCCTACCGGGAGACCGAGGCGATGGCCGATGGCTCGGACGCGATCGCCGACTGGCCGCTGCTCAACGCGCTGGTCAACACCGCCTCGGGCGCGTCATGGGTGTCGATTCACCACGGCGGCGGCGTCGGGATCGGCCGCTCGATCCACGCCGGCATGGTGTGCGTCGCCGACGGCTCGGCGCTGGCCGAGCAGAAGCTGGAGCGGGTGCTGACCAGCGACCCCGGGATGGGCGTGATCCGCCACGTCGACGCCGGCTATGACCGCGCCGCCGAGGTCGCCCGGGAGCGTGACGTGCGGATCCCGATGGGCTCGTGAGCTCGCTGGACGTGGTCACGGTGGGCGACCCGGTGCTGCGGGAGCGGGCCCGCGAGCTGACGGTGGACGAACTGCGCGCAGCCGCCACCCAGCGGCTGATCGACGACATGATCGAGACCAAGCGCGATCACGCCGGGGCCGGCCTGGCCGCCAACCAGGTGGGCCTGCCCGTGCGGATCGCGGTGATCGAGGTGGAGGACGACAACCCGCGCTACCCCTACAAGCCGCCGTTCCCGCTGACGGTGATCGTCAACCCGGAGCTTCAGCCGGTCGGCGACGAGACGGTCCTGGTCAACGAGGGCTGCCTGTCGGTGCCTGACCTGCGGGGTGACGTGTCACGTTACGTGAGCATCCGGGTGCGCTCGCTCGACCGCCACGGCGAGCCCCAGGAGCACGTGGTCCAGGGTCTCACCGCCGGCACCTTCCAGCACGAGATCGACCACCTGGACGGGATCCTGTTCCTGGATCGCGCCGACCCGCGCACGCTGGCCACCTGGGAGCAGTGGGAGCGTCATGGGCGCGACGACTTCCTGGCGCGGATCGCCGATCTGCCGAGATGACCACGTACTGGTGCGAGCTGGCCTGGCTGGCCGGCGAGGTCCCTGAGCCGGGGGTGCGGATCGATGTGGAGGGCGGGCGCATCTCGGCGGTGGCGGCGGGCAATGCCGCCACCGCCGGGGCTACCGTGCTTCCCGGTCTGACCCTGCCGGGACTGTCCAATGCCCATTCCCACGCCTTCCAGAGGGCGCTGCGCGGTCGCACCGAGGCGGCCACGCACGGCTCGTTTTGGACCTGGCGCGAGCAGATGTACGCGCTCGCGCAGGCGCTTGAAGACGAGGACCTGGTCGAGGCCCTCGCCCGGGCCACGTTCGCCGAGATGGCGCTGGCCGGGATCTCCCTGGTCGGCGAGTTCGACTACCTGCACCACTCCGAGGCGATGCTCCGGGCGGCTCGCGACGCGGGGCTGCGGATCACGCTGATCGACGCCTGTTACCTGGAGGGCGGCCTGCCGCAGTTCCGCGACCGCAGCGCGGAGGCGTGGGCCGAGCGCGTGACCGCCATCCCGGCCCCGGCCGGAGCGCGGCTCGGTGCCGCGATCCACAGCGTCCGCGCCGTCGATCCCGACTCGGCTCGCACCGTGGCCGCCGTGGCGGCGGAGCACGGCTGGCCGCTGCACGCACACGTCTCCGAGCAACCGGCCGAGAACGAGGAGTGCCTGCGCAAGCACGGGATGACCCCGCTGCAACTGCTCGACCGCATCGGCGCGCTGTCGCCGCGGTTCACCGCCGTCCACGCCACCCATTTCACCGAGGGCGACCGTGAGCTGCTGCAGGCCAACGAGGGCTTTTGCTGCCTGTGCCCGACCACCGAGCGAGACCTGGCTGACGGCATCGGGCGGGTGCGGGGGAGGCTCACGCTCGGCAGCGACTCGCAGGCCGTGATCGACCTGTTCGAGGAGGCCCGCGCGGTGGAGCTCGACGAGCGCCTGGGCACGCTCGTGCGCGGCAACCACACGGCCGCCACGCTGGCCCAGGGCGCCACCGTCAACGGCTACGACAGCCTGGGCTGGCCCGAGGGCGGGCGGATCGCCCCCGGGGCCCTGGCCGATCTGGTCACCGTGCGGCTGGATGGGGTCCGTCTCGCCGGCACCCGTCCCGAGGATGCCCTGGCCGCAGTCGTGTTCGCCGGCACGGCCGACGACGTGGACACGCTGATCGTCGACGGGCAGGTGGTGGTCAGCGGCGGGCGCCACGTGCGCATCGACGCGGCCACCGAGCTGACCGCCGCGATCAGCGCGGTGTAGCGATGTCCAGTCTGGTGATCGACCGGATCGGGCTGCTGGTCACCGGCGATGCCGCCCAGGGCGAGGGACCGCTGGGCCTGGTGCGAGAGGCCGCGCTGGTGATCGAGGACGGGCGGGTGGCGGCGATCGAGCGTCCCGGAGCCGCGGCCGACGAGCGCTTCGATGCCGAGGGTCGCTGCGTGATGCCCGGGTTCGTCGACAGCCACACGCACCTGGTGTTCGCGGGTGACCGTGGCGAGGAGTTCGTGCGGCGGATGGCGGGCCAGCCATACGCGGCCGGCGGCATCCTGACCACGGTGGCCGACACGCTCCGGACGCCGGATTCCCAGCTGCAGGCGGCGGCCCGGGTGCGGCGCCAGGAGGGGCTGCGGGCGGGCATCACCCACGTGGAGGTCAAGTCGGGCTACGCGCTCGAGGTGGAAGGCGAGGCACGGCTGTGCCGGATCGCCGCCGGGCTGACCGACGACGTCACCTTCCTGGGTGCCCACGCGGTGCCCCCGGCCTACGCCGGGCGGGCCGATGAGTACGTGTCCCTGGTGTGCGGGGAGATGCTCGAGGCGTGCCGGCCCCACGCCCGCTGGATCGATGTGTTCTGCGAGGAGGGCGCGTTCGACGCGGAGCAGTCACGGGCCGTGCTCGAGGCCGGCCGGCGGGCCGGCCTCGCTCTGCGAGTCCATGCCAATCAGCTCGGGCCGGGGCCGGGCGTGCGGCTGGCCGTGGAGATGGGCGCGGCCTCCGCGGACCACTGCACCTACCTCGAGGACGAGGATCTGGATGCGCTGGCCGGCTCCGACACCGTGGCCACGTTCCTGCCCGCCACCGATTTCGCCACCCGGCAGCCCTACCCGGACGCCCGCCGGGCGATCGACGCCGGGGTCAGCGTCGCTCTAGCGACTAACACCAACCCGGGCTCGAGCTACACCACCGCGATGGGCTTCTGCCTGGCCCTGGCCGTCCGCGACATGGGCATGACGATCGAGGAGGCGGTGCTGGCGGCCACGGCCGGCGGCGCCCGAGCGCTGCGCCGCCATGACATCGGCCGGCTGGCGCCGGGCTGCCGGGCCGACGCCGCGGTGCTGGCCGCGCCCTCCCCCGCCCACTTCGCCTACCGCCCCGGCGTGCCGATCGTGGCGGCGACGGTGGCCGCGGGACAGATCGCCTACCGCGACCCCGCGTTGTGGCCCAGTGACCTGAGTCGCTAGATCCGGTCGCTGATTCCCACCCAACTGCTCAAAAGAAGCGGCATGTGGTCCGTTCGGCTGGCTGAGCGGACCCTGCTCTCGGGGCGGTAGCTTGTTTCACCCCATTCCCACCAAAAAGTCCACCACCCCCGGCCGCACGGATGGGTTTGCGACTTTGTGGTGGATATAGAACCACTTGAGTGCGCACCCCCTCTCAGAGGCAGGGGTTAGGGAGTTTTTGGTTGTTTCGGTGAGCCAGCCGCCGTGAGTCCAATACCCAGGGCAGACCTACGAGACGGGCCACGTCCACCTTCACCGCGGCCTCTGGCCCGCGGGTCCGGCCTACCAGGCCGTCCTACACCGAGGCGGGAGCGCCGTCAACCGCGGACAGCGTCTCCCTGAGGCCCTGCTCCAGTCCACGCGGAGAGAACCCGAGCTGGGTGCGCGCCTTCTCGTCGGTCATCCAGTAGCTGACGCCGTCGGAGACGCTGATCAGCTCGCGGAAGTTGGGCGGGAAGCCCAACAGCGGCCCCACGACCGGCCCGAGTGGTGCCGAGGCCCGCATGATCGCGGTGGGCATCTCGCGCTTTGGTTCGCGCCGGCCGGTCAGGCGCGCGGTCGTCTGGACGAGATCTCTCATCGTCGCTCGGGCGCCGGCCAGGTTGTAGGACTCGCCGATCTGGCCCTTCTCGAAGGCGAGGATGATGCCGTCGGCCACGTCGTCCACGTACACGAACGACATCCGCATGTCCGCGAACGGGATCATCGGCATGCGTCCCTTGCGGGTCATCTCGATCGCGTTGCCCAGCTCGGAGTGGTCGCCCGGCCCGTACACGCCGCCGGGCTGGACGATCACGATCGGCGCGCCCTGGGAGATGCGCTCCAGCGCCAGCTCGTGGGCCCGGTACTTGGCCTCGTCGTAGGTCGACAGGAACCCTTCGCCGAGATCGCGGCGGTAGGTCTCGTCCACCGCCTGGCCGTGCGTGTCGCCATACACGTTGCCCGTGGACACGTACAGGATGCGAGGCACCTGCGCCTGCACCGCGGCATCCAGGGCGTTGGCGGTGCCCTGCACGTTGGCGTCGAGCAACGCCTGGCGCTCTGACTTCGGCACGCCCACCTTGTAGATGGCGGCCACGTGGAAGACGCCGTCGCAGCCCTGCATGGCCTCGCGCATGCGCTCGGAATCGCTGAGGTCGCCCTGCACCAGCTCGCAGCCGAGCGCCCGCAGGGTGTCGGCCCGCTGGGGTGAGCGGACCAGCGCAACCACGTCATCGCCGCGCTCGCGCAGCTTGGCCACCAGCCGGCCGCCGATGAACCCCGTCCCTCCCGTGACGAACGCTCTCATGTCAGATGACTCTAACCTCTGCGCCCATGATCTACACCCCACCGCAGGAGCTTCTCCAACGCTACGCCCGATTGCTGGTCGACTACGCCCTCGGTGAGGGTGCTGGGATCAAGCCCGGTGACGTCGTCTACGTCAACGCCCCGGACTCGGCCAAGCCGCTGTACGTCGAGGCCTGCCGGGCCGTGTGGCAGTCCGGCGGCCAGGTGCTGGACGGCTACTACGCCGATGACGAGGACGACCTCAAGGTCTCGCGCGTCCGCTACGAGGCGGCCAGCGACGAGCAGCTCGACTTCTTCCCGGACAAATACTTCCGTGGTCTCGTCGACCAGATGGACCACTCGCTGCACATCATGGCCGACAGCGACCCGGACGTCCTGCAGCAGGTGGACCCGGAGAAGCTGATGCGCTTCCGGCGCTCCCGCGGACCCCTGGTCGAGTGGCGCAACGAGAAGGAGAACGCCGGCAAGCTGTCCTGGACGATCGGGCTCTACCCGACCGAGGCGATGGCTGCCGAGGCCGGCATGTCGCTGGAGGAGTACTGGGAGCAGGTGCGGCTGGCCTGCTTTTTGGACGAGGCAGACCCGGTGGCCAAGTGGCACGAGGTCACCCGGGAGATCGACCGGCGGGCCGGCTGGCTCAACTCGCTGCCGATCGACCGCCTCCACGTGGAGGGCGAGGACGCCGACCTGTGGATCTCCCTGGGCGAGCGGCGCCGGTGGATGGGCGGAGGCGGCGCCAACATCCCGAGCTTCGAGGTGTTCACCAGCCCCGACTGGCGGGGCACCGAGGGCTGGATCCGGTTCAGCGAGCCACTGTACGTCTACGGATCGCTGATCAGGAGCGTCGAGCTGGAGTTTGCGCAGGGACGGGTGATCAGGGCCTCGGCGCAGGAGAACGAGCCGCTGCTGAGGGAGATGATCGCCACCGACAACGCCGACCGCGTGGGCGAGTTCTCGATGACCGACGCCCGGCTGTCCCCGATCAAGCGGTTCATGGCCAACACGCTGTACGACGAGAACGTCGGTGGGCCGTTCGGGAACACGCACGTGGCCGTGGGCATGGCGATCAAGCAGTGCTACGACGGTGATCCCGGCCAGGTCAGCCAGGAGGAGTGGGAACGGCTGGGCTTCAACGATTCCGTCGTGCACACCGACATCGTCTCCACCACTGACCGCACCGTCACCGCGGTGATGAGCGACGGCGCCGAGCAGGTGGTCTATAGCGGCGGCCAGTTCACCGGCGTCTGAGCCTGGCCGCCTTCGTACCGGCCCAGGAGTTATCTGGAGCGCTACGCCCGGCTGCTCGTCGACTACGCGCTCGGTGAAGGCGAAGGCGGGATCGCCAAGGGCGATGTCGCTTCCAGCACGACTGAGCGCCAGCGGCTAGGCTTCCCGACTCGTGGGGGGCTACGAACCCGATGCCGAGCTGATCGAGCGCTACGCCAGGGTCCTGGTCGACTTCGCGTTGGGCGGTGGCCAGGGGATCAGCCGCGGCGACGTGGTGCTGGTGGTGGGACCGGAGAACGCCAAACCGCTGTTCACCGCGGTGTGCCGCGCCGTGTGGCGCTCCGGCGGCCACGTGCTGCGGGAGTACGAACCGGCCGAGGACACCGTGGAGCAGCGCTCCCGCGACTTCTACGAGCTGGCCTCAGACGAGCAGCTGGACTTCTTCCCCGATCGCTTCTACCGCGGCACGATCGATCAGATGGATCACCTGGTGGCGATCACCAGCCCGCTGAACCCGCACGGCCTGGAGGGGGTGCCGCCCGAGAAGATCATGCGCCACAACCAGTCCCACATGCCGCTGATCGAGTGGCAGCAGGCCAAGGAGGGCGCCGGCCGGCTGACCTGGACGGTCGGCCTGTACGGCACCGAGGCGATGGCGGCCGAGGCGGACCTGTCCCTGGAGGATTACTGGGGCCAGATCGCGGCGGCCTGCTTCCTGGACGACCCCGACCCGATCGCGCGCTGGCGCGAGGTGACCGCGCAGATCGACGAGCACTGTGCGTTTCTCAACTCGCTCCCGATCGACCGGCTGCACGTCCAGGGCGAGGACGCCGACCTGTGGCTGACGCTCGGCGAGCACCGGCGCTGGCTGGGCGGCGAGGGACGCAACATCCCGAGCTTCGAGGTGTTCACCAGCCCCGACTGGCGGGGGACCGAGGGCTGGATCCGCTTCAGCGAGCCGCTCTACGCATACGGCTCGCTGATCAAGGGCGCCGAGCTGGAGTTCCGCGACGGCCGGGTGGTGAGGGCTCAGGCCGCCCAGCGCGAGGATCTGCTGCGCGAGATGGTGGCGGTGGAGAACGCCGACCGGGTCGGCGAGTTCTCGCTCACCGACGCCAGCCTGTCCCGGGTCTCGCACTTCATGGCCCACACCCTGTTCGACGAGAACATGGGCGGCCCGTTCGGCAACACGCACATCGCCGTGGGGCTCAGCTACCGCTCGTGCTACGACGGCGACGAGACCACCGTCAGCGAGGAGGAGTGGGACCGGCTCGGGTACAACCGCTCGAGCGTCCACACCGACATCGTCTCCACCACCGACCGGACGGTCACCGCCGTGCTGAAGGACGGCAGCGCGCGGGTCATCTACGCGGGCGGGCACTTCCAGCACGACTGAGCCGGTGGTCCGGCCCCTGCGGGCTGTCAGTTGGCTGCCGAACGTGTTCCAGCGCGCAAACCGCCCGCTGGCCCGGCGATTTGCGCGCGCCCGAACATGAAAAACCTGTCTGGGCGCGCAATGCCCGCGGTCGTGGTGCGATTTGCGCGCCCGAACACGTTTTCTGCTTGTACACCCGTTCCTGTCGCACGCTCAAGCGGCGATCATCTCCGGGACGGCGTCTGGCTCCGCCGCCGGGCCGTGCACGACGTAGAAGTCGCGCTGGCGGATCGTGGCGAGAGTGGCGAGCGTGGCCACGCCGGCCACCACGGCGGCGATCAGCAGGACGGAGTTCAACGCGTCCACGTAGCCGGCTCTGGCCGCGCCGAACACGATGGCCTGCAGGTGGGCAGGCAGGCCATGGGCCGCGGTCTGAAGCCCGCCGGAGCTGATCGCGGCGCCGAGCTGGTGGCCGTGGGCCGCCAGCGGGGTCCGGGACAGGCTGCTGGCCACGTGACTCTTGATCAGTGAGGCGAGGATCGAGCCCAGCGCGGCCACGCCGGTGGCGATCCCGATCTGGCGGAAGGTGGAGTTGATCCCCGAGGCCATCCCGGCCCGTTCGGGGGCCACGACGCCGACCGCGGTCGAGGCGAGCGGCACGTTGATCAGCCCCACGCCCACACCCGAGACCAGGAAGCCGGGCAGGAAATGGGTCCAGCCGTCGGTCGCGGTCAGCCCCCGCATCAACAGCAGACCGGCGGTGACCAGCGCAAAGCCCGCGGCGATCAGCGCGCGCGTGGGCAGCCTGTCGGTCAGCCGTCCGGCCAGTGCCGAGGCAAAGAAGATCACGCCGGTGAAGGGCAGGAAGCGGATCCCGGCCTGGACCGCGGAGTAGCCGAGGATGTTCTGGATGAACAGCGTCAGGTAGGTGAGCAGGCTGAAGATCGACGCCGACACCGCCCAGGCGGCGATCAGGCCGCCGTTGAACGTCGGGACGCGCAGCAGCCTCAGGTCGAGCATCGGCTCGGACTGGCGCAGCTCGATCAGGATGAAGGCGGCCATCAGCACCACAGCGGCCGTCAGTGAGCCCAGCACCGTCGCCGAGCCCCAGCCGTCGGGCTGGCTGCGAATCAGGCCGTACACCAGGCCGGCCAGGGACAGGCTGAAGCTGAGGAAGCCCGCCCAGTCGGGACGGGGTGCCCGCGGGAGCTTTGACTCCTGCACCTTGGCCAGCGTCACCGCCAGCGCCAGGGCACCGACCGGGAGGTTGACGAAGAAGATCCAGCGCCACGACAGGCCGCTGGTCAGCGCCCCGCCCAGCACCGGCCCCACCGCCACGGCAACACCGGTGGTGGCGCCGAACACCGCCAGCGCCGTCGCCCGCTCGCGGGGCGGGAACGCCTGGGCCAGCAGGGCCAGCGCGGTGGCGAACATGATCGCCCCGCCGATCCCCTGGAACCCGCGCGAGAGCGACAGCATCGTCGGGCTCTGAGCCACCCCGCACAGCGCCGAACCCAGGGTGAAGACAACGATCCCGGTGGCGAACACCCGCCGCCGTCCGGCCAGGTCGGCGATCGAGCCGGAGGTCAACAGCAGCGCCGCGAGGGTCAGCGCGTACGCGTCAATCACCCACTGCAGGTCAGACAGGCTGGCCCTGAAGGCGTGCTCGATCTGCGGCAGCGCCACGTTCACGATCGTGATGTCCAGCAACAGCATGAACACGCCGGTGCATACGGCCATCAGGGTCCACCACTTGCGATCCATCACCGCCTCCAAGGGCTCGGTATTCCTGAGTTGGCACTCAGGCTATCACTATTTCTGAGCGTGCGCTCAAAAATTTATGAACCGGTCTGGCGCGGCGTTTACGCTTGGCCTGCGATGGCCGCCACCGATCAACCCAGACGCCGGGGCCGACCGCCGTCGGGCGGCCGCGAGGCGATCCTCGGCGCGACGCTGGCGCTGCTGCGGGAGGAGGGGGTGGCCAAGCTGACCAGCCGCGAAGTGGCGGCCCGGGCGGGCGTCTCCGACGCCAGCGTCTACTACCACTTCGGCGACCGCGAGGGCCTGCTGCGCGCCGCCTTCGCCCACGGGATGAAGCCCCTGGAGTTCGTCACCCAACCGCCGGCCGCCATGCAGCGACCGGCCGTGCTGGCCGCGGCACTCGCGTCGCTGGAGCAGTTCTTCGACGACGTGCTGCCGGTGCTCCACGCCGCCCAGGCCGATGCGGAGCTGGGTGCCTCCCTGGCCCGGTACGTGGCCGAGAACGACCTCGGGCCGCACAAGGGCGTCACCGCACTCGGCGCCTACCTGCGCGCCGAGCAGGCGGCCGGCCGGGCCGACCCCGCGGTCGACCCCGAGGTGGTGGCGCTGATGCTGATCGACGCCGCCTTCGGCCGGGCCAGCCGCCGGCTGATGCTCAGTCCGCCGGACACAGCCGACCAAAACGACCGGCTTCCCTCGGCAGAGCAGACGCTGACGCTGATCAACTCGCTCCTGGACGTGGCTGACGCGTGAACTCAGGGGCGGCCGTCACAGGCCGCCCCCCAGAACGGCAGTCGTGCTGCGGGACTACGCGGCCGCCGCGGCCGGCTCCTCGATCCGGCGCGGCAGGAGCGTCTCGCGCGCGATGACCAGGCGCTGGATCTGCGCCGTGCCTTCGTAGAGCTGGAGGATCTTGGCGTCGCGCATCAGCTTCTCGACCTTGTACTCCTTGATGAAGCCGTAACCGCCGAACACCTGGACGGCGTCGGTACACACCTCCATGGCGGAGTCGGCCGCAAAGCGCTTGGCGTGGGATGACTCCAGCGTGTTGCGCTTGCCCTGATCGAGCAGCACGGCCGAATTCCAGGTGGCCAGGCGGGCCAGGTGGACCTTGGTGGACATGTCGGCGATCATGAACTGGATCGCCTGGTGCATGGCGATCGGGACGCCGAACTGGACGCGCTCCTTGGAGTACTCGAGGGCGAACTCCATCGCCGCCCGGGCCACGCCGGTACCCATCGCCGCCACGCCGGGACGCGTGCGGTCGAGGGTCATCATCGCGATCTTGAAGCCCTTGTTCTCCTCGCCGACCAGGTTCTCCAGGGGGATCTCCACCTCGGGGAAGGTGATCGTGGCCGTGTTGGAGGCCCGCTGGCCCATCTTGTCCTCGTGCTTGTCGACGACCACGCCGGCGTCGCGGGGCACGATGAAGCAGGAGATGCCGCGGTGCCCGGCGTCCTTGTCGGTCTTGGCGTAGACCGTGTACCAGTTGGCGTACTCGCCGTTGGTGATGAAGCACTTGGAGCCGTTGATGACCCACTTGTCGCCCTTGCGGGTGGCGGTGGTCTTCATCCCGGAGACGTCCGAGCCCGCGTCGGGCTCGGTCAGGCAGAAGGAGGCCAGCAGGGGCGCCTCGGCCAGCCGGCCCAGGTACTCCTTTTTGAGCTCCTCGGAGGCGGCCAGCGTGACCGGTGCGGTGGCCAGGCCGTTACAGGACAGCGAGGTGCCGATGCCCGAGCAGCCCCAGGCGATCTCCTCCTCGATGATCGCGCCATCCAGGTAGCCCAGTCCCGGGCCGCCGTATTCCTCGGGCAGGTGGCTGTTCATCAACCCCACCTCCCAGGCCTTTTCGATGATGTCCTGGGGCCAGGTGCCGTCCCGGTCGTAATCCCAGGCGACCGGCCGGATCTCCTTCTCGGCGAAGTCGTGCGCCATCTCGCGCATGTTTCGCTGTTCGTCGGTGAGCGTGAAATCAACCACGGTGTTGTCTCCTCTGAAAACGCGGTCGATTGACTAGTCAGTCAATCACTGGAGCAAAGCGTATCTCATGGCCGCCGAGATGCGCGCCATACGCCCCACGAAGGCGGAAGGTCAGGCGCGGACGGCCGGGCTGATGCCGAGCCGGCGACCCTGTGGATCCAGCGCCACGGCCCGGAATGCACCGGCCGAGCCCACGAACGGGATGGCCGTTTCGAAACCGCTGCGCGGCACGATGGGCCCGGGCCTGAGCGCGCCGCGCTGCCCCAGGTACAACCGCCAGTGTGTCACCGCGGTGGCGCCGTTCCAGCTGGCGCGCGCGACGCCTCCACGGCGCCCGGCCCGCACGGCCAGGGCGGGCGCGGCCGCTGGCATGCCGGTCCAGCGATCCAGAAAGGCCCGGTAGGAGAAGAGACCGGCGGGCATCCGGATATCGGAGATCATCCGGCCCGCGGGGCTGAACTCGGTGGCATACGGCTCGATTCCCCACCCCACCAGGACGTTGCCGCCGGCAAGCGTCTGCACGTTGCCCATGGCGGCCGCCGATAGGCCCCGATGCTGGCGCTCGTAGGTTTGCTGCACGCGGACTCGCCGGGTCGCGCCGTCCAGCGCCAGCACCAGTCCGCGCGACTGAGACTCGGTTCTCAACGGACCGTCCGAGCCGTCGTCGAACAGGCTTATCGTGTCCGCAGAGAGCTGCCTGGCGTCGTGCTGCCAGCTGAAGCGGGCGTTACGGTCCAGCGAGAAGTCGCTGCGCTTGCCGCCCAGCGTCCAGATGACCTCCCCCGTGCGGCGATGAATCTTGTAGAGAGCCCACGTGTGGCGCGCGGAGATCAGCAGGTGCCCGTCCGGAGTGAGGTCGATGGAGTTGACGTGCAGGTAGTCGAACGGCTCACGCACCGGGTGGTAGGAATCGGTCACCGGCACGTGATCGAGGCTGCGCCACTCGAGGATCACCCTCCCGGAACGCACATCCACCTCCTGGATGACGTTTTCCAGGACCTGTCCACGGGCGGGACCCCCGACGGCCGACAGGTCGGCGTCGACCGGCTGGGGAAAGCAGGTGATCAGCGCCGTTCCCTCCGGGGTGAGCTGTAGCTCGTGCAGATCGGCCTTGCGGCCATGTCCCGCCCGCACGGAGGCGACCTGCCGGTAGGCCGCATCCAGGATCACCCCCTCCCCCTGGCCATAGCCGGTGCTGTTGATCTGGCCCTGCCACCAGCTCAGAACCGGCTGGCCACCGAACCGGCTGACCGCGAGGTTGGTCACGGCGTCGTGGTCGGGGACCGGGCGAAACCAGACGGGCTCCCCGGCGGAGTCGACGATCAGAGCCCCAGGCTCGGCGGCAACGCGCGAGGCACCCTTGATGCTGGGGCTGAGCAGCAGATATCCGTTGGGCATCCCGGTCACCTCCACACCGGGAGGACGCAGGTCCCGGCGCGAGGCATACGCCCGCCGCGCAACCGGCGCGGAAGCCGGCGAGACGGGTCGCTGAACCGTCACGTCACCGGCCAACCGCACCGCGCCATAGGAGGCGCCGCCCAGGGCGGCCAGTCCTGCGGCGCCGCCCAGGCGCTTGAGGAACTGGGCGCGAGTGGTTCCCGTCTGCGGGCTTGGCGGCACTATCTGGCTCGCGTGACCGGGGAGCTCCCGAGCACGCCTCCGGAGGCCGACAGTGCCTGGGTCTGGACGAACTGCTCCTCCGGGACGCTGATCTCGGTCTCGAAGCCGGTCTGCGGGGCCACCTTGAGCACCCGCAGGTGGTTTGAGTCAGGGCCGCCGAGAACGCGCCAGCGGGCCACCCCGGTGGCGCCGTTCCAGCTCGTGTAGACGGTCGTCCCGCTCGCGCTGCGCGTCGCGTCGACGGCCGGCGGACTGGCCGGGGTGGCGCTCCAGGGGAACCGGTAGGCCCGGTAGCTGGAGTTGCGCGAGGTGAAGTGCGCGGCGTAGATCTGGCGGCCGGCCGGGCTGTCCTCGGAGATGTACGGCTGCTGGCCCCATCCGATCACCACGTTGCCGTCCTGGAGCAGCTGCATCGAGCCCTCGAAGTCGGCCAGCGTCTGCGGGTCGTGGTCGTACTCCCTGACCAGCGTGGCCGTCATCTTCCTGGTGTTCAGCTTGATGCGGATCCCGCGCGAGTGGCTGTGCACCTGCGGCGGGCCGCCCCCGTCGTCGAAGATCGTCAGCGCCCCGTCACCGTGGAGGATGGCGTCGTGCTGCAGAGCCGTTCGGGTCCCCGGCCCCATCTTGAAGCTGGAGGCCTTGCCGCCCAGCGTCCACAGGATCTTGCCCGTGCGGCGGTCGATCTCGTAGATGGCCGAGGTGTCGCGCATCGAGACGATCAGGTTTCCGTCGCGGGTGGGCCAGATGGAGTTGATGTGGTAGGGATCGAAGATGTGTCCGGGAGACTTGGGGGTGAAGTCCGAGTCCTTCAGGGGGACGTGGTCCAGCGCGTGCCACTCGAACAGCACCAGCCCGGTTCGGATGTCGATCTCCTGCACCACACAGTCCATCACCGGCTTGTCGACGCCGGGCACGCTCACCGGTGAGAAGGCGGTCACGTACGCATCTCCCTGACGAGTGACCAGGAACTCGTGCAGGTCGGCCGCCAGGCCGTCGGCCGCCTTCACGGTGGCCACCTGCCGGTATTGGTCGTCGTAGATGACCCCCTCACCGCGGCCGCTGCCCTGGTTGGTGGAGCCCTGCCACCAGGTGAGCACCCGCTTGCCGAGATAGTTCTGCACCCGGAAGTCGGTGATCAGGGTGCGACTCGAGACCGGAAACGGCTTGAACCATACGAGCCGCCCGTCGGGATCGAGGATCATCGGGCCATCCTGGGTGGGTCCGTTCTGGGGGGCGACTAACAGGTCGCCCTCGTCTGCCGGCGTGCCGTCCCGATCGACGGTCACCATCGCCGGATCGAGGTCCGCGCGTGAGTGGAAGTGCGCTATCGCGCTGGACGGCGCCGCCAGCACCGGCAGCGCCGCGGGCGGCACCGGGGTTGAGGGCCGGGCGATATTGAAGCTGAATGTCCCCCGGCGGCCGCCGTGGATGCGTAGGCGTGTCCGGACGGTGACCCGCTCACCGGGCCGGAACGGCTTGGCGGAGATGAAGCTGGCGCCGTGCCCGTCGGAATCCGCGCGCACGGTCCCTGAGTGTCGTCCGCTGCTGGTGCCCGTCACGACGATCGGCCCCAGCTGGCCGCGCGACACTCCCCGGAAGGCGATCTGTGTCTGGGGCAGCGACGCCCGGCTGCCGGCCAGCGGATAGACGCTGACCGGCATGCGACTTGCCCGTCCTGCCACCGCGAGAAGGACAACGGTGACGGCGACGGCCGTGGCCAGGGCCGAGATCGGGATGATCAAACGCGGTGACCGCCGCAGCACGCCCTAGCCCTTGATCGGCCGCGAGCTCGACAGGACCTGACCGTGGCTGCCCAGCGCCTCGGCCACCACGTAGTGGTAGGCGTGAGGGAGGCGGATGGCCGTCTCGAACGTCTTCTTGCGGCGGCTCGCGATGAACGTCGTCGAGGTCGGGTCAGGCCCGCCGACGACCCGCCACTTCGACACGTCGGTGGCGCCGTTCCAGCTGGCGTACACGGTGCGCCGCCGGTGGGACACCCGGCGCGCGATCGCCGGTCGCGCGGCCGGCTGGCCTGACCAGCTGAACCGGTAGGCGCGATAGGAGTCGGTGTTGCCGACGAAGCGGCCGTCGAAGATCTCCCTACCGCGGCTGTTGAACTCGCTGAAGTACGGTGGCTGGCCCCAGCCGACGAAGTCATCGCCGTTGGGCAGCAGCTGCACGTTGCCCTCGTAGAAGGCCAGCAGCGACCGTTTGTGCTCGTCCTGCCCTATCACGGTCGCTTTGTGGTGGGTCAGATCGAGCCGCAGTGTCAGGCCGCGAGACTGCTTGTGCACGACCGGCGGGCCGGCGCCGTCGTCGAATACCGTCAGCTCGGTCGGTGTGCGCAGCCGGGCGTCGTGCTGGAAGGCGAACCGGGCTCCCTTGGCCATCGTGAAGCTCGAGTGACGACCGCCGACAATCCAGCGGGTCCGGGCCGTCTGGTGGGAGACGTCGGTGACCGACCACGTGTTGCGCCCGGAGATCAGCAAGTCGCCGTCCGGGAGTGGCTGGACTGAGTTGATGTGGAAGTAGTCCCACGGCTTGTTACGGCTGCGCGGGAGCGGGACGTGGCTGTCGGTCAAGGGGACGTGATCCAGGCTGTCCCACTGGAACAGCACCACGCCGGTGGGAACGTCGATCTCCTGCACGACCGCGTCGAGGACATCCTGCTGCTTGGAGCCGCCGTGGACCGACGAAGCGTTCCAGCGCACGGCGTGGTAGGAGGTGATCAGTGCCGTGTTCTGCGGTGTGAGCTGGAACTCGTGCAGGTCGGCGAGCAGGCCGTTGCCGGCGCGGACCGTGGCCACCCGCTGGTAGCGGACGTTGTAGATCTCATCGACGCCTCGACCGGTGCCGCCGCTGCTGACCGAGCCCTGCCACCAGGTGAGCACGTTCTGGCCCCGGTAGCTCTGGACCCGGAAGTCGGTGGCCGAATCGCCTCGGGGTACTGGCTTGAAGAACACCAACCCGCCCCACGGACCCAGCAGCTCAGGTCCGCTCTGGACCGGCCCAGATTGGGAGGCGACGAAGATGCCTCCCGGCTGGGTGTGATGCGGGAACTTCGTGATCCTGACCGCAGCCGGGATCAGGCCAGGCTGCGAGACGAAGCGCAGTACGTCGCCTTTGACCCGCTTCACCTTCTGGAAGCCTGCCCCGCGCTCGCTGGGCGCGTTGGTGGCCACCCTGAAGCTGAAGGATCCCGAGTGGCCACCGATGACGTCCTGCTGGGTCGTCACCGTCACCGTCTCGCCGGTGTCGAACGGCTTGGCGGGCAGGAAGCTCGCGCCCTGCCCGTCGGAGTCGCCGACCACCCGCCCGGCGTGGTTCCCGCTGCGCGAACCGGTCACCACCACCTGTCCCAGGCCGGCGGCGGGCACCCCGCGGAAGGTGATCTGGGTCTCCGCGGTGGCCAGGCGGCTCCCGGGGATCGGGAACACGGAGACCGCACCGGCCTCGGCCGTCGCCGGCAGGGCGGCCAGCGTGGCCGCCGCCGCCAGCCCGGCGACCGTCCACCTTGTCCGGCGCACGGGCCGGTATGTTGCTGCACGCATAGCTTCTCCTCCGACGTGATCGGCCACGCCAGGCCGCTCATGGACCGGCCTGGTTGGCGGCGGGCCGGCTGCGGAATGCGGTCGGCGACCTTAGAGAGACGTATCTAAAGTCTTCGTAAACCGGATGACGCGCGAAGGTTGCGGCGGACGAACGCCTCAGGCGGAGGGGGCCACGTGCTCGGCGGCCCAGCAGGCCTTGCCGGTGTGGCAGTCCTCCAGGCGCACCAGCTCACGGTGCAGGAGACTCAGCTGACCGGCCGACAGGCCACCCGCGAGGTTGTGAAGCTCGTAGGGATCGTTCTTCAGGTCGTAGAACTCACGCTCGCCGTCCCGGTACTCGGCATACAGGAAGCCCGGCGTGCGCATCGCCTCATAGCTGGTCGGGTTGCCGCTCTGGGTGTTCTGCCGGTCGGGATCCTGGGCGCTGGAAGCCGGACCATGGTGCTCGACCAGCACGGCGTTGCGCCAGTGCTTCGGAATGCCACCGTGGAACAGCGGTAGCAGGCTGTGCCCGTCGCACGGCCGGGAGGTGCCGGCGATCCCCTCGAACGTCTTGGCCAGATCGACGTTCTCGGCCATCGCGCCGGTGGTGGCCCCGGCCGGGATCCTCGGTCCGGCGATGACCAGCGGGACGCGGATATCGGTGTCGAATGCGGTCAGCTTGCCAGGCATCAGCCGGTACTCGCCCATGTGGTAGCCGTTGTCGGAGCTGAACACGATGTAGGTGTTGTTCAGCTGGTGGTGCTTGGACAGCGCCGCCTCCAGCTCGGTGAGCAGGCGGTCCACGGCCTGCACGTCCTGCACGCGCTTGCGGAAGGCGGTGTCGATCGTCTGCGTCTGGGACTGCGTGAGCGGCTCGTGCCCGCTCAGCCAGCGCGGCGGATCGGTTGGGAGCACATTGAACGCGGGCGAGCGCGGGGCGACCAGCCCGGGGAACTCGCCGGCATCCTGGGGCGCCGGCGTGTACGGGTAGTGCGGCGCGAACGTGGCCACCTCCAGGAAGAACGGCTTGTGCCGCGCCGCGCTGGAGTCGATGAAGCTGACCCCGCGGCGCGCCAGCACGCCGGTCAGGTAGTCGCGCGGCGCCGTTCCGTAGCGTTGGATGCGACCGTTCTGGTTGATCCGGTACTTGAACTCCTCGTACGCGAAGCCGGCCACGTCCCACCGGCTCCAGCCGGGCGGCAGATACCGGTTGGAGACCGGGGAGCGCTTGGGACCCTCCAGGTATCCGTTGAGGTACTTGCCCATCATCGCCGTGCGGTAGCCGGCCTTCTGAAGGGCGACGTTGAACGTGTTGTACTCGTCTCCGTGGGCGTAGAACGCCCGGATCCCTCCGTCCTTGCCAACGTTGTTGTACACCCCGGTGTCGTGCGGGAAGTTGCCCGTGAAGATCGAGGAGCGCGACGGACAGCAGAGGGAGTCCGAGACGAAGTAATTGCGGAACGTGAGCCCGCGTGCCTGCAGGGCCTGAACCTGGGGCATGTAGCGCAGGAGGTTCATCGACAGGTCGTCGGTCAGTACGAACACGATGTTCGGGTGCCGGTGCGTGGCGGAGACCGGAGCGGCGGTGCCGCCCTGGGTGTTCGACCTGGACACGGCGCCCAGCAAGCTGAGTTGCGTGGAGGCGGACTTCTGAGCCGTCCCGGGAGCACCGCTAAACGCCCCGGCCAGCGCAGCCACCACCACAGCCAGCGCCACCGTGAGCCCGGCGACCCAGCCCGACGCGCGCCGAGTTCGCGTCAACCAAGCGTGCGACCGGACGGAGTGCCCCCAGTGGCGCACCGTGCTGCCCATCTGCCTCCAGGATAGCCACCGAGATTGCCGGCGAGTAAACCTGGGCATGCGCGAAACTTCGGGGATGCACGGTGCCTTCACGTACGTGATCTGGATCGTGGTCGGCATCGGCGTCGTGGTCGCCGTCGTGGCCGCGGCCAGCAGCGGCAAGGTGTGGGAGCAGATCGGCCGCGACGGGATGGTCCGCGACCGGGACCGCGCCCGGGACGCAAGCGCAGGCTCAAGCGTCGGCTCAGGCACAGGCGGGGGACTCAGCGCCGCCGGGCTGGCCGAGCGGGACATCGAGATCCGCCAGATGCTGCAGGCCCGCAATGAGCGGCGTGCCCGCCGCGGCGAGCCGCCACTCGACGTGGAGAGCGAAATGCGCCGCCTGACCGCGCCCGCAGTCGACGACGAGCTGCGGGATGAGATCCGCCAGCTGGTGGTGGCGCGCAACCACCGGCGGGCTCGGCGCGGAGAACCGCCTCTGGACGTGGAGAGTGAGGTGGAGCGCCGGGTCGCTGAGCTCAGCTCGAGCTACTCGCGGCCAACGTCCTCGTAGTCCTCTTCGTGGTCCTCGGGCTCTTCGTCGTCGTCAGTCCCCACCTCGGCGGGGCTGTAGCGAATCTGGAAGGACTCGAGCAGCTCGTCGCGGCGCAGCTCGTCGACCGGGGTCTCGTCGGAGATGAGGACCCAGTCGGCGCCCTCGTACTCCTCCATGTTGAAGATCTCCCCGTCCATCTCGGGAGAGTCGTCGACCACGATCAGGACCTCGGTCTGGGGGTTGAAATAGGTCCCCGGCCGGTTCACCAGGTCCTCGAGTTCCACGCGGCGTGCGTCTGCCATGACGGCGCAGACTAACGATCGCCGACGCGGCTCGCCACCCGGAAGCTCACCGGGCAACCCGCGGTATCAGCCGCCACTGCTGCTCGCCTTCGCGGCGCACTTCTGCATCTTCACCACGTTCTGGCCGGCCTTGGTCACGCACTGGCTGTAGGCCTTGGTGATGCCGGCTGGAGTGGTGGAGCTGCTTCCTGTCGTCGTGGTCGGGGAGCTGGTGGTGCCGGTGGCGGAGCTGGTGGACCCCAGCGAGCTCGAGGACACGCTGCTGGCCAGTGCCTGGAGCACCGAGTTGAGCTTGGCCGAGAAGATGCTGTAGGGCTCGACCTTAGAGGGGGCCGTGATCGACTCGGGCTGGTTGAGCTGGCCGTACTGGAGGGTCAGGTCCAGACCCGCCGCCCTGGAGCCGCCGAGCAGGGTCGATATCTGACCGGTCAGCGGGAACCTCAGCCCCACCTCGAGGCGGCGGACCGTCTTATCGCTCTTGCCGGTCCACAGATCGAAGCTCGGCTTCTGAAGGGCGCTGGCCATCTTCTGCTGGGTCGCCGAGGACAGGCCACTCGACAGGCCGCTGGTGCCCGAGATCCCCAGCGACGCGGCCTTCTGCATGAACGTGCTGAGGTCCCGGAGCAGTGCCGGCACGTTCACCGAAGCGCGGATGTGCGTGGTCTGAGCGCCGCCGACGTTGCTCGACCCGACCACCTGAGGCTTATCGAGCCAGCCCAGCGGGTTGATCCCGAGCTTGGACAGTACGCCGCTCTTGCTCGAGGAGCTGGCACCGCCCGAGGAGGCGATCGAGGAGAAGCTCGACTCCAGCTTCTGGAAGCTCGAGGCCGGCAGCTGGTAGCTGACGCCCGACATGGTCACGTAGCCCTTTGTGCCCGTGGACAGGATCGACAGCGAGCCCGTGTGGCCCTGGGCGGAGATCGCGACAGTGAAGTTGGACGCCGGCAGCTTGCCGGTGCCGCGGCTCTGGAACGGTCCGGACAGCGAGAGGCTGATCGGCTGGGTCAGCGTCGAGGATCCGGATGGCTGGAGGGATAGGGCGAAGGTCAGCCGGCCGCTGTTGACCCTGTGCGGACCGCTGAACGTCTGGCGTAGCAGGCTTCGAGCGTTGCCTGGCGAACTCGAGCCGCAGGCGCTCAGCAGGAGGCAGGCGGCGGCGGTGGCGAGCAGCGCGAACGTCAGGTGCGCAACCCGAGCCGGTTTCGGGTGATGAAGCAAGGGACCCCTCGTGAAAAATGCGGAAACGACCAGCCGAAAATAGCATCGGAGTGATCTCCGGGACGCACTTGCACCGTCGCGTCGCCTGGGGGCTTATGGCCGCAGTAGGCGGTGTTCTCATCGCGTGCTGTCTGGCGGGGAGCGCCCAGGCCGCGCGGGTGAGGCTGCTCATGCCCGGCGGGCGCGCGCGGGTGGTGAACGACCGCTACCTCCCGGCGGACGCCGACTGGCCGGTCCCCGGGGGCGCCCGCCCGCTGGTCCCGGCAGGCGCCGACTCGCCGCTCCGGAACGCGTCGCGCGCGCGAGTGAGCGGCGTCACCGCCTCGGCGGCGGTCTCGCACCGCGCTCGGCTGACCGTGCCGAGGCGTCTGTCCCAGCTCCAGCGCGCCGGCTCGATCACCCCGGCGCAGGAGCGCGGCTATCTGAGCAGCTGGCGAGCC
Source organism: Solirubrobacteraceae bacterium (assembly GCA_035551795.1). Lineage (GTDB taxonomy): Bacteria > Actinomycetota > Thermoleophilia > Solirubrobacterales > Solirubrobacteraceae > Palsa-465. Next base: position 1,884 of record DASZMP010000047.1, on the reverse strand, counting down.
GCGGGACGCACCCACGGCAGGCTTCACGGCACGCGCCGCAGTGAGCTCGGCGCCGTGATCGCGACGCTGGAGGCGATCACGGCCCGCCACCAGCTCACCGAGTCTCGACTGCCCGCGCTGTTCCTCACCCTGAAGCGCAACGTGCAGTGGTGGAAGGCCGGGCCGCTGCTGGCCTCCGGCACGCGGGTGGAGTTCTCAGGCTCCCAGCTGGTGTGGGAGTACTACCCGGGACAGGGGATCGAGCTGCAGGTGCTGGGCAGCTTTGGCAAGGCGGATGGCCTGTACTCGGCCGGCCGGACCCACTACGGGCGGCTGCGGTCGCTGCTCGGCGAGCTGATACCGCTGGCCGTGCACCGGGCCGGCGGGCTGGCCTGGGAGTACTACTTCAGCTTCGACGATGGGCGGCCGCCGTGGGTCAGCGCGATGGCCCAGGGAACTGCCCTGGAGGCCCTCACACGGGCCTACCGGGCCACCGACGAGGCGAGCTACCTGACGCTTGCCCATCAGGCCCTGGGGATCCTGCGCCGCCGGCCAGGGGCGGGAGTGGCCGTCCCCGAGCGGAAGGGAACCCGGTTCCTGCAGTACTCGTTTGCCCCGCACGTGGACATCATCAACGCGTTCCTGCAGACCCTGATCGGGCTGTACGACTACGCCCACTACAGCGGTGACCGGGTGGCCTGGCGGCTGTTCGCGGCGGGCAACGCCGAGGCGGAGGGGGAGGTGCCGCACTTCGACACCAGCGCCTGGTCGCTATACCAGCCGGGACTGGAGGACGACCTGTCCTACCACGAGCTGGTCACCGGCTTCCTGGATGAGCTGTGCAGCCGGGTCGGGGCCACCGTGTACTGCAAGACAGCGCAGCACTTCCACGCCTACCTGCACACCCCGCCCAGGATCACGCAGCTGACCCGGCGCGGAACCGCCAGGCGGCGCCTGGTCCTGCGCTTCCGCCTGTCCAAGGTGTCTCACGTGGGAATCGTGATCCTTCGGGGGAGCCATACCATGCTGTCCACCAGCGCCCAGTTCCCCTACGGCGGGCACGGGTTCTCGGTGCCGGCGCTGCGCCGGGGCACCTACACCGTGCACCTGGCCGCCACGGATCTGGCGGGCAACTTCCATCGCGTCGTCGGCTCGCTCGTGCTGGCGCCGCGTCACAAGGCCTAACCGCAACGGGGCCACCGGCCCCCACCCTACAATCGGAACGTGGCCCCTGATCCGGATCACAGCGCGGGGGCCGGACGCGCCGGTGGCGGGGATCTCATGGAACGGGCCGTGGACGGCGCGATCCGTCTCGGCCGCGCCTGGAAGGCCCTGAACCGCGAGCGCCGCCTCGCCGCGGTGGCCGCGGCCGTCCTCTGGCTGACCCTGTTCCTGCCCTGGTATCAGGCGACGGTGGTCAGCCACAGCGCCCGCACGCGCGGCGCCCTCTCGCAGAGCGAGTCGATCAGCGGCTGGGGCTCGTTCGGCCTCGTGCAGGCGCTGATCCTGATCGTGTCGCTCGGGATGCTGGTATTCCTGTTCCTGTGCGCCGAGGGGCGGGGCGGCGAGTTGCCCGGCGGGGACGGCCGCACGGTCACGGGCGCCGGCGCCCTGAGCCTGCTGCTGGTCATCATCGGGCTGTTTACCGCACCCTCGCCGGCCACGCACGGCCAGTACGTGCTGAGCACCGGGCTCGACTGGGGGATCTTCCTGGCCCTGCTGGCGGCGGCCGGACTGACCTGGGCCGGCGGGCGGATCCGGCGCTCCCTGGAGGACGATCCGTTCCTGGCCGAGAACCGGCGCACCGCTCAGGCCACGGAGCCAGAGGAGCCGCAAGCCGATGGCCCGGACGAAGCCGAGCGGCCGTCTCCGGCGCCGGTCCGAGCGCCGGATGCGGCGGATGCG
>DASZMP010000046.1:0-15110 GCA_035551795.1 Solirubrobacteraceae bacterium | reverse complement strand
CGACGCGTGGGTCACCGGGATTCGCCGCGAGCAGGGGCCAACCCGGGCGGCTGCTCCCAAGCTCGAGCGAGACGAGCGCCGAGACATCCTGAAGTTCAACCCGCTCGCAGACTGGACCGAGAAGGACGTCTGGACGTACATCTTCAAGCACGACTTGCCCTACCATCCGCTGCACGACCAGGGCTATGCCTCGATCGGCTGCGCCCCATGCACGCTGCCGGGATCGGGCCGCGACGGCCGCTGGGCAGGCGAGGACAAGACCGAGTGCGGCCTGCACGTCTGAGCTGAAATCGGCCGCGTCGTCCCGGAGCGCCCCTAAGCCATGAGTTACGAGCTTTCCCATCTCCAGAGCCTCGAGGCCGAGTCCATCTTCATCATGCGCGAAGTGGCCGCCGAGTTCGAGCGGCCCGTCCTGCTGTTCAGCGGCGGCAAGGATTCGATCGTCTTGCTGCGGCTGGCCGAGAAGGCGTTCCGCCCCGGGAAGTTCCCCTTCCCGATCATGCACGTGGACACCGGCCACAACTTCGCCGAGGTGATCGAGTTCCGCGACCGGATGATCTCGCAGCTGGGCGAGCGCCTGATCGTGGCCAGCGTGCAGGATTCGATCGACGCCGACCGCGTGCGCGAGGAGACGGGGCCGCGGGCGTCGCGAAACCGGCTCCAGACCACGACGCTGCTCGACGCGATCGCTGAGCACGACTTCGACGCCGCCTTTGGTGGGGCCAGGCGGGACGAGGAGCGTGCTCGAGCCAAGGAGCGCGTGTTCTCGTTCCGGGACGACTTCGGCCAGTGGGATCCCAAGAACCAGCGCCCGGAGCTGTGGGCGCTGTACAACGCCCGCATCCGCAAGGGCGAGCATGTGCGCGTCTTCCCGATCTCCAACTGGACCGAATTGGACGTCTGGCAGTACATCGCCGAAGAGAAGCTCGAGGTCCCCTCGATCTACTACGCACACACCCGGGAGGTGTTCGAGCGCGACGGGATGCTGTACGCGGCCAACCAGTTCGTCGAGCTGCTTGATGGAGAGACGCCGTTCGAGGCGTCCGTCCGCTACCGCACGGTCGGCGACATGACCTGCACCGGCGCGGTGCGCTCGACGGCCTCGACGCTGACCGAGGTGGTCACCGAGATCGCAGCCACGCGCATCACCGAGCGCGGTGAGACTCGCGCCGATGACCGGGTGACCGAGGCGGCTATGGAAGATCGCAAGCGGGAAGGCTACTTTTGAGCACCGGCACCACGGCCAACGGACACGGTCCGGCCACGCCTCAGGGCGGCACCGGCCGGCGGCGGACGAGCGAGCTTCTGCGGATCGCCACGGCCGGCTCCGTCGATGACGGGAAGTCGACCCTGATCGGGCGTCTCCTGCACGACTCCAAGTCGATCCTGGAGGACCAGCTGGCCCATGTGGCGCAAACCTCGGAGCGCCGAGGCGACGGGTACCTGAACCTGGCGCTCCTCACCGACGGGCTGAGGGCGGAGCGCGAGCAGGGGATCACGATCGACGTGGCCTACCGGTACTTCGCCACGCAGCTGCGCAAGTTCATCATCGCCGACACACCCGGGCACGAGCAGTACACCCGCAACATGGTCACCGGCGCGTCCACCGCCGATGTGTCGATCGTGCTGGTCGACGCGCGCAAGGGCGTGAGCGAGCAGACCCGCCGGCACACCTACATCGCGTCGCTGCTGCGCATCCCCCACGTCGTGGTGGCCGTCAACAAGATGGATCTGGTCAACTACTCCGAGGACGTCTTCTACAGCATCCTGGATGAGATGACCGACTGGGCGGCTCGCCTCCAGATCCCGGACATCACGTTCATCCCCATCTCCGCGCTGAAGGGCGACAACGTGGTGGAGCGATCCTGGGAGACTCCGTGGTACGGGGGTGCGCCCCTGCTCTACCACCTGGAGCACCTGATCATCGCCCCGGATCGCAATCTCGCCGACGTCCGCTTCCCGGTGCAATGGGTGGTGCGGCCGATGAGCGACGAGCATCACGACTACCGGGGCTACGCGGGGCAGGTCGCCGGTGGCGTGCTGCACGCCGGACAGGAGGTGGTGGTGCTGCCCAGCGGACGGCGCACCAGCATCCGTCAGATCGACGCGTTCGAGGGTGCCATCAAGGAGGCCTTCCCGACGATGTCGGTCACCCTTCTGCTGGAAGACGAAGTGGACATCTCTCGCGGCGACGTGATCGTGGAAGCCGACGATGCCCCCAGCGTGTCCCGGGAGGTCGAGGCCAATCTCTGCTGGATGGGCGAGGAGCCGATGTCCGAAGGCGGCCGCTACACGATCAAGCACACCACGCGGTCGGCCCGCGTGATCGTCGACAAGATCGACTACCGGGTCGACGTCAACACGCTGGCGCACGACCACAACGTCTCCGAGCTGAAGCTCAACGAGGTGGCCCGAGTGCAGTTGCGGGCCAGCAGCCCGCTGGTGGTGGATCCCTACACCCGCAACCGCACCACCGGCAGCTTCATCCTGATCGACGAGACGAGCAACACCACCGTCGCCGCCGGGATGATCACGGCCGGACGCTGATCCGCGTAGCCTTCCCGTACGGACCTAACTCCGCGTCAATGCGGAAATCCCGCCACTACGGGTAGGTTTGTGGGTTGATGTCGCGTGCCCTGAGAAGCCACGTGGGTATTGCCTGGCCGGCTCTGGGCCTGGCCGGTTCCCTGACCGCGACGATCGCCGCCACCAGCCTGCTGTCCCAGCGGCCGACACGTTGGTGGTGGGAGGTTGACCTGGGCACCCACGGAGTGCAGTGGCACGTGTTCTGGGCGGGCGTCATCGTGCTGTGTCTGGCCTGGGCCGGACTGGGCGTGCGCCTGCACCGCCGCCCCGGTGCCACGGCCGGCGAGCTCGTGGGCGTGGGTGCGCTGTGGTCGCTGCCGCTGATCCTTGGTCCGGCCCTGTTCAGCTTCGACATGTACAGCTACCTGGCCCAGGGTGCCGTCCTGGCGCATGGCCTGAACCCGTACCACACTGCCCCGCAGGCGCTGCACGATCCCCGGGTGCTGGCCGGCGTTTCCAGCACCTGGACGCACACAACCACGCCCTACGGGCCCCTGTTCATCGGTTTGGCCGCGCTCGTGCAGAGACTGGCCGGGCCCCATATCACGCTCGGAATCGTCCTGCTGCGAGTCCCCGCGCTCTTCGGTCTCGGCCTCCTGGCCTGGGCCGTCCCGCGTCTGGCCCGCAACCTCGGGGCCGATCCGGCGCGAGCCACCTGGCTGGCCGTGATCAGCCCGCTCAGCCTGCTCTACCTGGTGGCGGGCGGCCACAACGACGCGCTGATGGCGGGTCTGATGGCAGCCGGAGTGGCGATGGCCGTCGAGCGGCGGCCGCTCCTCGGCATCGCTCTCTGCACGCTGGCTGCCACGGTGAAGCTGCCCGCCGCCGCCGCGGTGGTGATGATCGCCATCTGCTGGTGGCGCGCCGAGCCGGCCCGGTGGCGGAGGATCCTCGGCTCGAGCGCGACGGCCGTGGCCGCCGTGCTACTGGCCGCCGGGGCCCTCACCGGAGTCGGCTTGAGCTGGATCTCCGGCAGCCTCTTCTCCACTCCTGCCACCGCGCGCATGGCGCTGACGCCATCCACCGCCATCTCGGTGTCGCTGTGGGAGATCACGCACCGGTTCGGCGCCGGCGTGGAGCAGGCGGCGGCCGGCTGGGAGAACGCCGCCACCCTGATTGCCTTTTTCCTGGTTGGCCTGCTGGCGCTTGCGCTCTGCCATCGTGTCCGCTACGGCACGCTGCCGCGCTATCTGGGTGTGGCCCTGATCGCATCGGCCCTGGGCGGTCCCGCGGCCTGGCCCTGGTATCTGAGCTGGGGAGTCGTGCTGCTGGCCGCCGACCGCCGCGCCCAGCGTCAATTCTGGCTGCCTGCGCTCCTGATCGTCTGCGCCTTCCCGGTGATGGCGGACGGGCAGGTGGCCGTCCCGCTGCCCGACTCCCTGATCACCGTGTGCGTGTACGCGCTGGTGGTTCTCGCGTGGGTTCTCGGCCCGCGCCTGCAACGGCGCCTGGCGCTCACCTCGCTCCCCAGCCTGGCGGCGACCCGGGCCGCTGGGTTCCGCGAGCGCCTGCCGCCCCGGCGCCCGCGCGTGAGCGTTTCCCCGATCGGCCATGCCACTGGCGAGTCCAGCTCGGTCGCGGCATCCGAGGCCACTGGCTGAGCCAGACCCTTCGAGCCGCACGGCCGGCTCGGGAGGGGGCATCTCGCTGGTTCTCGCCATCGGCCTGCCGGTGCTGCTGGCGGCCGGCCTGACTGCCTACCGCCTGAGCACCCGCAGTCTCTGGCTGGACGAGGGAGCCAGCATTGCGATCGTCTCCCAGCACGGAGCCGGTCTGTGGCGGGCGATTCGCCATGACGGGGGAAACATGCTCGTCTACTACCTGCTCCTGCACGTGCTCGTGGACTGGTTCGGGAGCGCCGTGGCAGTCGTCCGTGCCCCGTCGGTGGTGGCCGATGCGGTCACGGCCGGGCTGACGGCGGTCCTCGCCTGGCGCTTGCTTGCTCGCCGCGGGGTGGCACTGAGCGCGGGCCTGCTCTGCGCGCTCAGCCTGCCCCTGGTTTTCTGGGGCCAGGATGCCCGGGGCTACGCGCTGATGGTGGCGCTCGCCACAGCCGCGCTGCTCGCCTTCACCGCGATCGTGCAGGCGCCCGGCAGGGCGCCCCGGCCCGCCACGATCGCCTACGTCGTGCTGAGCCTGCTGTCGATGTACGTGAGCTTCTACGCCGGGCTGATCCTGTTGGCCGAGCTCGCCGTCCTGCCCCTGTTCCGGCACCGCGCTCGGCTCATCGGCGGCTGCCTGGTGCTGGTGGCGGTGGGCTGCATCCCGCTGAGCGTGCTGGCACTGCAGCGCGGCTCGGGTCAGCTGTTCTGGGTAGACCCGGTGACCCCGGCGATCGCCGGCCGGGCGGGATTGGTTCTGATCTCCTCCGGCCTGCCGCCGAACTTCCACATCACCGCCATCACGATCGCCGCCTGCGCTGTCACGATCGCCCTGGCCCTGGCCGTGGGCGTCCGGCTGGTCGTGCTGCACGTGCGCTTTCGCCGGCTCGCCTGGCGGGGCGAGCCGGCGAGCACCGGCGCCTGGATAGCGGGCAGCTGGCTGATCGTGCCGATCGTGGTGATGCTGGCCGCCGCCGTGGCCGGCGAACCGATCGAGCTGGCGCGCTCCGTGATCCTGCTGATCCCGGTGGTCGGTCTGCTGCTGGCCTGGGGCCTTGACCTTCCCGGCCGGGCCCGCTTCCTCGGGATCGGCGCCATCGTGCTACTGCTGGTGATGCGGGCGCTGGTCGTGGCCCCCACGTACCGTGCCACTCCGGAGAACTGGAAGGCGGCGGCCTTCCAGGTCGCACGCGCCAGCCGGTCGGGCGACTGCATCCTCTTCTATCCCCAGGACGGCCGGATGCTGTTTGACTACTACCGGCGGGAGGACCCGGGCATCCAGCGCCTGACTCCGGTCCTGCCGGACGCCCCGTGGAACGTCGTCCGGCCGTACGTGGAGCAGTACACCGTTCCCTCGGCGGCTCGCCTCGACCAGATCGAGCGCTCGTGCCCGCGCCTCTGGGTCGTGGCCAGCCACGAGGGACACCGGCCCGGTCCTCAGGCTTCGGAGCGGGATCTGACGCGCTACCACGCGCTCCTGGCCGACCTGGGTCACGCCTTCGGGCACCAGCAGCGCCGGACGTTCGGCTATGCCGCGCCCATCTACGTGACGAATTTCACGCGCTGAAGCTTGCGCGGAGATGCCTGGCCGAGCGGACGCTACGGGCGCAGGCCGGAGCTGACGAACGTGATCATGCTCATCACGATCAGGAACAGGGTGCTGCTGGTCACCAGCCGCCGGTAGGCCCGCCCGCGCAACGACGCCCCCACCGCCACGATTACCGGGAAGGTGCAGATCAGCATCCGGGCGTTGGGGGGTGTGGAGTTGGAGGTCAGCGTCATGAATACCAGCGCCGCGGTCCACACCAGCGCAGCCGCCGGCACCCGGGCGCGCAACCGCCAGAGGCAGCGCAGTCCCCAGATCAAAAAGACGGTGCCCAGCAGCCCGACCACGATGTTCAGGTCGACATTGGGATGGGGCGGGCCTTCCACCCCCAGCGCCTGCTTGGCCAGCGTGACCGCGGATCGCGGGATGGCCAGCGGGGTGGTCGTCTCGTGCCAGTCGATCTTCTGCGTCGTGAAAGAGGCCAATGGCGTGCCCGTCCAGATCCACAGGAAGACGCCGAAGCCGACCACGCCCAGCGGCGAGAGGATCGGGGCGGCCAGCGACCGCAGCGCATCTCGGTCGCGCCAGCCCCGGGCGCGGATCTCCAGCCAGGCGGCCGCCGCACAGGCGGGGATGATCGCCATCGCGACCGGCTCGACCGCGGTGGACAGGCCGGCCAGCAGGCCGGCCAGCACCCATCTTCGCTGTTCCATGGCGAGCAGGCATCCGGCCACCAGGACGAGCAGCAGGCCCTCGGTGTACACCATCGAGAAGACGATCGATCCGGGGAACAGGCAGAAGAACAGAATCGAGCGGCGGACGGCGTCCTTACCCCACCAGCGCTCGACCAGCCGGGCGATCAGCACCGTGGCCGCGGCGCCGGTGACCGTGGAGATGATCATCCCGGCCAACACGTCGGACATCGAGAACGCGTGCATCAGCAGCCACACGAGCATCGGGTACAGCGGCAGGAACCCCAGGGTGTTCCAGTGGGTGAGGACCAGGTGGTGGTAATAGCCGTGGACCGAGACGGCCATGTACCAGGCGCCGTCCCAGTTGGCCAGCTCCCGGCCCAGGCCCCAGTGACGCCCTAAGCTGCCGGTGCGCACGAAATGGTCGATGCCGGCCAGGGCGAGGTACAGCACGCGGGTGCTCACGAACACCAGCAGCGGATAGCGCCAGCGGGTGTCCAGCGACGCCGCCCAGTCCCAGAAGCTGGACAGCCGCGTTCTGAGCGGGACTACCCGCGCCTCGGGCGTGACGATCCCCTCTGCCGTGACCGGAATCGCCGTCGCAGACTGCACCTCGCTGGCCGCGGACGCGTCGTGGAGCCTGTCGACACCCGGGCGCGTCCCGCGCACGTCCGGGAGCGTGTTCACGGCGCCGAAGTGTAGTAAAGCCATCTCAAGATTTGCCGAAGCACCGGTTACCGTCCTGATGCCTTAATACCCCGTTCACACGGCGTCTCTCACCGGGCGAACGCCGCGCGGTTGCGCCGTCTGGAGCCGCCGACGGTAAAGTCCGCGCCCGCCCATGTTCTCCAAGATCCTGATCGCCAACCGCGGTGAGATCGCCGTGCGGATCGTCCGGGCCTGCGAGGAGCTGGGGATCGGGACCGTGGCCGTGTACTCCGAGTTAGACCGGGACGCACCGCACGTCAAGCGCGCGGACGAGGCCTACCTTCTGGGGCCGGGCCCGGCTGCCGAGAGCTACCTGGTGATCGACAAGCTGCTGGAGGTGGTCGAGCGCTCCGGCGCCGAGGCAGTGCATCCCGGCTACGGATTCCTGGCTGAGAACGCCGCATTCGCCACGGCACTGGAGAAGCACGGCATCACGTTCATCGGGCCGCCCGCCTCGGCCATCGACGCGATGGGCTCAAAGACCAAGGCCCGCGAGCTGATGAACGCCGCCGGGGTGCCGATCGTGCCGGGCACCACCGAGCCCGTGGAGACCGTCGACGACGCCCGCAAGCTGATCGCGGAGACGATCGGCTACCCGGTGGCGGTCAAGGCCGCCGGCGGCGGCGGAGGCAAGGGCTTTCGCGTGGCCCTCAGTGAGGACAAGCTCCAGGCGGCGTTCGAGGGCGCCGCGCGCGAGGGGGAGAAGTTCTTCTCTGACCCGACGGTGTACCTGGAGCGCTACCTGCCCGATCCGCGCCACGTCGAGGTCCAGGTACTGGCCGACAAGCACGGCAATGTCATCCATCTCGGTGAGCGCGACTGCTCGCTCCAGCGCCGGCACCAGAAGCTGATCGAGGAGGCACCGGCACCGGCGGTGGACGAGGAGCTGCGGGCCGGGATCGGCAAGATCGCCACCGAGGCGGCGGCTGCGGTCAAGTACACCGGAGCCGGTACGATCGAGGGGCTGCTCCAGGACGGCGAGTACTTCTTCCTGGAGATGAACACCCGGGTGCAGGTCGAGCACTGCGTGACTGAGATGGTCACCGGCATCGACATCGTCAAGGAGGGGATCCGGGTCGCCGCTGGTGAGCCGCTGTCGCTCCGCCAGGAGCAGCTGGAGCTGCGCGGCCACGCGATCGAGTGCCGGATCAACGCCGAGGACGCCTCGAAGAACTTCGCGCCCGCGCCCGGCTCGATCACCACGTACATAGAGCCCAGCGGCCCCGGCGTTCGCGTGGACTCCGGCTGCCTGGCGGGATCGGTCATCTCCCCCATGTACGACCCGATGATCGCCAAGCTGGTCGTGTGGGACGCCGACCGCGAACAGGCCACCCGGCGCATGGTGCGGGCTCTGGGCGAGTACGAGATCGGCGGCCTGAAGACGCTCATCCCGTTCCACACCGCCATCCTGCAGACCAAGCAGTGGGCGAACGCCGAGACCTGCCGGGACCTGATCGAGGACCGCGAGTGGCTCAAGACGCTGGCCTTCGCGTCCGCGGAGAAGCCGTCCGGCGAGGGTGAGGACGAGAAGGTCGAGCACGAGTACACCGTGGAGGTGTCGGGCAAGCGGTTCGACGTCACGGTGATCGGTGCGCCGATCGCCGCCGCGGCAGTCACCAACGGCGCCGGGCCGGCTGCGGGAGCGTCCGGGACTGCACGCAAGCCACGCCGCGAACGCTCGGGCTCAGGGGGCAGCAGTGCCGGTGGCGACACGCTCAGCTCTCCGCTACAGGGCACCGTCCTCAAGGTGGTCGTCGAGCAGGGCGCTCAGGTTGAGGAGGGCGCGCTGATCTGCGTGATCGAGGCGATGAAGATGGAGAACGAGATCACGGCACACAAGGCGGGCACGGTCGCGGAGCTGCCCATCTCCGTCGGCGGCGGCGTGGCCAACGGCGACACGCTGGCCGTGATCACGTCCAACGGCGCCTCGGAATAGGCCGGCCGTTTTCGGAGGGCGCGTGTCACTCACGACGGCTTGGTGACGGCCTCCGGTGCGCTGCTCGAAACCGCGTGCGCGAGCCGATCATCGACAAGGGTTGACGCTGCCGCCGTGCTCGGTGTGTAGCCGTTGACGATGCGGACGAACTGCCGCCCTTCGAAGCGGAGCAGGTCCAGCGCGGTTTCGGCGCGGACGGTGGAGGTGCGCCGGCTGCCGCGCAGCAACGCGATCTCGCCGAAGCCCTCCGCCGGACCGAGCTCCCGCACAGGCCGGCCGTCGACCGAGACACTGGCCCGTCCGTCAGCGATCACGAAGAAGTCGTCCCCGGTGGCTCCCTCCTTGATGATCACGCTGCCAGCGGAGGCCTCCACCCGGGACGCCTCGGCAGCGAGACGGGAGATGGTGGCCAGAGGCAGTGGACTCAGGAAGGAGACCTGCTGCAGGAGTGCCACCGTTGTACCTGCCACCTCCACCCGGGAGTCGATGCGCCGCAGGCGGCGGAACGACAGGACGGCTGCCGCCGGCGAGACCAGACCCGCGACGATCAACGCACCCCGCGTGCCCAGCGCGGCGATCAATCCCGACGCGGCAATCGCGCCAGCTGCCATGGCCAGCGTAAACAGAGACTCGATCGCCGTGAACGCCCTTCCCAGGACCTCCTCGGGGATCAGCCACTGAAACAGCGTGTAGCCCGAGACGTCGAGCAGCGCATTGGCCAGACCCACCACGGCGAGCAGCAGGATCGCGACGATCTCGCTCGAGGTGGCGGCCAGCGCGACGAACGGCAGGCCCCATCCGACCAGGGAAAGCGCGAACCACTGACCCAGCCGGCGGCTGTCGACCAGCAGGGAGGCGGCCAGCGATCCGACGATCGCCCCGGCCCCGAAACCGGCCGTGAGCACGCCGACGCCGGAGTCGTGCAGGCCGAGAAGCCGCAGGGCCACGACGACGGCGAACACCGAGAAGCAACCGCGAATGAACGTCTGAGACGCGCCGCCGAGTGTCACCACCCCCAGATCGACGTTGCGCCGCAGTATCGCGAGGCCCTCGACGATGGCCTGCACTGGCCGGATGGGTGCGGCGACCATGACCTGCGGCGGCGCTTCATAGTCCAGGCGGGCCGTGAGCCAGGCCGCCCAAAGCGCTGCAGCCGCACACACGGAGAACACGCCGGCCACGCCGACGCCGGCGACCAGAGCCCCAGCCACCAGGGGCCCGACCAACGCGCTGGCCGAATCGAGGAAGCCTCGCGCGACGTTGGCGCTGGTCAGCTCGGCGGCCGTCGTGCACAGGGTGGGGAGCAAGGCCGAGTGAGCCGGGCGGTACATCGTGTGGACCAGCATCGCCAGGGTCAGCAGTCCGTAGGTGGCCACCACGTCGATGTTCAGAGCCACGAGCACCCCTGCGCCACCGAGCAGGAACGTGCGAAGCAGGCAGATCACGAACAGCACGTGATCGCGCCGGTACCGGTCGACCAGCGGGGCAGCGATCGGAGCCAGGAAGGCGGGGGGAAGCATCCGGATCAGGCCGACGATCCCCACCGCCTCCGCGCCGCCGTGGTTGAACGCCAGGATCCCGACGGCGACCGTCACCGCCCATTCCCCCGCCCAGATCGCGCCAAACGAAAGCTCGGCGCGGCGGAGGTTTGGTGAGCGCCAGATTCGCGCGAAGGCCGCCATCCCCTGCGTGAAACGGCCGCCGCTCATTGCCGGCAACCGCCCGGCGCTGTCAGCCGGCGCCCACGTTCACGCGTCACCGAGCAGCCCGCCCCCGGGGTCATCGCCGGGATCCTACCGCCGGCGCTGATCAGCGCCGCGAAAGATTTTCGTGGTGGATCCGGCGCTGCTCTCCGGTCCGCCGGCCGTCAGGGAGCGGCACATCGCCATCGCCGCGGAGCGCCCCCAGGTAGGCGACGTCCTCCTCGAGCACACGCTGCGCCTGGTCGCGATTCATCGGCCGTCCGTGTCCCGGGATCACCGACCCCGCCTGATCCACCAGAGAGGCCAGGCGCGCCAGCGTCTCGACATACAGCGAAGCCGACCCGCCCCGGCTGATCATCGGGATTTCCACGGGCGAGAGATAGTCGCCGCACACCAGCGTCTGGAGCCACGGCATCCACACGGCGGTGCCGTCGGCGGTGTGGCCGGGGGCCGGGTGCAGCTCCAGCTCGGCGCCCTGATCGGAGCCCAGCGACAGCCGTCCTGGGACCGGCAGTGCCTGACCTCCACCCAGCCCCAGGGGGCGGCGGTCGTCGATGTAGTGCTCCTCGTCGAACTCGCGCAGCGCACGCTGGGCCGCGCCGGGCTCTCCGTTCAGCCGCTCGAAGCTGGGCTCTCCCAGCCCCAGTCCGGCCTCGGGGAAGGCCAGCCGCCCGAGCAGGTGATCCCAGTCCGCGTGGGTGGCCAGCAGGCCGCTGACCGGGAACTCGGCCCGCTCAGCCAGCGACGGCAGCGCGTCCAGCTCGTCAGGAAGTACCGGCGAATCGATCACGAAACCCTCGTCACCGTGACGCACCAGTGTGCAGGTGGTCTGCCAGAACGTGCTCACCACGACGATCAGATCCTCGTGCAGCGCCAGCGCTCTCATCCCCGAGAGCCTAGTGTCAGCATCAGGACACTCAGCGTATATTCGCCGGCGTGGCCTCCCGAGTGATCACGACCGAGGCGGAGCTCCGCCAGATCATCGGCAGCCCGGCTCCTCTGATCACGGCGAAGGTCTCCGATTGCCTCAACGACCTCACGCGCCGGTTCATCGAGGTCTCTCCGTTCGTCTGCGTGGCCACGGCCCGGCCGGACGGTGGCCTCGATGTCTCACCCCGAGGCGATCCGCCCGGCTTCATCCGCATCCTGGATGAGCGGACCCTGCTGCTGCCCGACCGCCCGGGGAACAAGATCGCCGACGCGCTGACCAACCTCCTGCGCGATCCGCGCATCGCCCTGCTGTTCCTGATTCCCGGCGTCGGCGACACATTCCGGGTCAACGGAACCGCGCAGATCATCCACGATCCGGAGCTGCTGGGGGCGAGCCAGGTGAACGGGAGTATCCCCAAGCTCGGGATGCTCATCCATATCGAGGAGGCGTACACCCAGTGCTCCAAGGCCCTGATCCGATCGGACCTGTGGAACCCCGCGCATCACCTCGAGCGCTCCGCACTGCCGAGCAGCGGCGCCATCTTGCACAGGCTGAAAGCCGACCCCGAGTTCGACGCCGACGCCTACGACCGCGAGCGCGCCGCCCGCTACGCCCGCCGCGAAGGCCTCTACTGAGCCGATCAGGTGACGCCGACCAGCTTGACCGCTTCGCGGAGGGTCTTGACCTCGGCGTCGGGCTTCTTCTGACCTGATTCCAGGACCTGGCCGGTGCGGTTGACCCAGATGATCGGTACCTTCTTCTTCAGGCAGGGCTCGACGTCGTGGTAGTAGCTGGCGGCGATGTGCACCCAGCCCTTCTTGCCGCCGATCCGCCGCTCGCACTCGGTGAAGTGGGCCGGGTCGGGCTTGTAGGAACGCACCTGCTGCGCGGTCACCACCAGATCGAAGTCCAGCGGCTGCCCGGTCGCGCTGCGCAGGTGGCGGCGAGTCTGCCCGAGCAGCTTGTCATCGACGTTGGAGATCAACCCGATCGAGTGCTTCTTGGCGGCCTTCTGCAGGACGGAGTTGGTCTCCTTGAACGCAGGCCAGCGCTGCACGGAGTCGGGTAGGAAGCCCGACCTCGACGGTTCCAGCGGCCAACCCAGGTCCCGGGCGATCTGCACCGCCGTGCGCCGCAGCACCTCGGCGTAGAGCTCATATGAGCCGGCCTGGATCTGCTGCTGGACCGAATGGAACAGCGGTATCAGCTCGTCGCGCTCGATCGTGAACCCGTCGCGCTCGGCTTCCCTGTTGAAGGCATCGAACGCGCCGGAATCCCAATCGATGAGCGTGCCGTACACGTCGAAGGTGACGAAGTTGATCTGTTTCGGGATCGCCATGAGCGCCGCATAATGCCATGAAGCCCGCTTCAAACGACTTCCAATAAGGTCTCTGGAGATATGGACCTGCTCGAATACCAAGGCAAACAGCTGTTCGCCCGGCACGGAGTCCCAGTCCCTTCCGGGAAGCCAGCGCGGACGGTGGAGGAGGCGGTGGCGGCCGCCGAGGACGTCGGCTATCCCTGCGTGATCAAGGCGCAGGTGCAGATCGGCGGTCGCGGCAAGGCGGGCGGCATCAAGATCGCCCAGAACCGCGAGGAGGCCGAGGAACATGCCGGGGCCATCCTCGGCATGGACATCCGCGGCCTCACCGTGTACGAGCTGTGGGTGGAGGGCGCGTCGGACATCGCCTCCGAGTATTACGCCTCGATCGTGTTCGACCGCAGCGCCAAGGCGCCGCTGGTGATGCTCTCGACCCGGGGCGGCATGGACATCGAGGAGGTGGCCGACACCGAGCCGGAGGCGATCGCCCGCCTGCACGTCGACCCCCTCCTGGGCTTCCAGGACTTCCACGGCCGTCGCCTGGCCTTCGAGGCCGGCGTCGATTCCGATGTGATCCGCCCGATCGGGGCGATGCTGATCCGCCTGTATGCCGCCTTCACCGAGGAGGAGGCCACGCTGGTCGAGGTCAACCCGCTGATCGTCACGCCGGAGCGCGAGGTCCGCGCCCTGGATGCCAAGGTCACGCTGGACGGCAACGCCCTGTTCCGCCATCCGGACAACGCGGCGCTGCGCGACCCGTCGGCCGAGGATCCGCAGGAGCAGATGGCCAAGGAGCGGGGCCTGACCTACGTCAAGCTCGATGGCGACATCGGGATCCTGGCCAACGGCGCCGGGCTGTCGATGTCCACGCTCGACGTAGTCGCCGAGGCGGGCGGGCGCCCGGCCAACTTCCTGGACGCCGGCGGCGGATCCAAGGCCGACGCGATCACCGCCGCCGTGGAGGTGATCCTGTCCGACGACAAGGTCAGGGCCGTGCTGTTCAACATCTTCGGCGGCATCACCCGCTGCGACGAGGTGGCCAAGGGACTGATCGAGGCGTTTGATCAGATCAAGCCGACGGTTCCGTTCGTGGTCCGCCTGGACGGCACCAACGGCGAGGAGGGGCGGTCGATGCTGGCTCAGGCCAGCCTGCCCAACGTGCACACCGAGTCGACCATGGACGGCGCCGCCGCCAAGGTGGTCGAATTGGCGCGGGCCGCGGCATGAGCATCCTGGTCGACCAGACCACGCGCCTGTGCACGTCGGGGATCACCGGCCGCGAGGGCACCTTCCACACGCTGCGCAATCGCGACTACGGCACCGCCGTGGTGGCCGGCGTCACCCCGGGCAAGGGTGGTCAGGACGTGGATGGCGTGCCCGTCTTCAACACCTTCCACGAGGCAGTCGAGAAGGAGGGCGCCAACACGGCGATGATCTTCGTCCCGCCGCGCTTTGCCGCCGATTCGATCCTGGAGGCCGAGGACGCCGGCATCGAGCTGATCATCGCGATCACCGAGGGCATCCCCGCACACGACGAGCTGCGCGCCTACCAGATCATCAAGAAGAACGGCCGCTCACGCCTGATCGGCCCGAACTGCCCGGGGATCCTCTCACCGGGTAAGGCCAACGTCGGCATCATCCCGGCCGCGTTCTTCAGGAAGGGGAACGTCGGGGTCGTGTCGCGCTCGGGCACCCTCACCTACCAGGTCGGGAACGAGCTCGCGCTGCAGGGCTTCGGCAACAGTTCGATCGTCGGGATCGGCGGCGACCCGGTGCCCGGCACCGACTTCATCGACGTGCTCCGGTTGTTCCAGGACGACCCGGAGACCGAGCTGATCGTGATGTGCGGTGAGATCGGCGGCGACGCCGAGGAGCGCGCCGCGGACTTCATCGGCGAGTACGTGACCAAGCCCGTCGTCGGCTACATCGCCGGATTCACCGCGCCCCCCGGCAAGCAGATGGGGCATGCCGGCGCGATCGTCTCGGGTTCCCAGGGCACCGCCGCCGCCAAGGCAGCCGCACTCGAGGCCAAGGGTGTGGAGGTCGGCCGCACCCCGACCCAGGTGGCGGAGATCGCAATGTCTAA
>DASZMP010000045.1:0-6731 GCA_035551795.1 Solirubrobacteraceae bacterium | reverse complement strand
CGGGCTCGTCGATCACCTTCACGTCGGCGCCCAGCAGCTCGCCGAGCCGGGCGGCGACCGGCGCGAGCGACAGCTCGGGGTCGCGGCCCTTCGGGCGGCCGAGATGGGCGAGCAGGACCAACCCGCTCGCCCCCTTCTCGCGCAGCTCCTCGAGCGTGGGCAGTGCGGCACGGATCCGGGTGTCGTCGGCCACCTGACGGTGGGGGGAGGGTGGGTGGGAATCTTCGAGGGGGACGTTGAAGTCAACCCGGACAAGGGCCCGCTTCCCCTTCAGTTCGGGGAGGTCGTCGAGCGTCTTCACCGGTTTAGAGCTTCTGGACCAGATCGACGACCCGGTTCGAGTAGCCCCACTCGTTGTCATACCAGGAGACGACCTTGACCATCGTCCCGTCCATGACCGACGTGAGCTGGGCGTCCACGATCGAGGACGCCGGGTTCCCCACGATGTCTCGGGAGACGATCGGATCCTCGGTGTACTCGAGGTAGGGACTCATCGGGCCTTGCGACGCGGCCTTCAGGGCCTGGTTGACCTCGTCGACGCTGGTTTCGCGGGCTGCCTCGATCGTCAGGTCGACGACGCTGCCCGTGGGGACGGGCGCACGGATGGCGAAACCGTGCAGCTTGCCGTTGAGCTCCGGGATCACCGCGCCGATCGCCTTGGCGGCGCCGGTGCTGGCCGGAATCAGGTTGATGGCGGCAGCCCGGGCTCGGCGCAGGTCACGGTGAGGCATGTCCTGCAGCCGCTGGTCGGAGGTGTATGCGTGCACGGTGGTCATCAGCCCGTGGCGGATGCCGATCGTGTCCTGCAGCACCTTGGCCACGGGCGCCAGGCAGTTTGTGGTGCACGAGGCGTTGGAGATGATCTTGTGCTCCGCCGCGTCGTAGGCCTCGTCGAAGTTGACACCCAGCACGACGGTCACGTCCGCGTTGGTGGCCGGCGCTGAGATCACCACCCTGTTCGCGCCGGCCTCCAGGTGCTTGGCCGCGTTCTCGCGATCGGTGAACAGACCCGTGGACTCGATCACGACGTCCGCGCCCAGCTCGCCCCAGGGCAGGGCCGCCGGATCGCGCTCGGCCGTGACGCGGATCGCCTGACCGCCGACGATCAGGCGGTCGCTGCGCACCTCGACCTTCCCGTGGAAGGGGCCGTAGTTTGAGTCGTACTTGAGCAGGTGAGCGATGGTCGGCGGGTCGACGAGGTCGTTGACCGCCAGCCACTCGATGTCGGCACCCTTGTCCAGCGCCGCCCGGAACACGTTGCGCCCGATCCGCCCGAAACCGTTGATGCCTACTCGTACCGCCATGCACCGGCCTCCATGTCAATTCAAAAGGAACGCCGGCTCTGGACTGCTCCGGGCCGGCTGGGTACAGGCTACCCCAAGCCGGGCCCATGTCCCGGTCCTGTCTGAACTGTCGCGATGAAGAGGAGACGTGGCGGATGGGCGTGTTCCAGCGCGCAAATCACCGAGTTGGCGTCCGACTTGCGCGCCCGAACACCACCGCCCGCTAGTCCGCCCTCCCTCGCGGAGGTTCAGATAGGGGCAAAAACCTCACTGCGTCACCACCTCCACCCGCAGCCCGTCCGGGTCGAGCAGATAACCCGCGTAGTAGCGCCGCCCGTACTGCGGCCGTGGTCCGGGTGCGCCGTCGTCAGCGCCCCCGGCCGCGAGCCCCGCGCGGTGCGCGGCATCCACCGCTGCCCGCCCGCTGGCCTGGAGCGCGACGTGCCCGTATCCGGGGGCCGGCGGCTGGCCGCGCATCACGATCCAGAAGTGAGGCGCGTTGATCCCGTAGGCGATCGCCCGCTCGGAGTCCAGCATCCTCCGCACGCCCAGCGCGTAGAACACGGCGTCGTAGAAACGCGCCGACCGTGGCAGGTCGGATACCTCGTACCCCACGTGGTCGATCACGCCGGCTTGCTCACGTCCCGGTGGACCACCTCGACCAGGAGGTCCTTGGAGTCGCGGTAGCGGTCGGCCAGGTGCTCGGCGATGGCGACCGACCGGTGGCGGCCACCGGTACAGCCCACGCCGAGCACGAGATGCGCCTTGCCCTCGGCCAGGTACTGCGGGAGCAGGTAGTCCAGCAGCGGGTGCAGGCGCTCGTAGAACCGGTCAAGTTCGCCGGTGCGGTTGATGAACTCCACCACCCGCTGATCCTCGCCCGTGAGCGGTCGCAGATCGGGCTCGTAGTGGGGGTTGGGCAGGAAGCGGACATCGAACATCAGGTCCGGATCGCGCACGGGGCCGTACTTGAACCCGAAACTCTCGAACGTGACCGCCAGCCGGCCCGGCGTGTGGCTGGGCAGCATCTCGTCGGTCAGCTTGCGGCGCAGCATCGCCGCCGTGAGTCCGGAGGTGTCGATCACCACGTCGGCCCGGTTGCGCAGCGGCGTCAGCAGCTCGCGCTCGCGCGCGATCCCCTCCGCCACGCTCCCCCGGGGGGTCAGAGGATGGCGCCGCCGCGTCTCCTTGTACCGGGTCTGCAGGGTCGCCTCGTCGGCCTCCAGGAACAGCACGCGGTGCGAGACGCCGCTGGTCCCCAGGCTGTCCAGCATGCTGGCCAGCCCCTCGAAGTAGCTCCCCGCCCGCACGTCGCACACGACGGCGGCGTTGGCCACCTTCGAGCCGGTGTGCATGAACAGGTCGACCAGCGAGCGGATCATCTCCGAGGGCAGGTTGTCCACGCAGAAGTACCCCTCGTCCTCGAACACGGCCATGGCAGTCGACTTGCCCGCGCCGGAGAACCCGGTGATCACCACCAGGTCGCGGAGCGCCACGTCGGGCTTAGGCATCAACCACAAGCTTGACGGTTGGCGCGGACAGGGGGCGCTCGCGATTTGCGCGGGTGGCGCCGGATGCTCGGTCAGGCCGCGGGCCGACCTCTACCATGGCCGCGTGCGCCCGCGCCCCGCAAGCCTGGCCCTGCTGGCGGTGGCCGCCGGGATCGGGACGGCCCTGCTGCTGGCAGGGTGCGCAGGCAGCAACCGAGATCCGCGACCGCAGGCCGGGTCCGCGCTCGCGGCAGCTCGCCCGACCTCGGCGTCCGCCGGCCAGCGGGGGCTGCCGCCCACGGGAGCCGGTGGGGCGCCGGGCCAGCCCTACGCTCTCGGATCCACGATCACCGTCGACGTCGAGCCGGAGGCCATCGGCGCGCCGATGCCGGGCGGTTTCCTCGGGCTCTCACTGGAGTACCCCACCCTGGAGCACTACGTGGGCACCGATCCCCGGCACCTGGATCCGGTCTTCCTGGCCCTGCTCCGCGCACTGGATCCTGGGCAAACCTCGGTCATCCGCCTGGGCGGAGACAGCACCGACCGCACCTGGTGGCCGATCCACCGGATGCGAGCCCCCGCGGGCATCGACTTCGCTCTCACCCACCGGTGGACGGTCCTGGCCCGCGCGCTGGCCTCCGCCACCGGGGGCAAGCTGATCCTCGGGATCAACCTGGCCGCCGACCGGCGCCACCTGGCCGCGATCGAGGCGCGCCGGCTGGTGGCAGGCGTGGGCGCGCACCACATCGCGGCGCTGGAGATCGGCAACGAACCCGACGACTACGGGGCGACCGCCTGGTACTGGAAGCACGGCCAGCGGGTGCTCGCTCGCACGAGCACCTACAGCGTCGGCGACTACCTGGCCCAGTTCGCCGGCTGGCGGGCGGTGATGCCGCGCTCGGTTCCCCTGGCCGGCCCCGCGCTGGCCCGCACGCAGTGGATGAGCGCGACGTTGCCGGCCGAGCTGGGGGGCCGGCGGCCGGTGAGCCTGGTCACCTTCCACCGCTATCCGCTGCGCGCCTGCGAAACCAATCCGCTGGCCTCCGACTATCCGACGATCGCGCGCCTGCTCAGCAACCCCTCCTCCGCCGGGCTGGCCGCCCCGGTCGCCCCCTATGTGGCCATCGCGCAGCGGGCGCGGCGTCCGTTGCGCCTCGACGAGCTCAACTCGGTCTCCTGCGAAGGGAAGCGCGGTGTGAGCAACACCTTCGCCTCGGCACTGTGGATGCTGGACACGCTGTTCAACATGCGCGCGGTGGGCGTGCAGGGAGTCAACGTGCACATGCTTCCCGGCTCCGCCTACCAGGCCTTCTCGGTGCAGCGCTCGCGCCGGCGCTGGAGCGCCTCGGTCTCCCCCGCCTACTACGGCATGCTGACGTTCGCGCGTGCCTTCCCCCCGGGTGCGCGGCTGCTGAGCGTGACCGCTCCGGCCGGGCCGGTCAAGGCCTGGGCCACACGGAGCGCCGACGGGCGGGTGCGCGTCGTGCTGATCAACCAGGACCCGGCCGCTCCGGTGACCGTACGCGTCCGGCTCCCCGGGCCCCAGACGACGTTGAGCAGCCAGGCTCTGCTCGCGCCGTCGGTGTCGGCCAGCCGACACGTGAGCCTGGGCGGTGAGACGTTCGGGTCCTCGACCCGGACCGGCGTGCTGCCCACGGACCGGCGTCCGGGAACGGTCTCCTCCGTGCAGGGCTACTACAGCGTCTCCGTGCCGGCCGCAAGCGCGGCACTGCTCACCCGCTGAGAGTGCGCGTCTGGTGGCTTCGGCGGCTGGCGGGCCGCCGAAGCCGGGCCCAGCGCTCAGACCCCGGCCTTGTGCAGCTCGCGGTGCAGGTCTCGTGCCACCTTGCCCGGGATCCCCGGCACCGAAGCCAGCTCCTCACGCGAGGCGGCCATGATCGCGTCAGGGGACCCGAAGTGGGTGAGCAGCGCACGCTTGCGCGCCGGGCCGACGCCCGGCAGCCCGTCGAGCACCGAGGCCGTCATCGCCCGGTCGCGGCGCTGGCGGTGGTGGGTGATGGCGAATCGGTGGGCCTCGTCGCGCAGCCGCTGGAGGAGCTGAAGCTCGGGCGTGTCATGCGCCAGCGCCAGCGGTGCCTGACGCCCGGGGATGAACACCTCCTCGATCCGCTTGGCCAGCGAGACCACCAGCACGCCGCGCTCGCGGAACCCCTGTAGGGCCCGCAGGCCGGCCGCCAGCTGCCCGCGGCCGCCGTCGATGACGATCAGATTGGGCAGGGCCGCGAAGCTCGGATCGTAGTCCTTGTCGTGGGGGGAGAGGTCGATTTGGGTCTCGAACTGGGCCATCCGCCGGCCCAGGATCTCCTCCATGGCGGCGAAGTCGTCGGGCCCGTAGTCGCCGCGGGCGCCGCTGTCGGGATCACGCGGCGCGGCGGCGTCGCCCACCGTGCGCACCTTGAACCTGCGGTAGTCCGACTTCTTGGGCGCCGCTCCCTCGAACACCACCATCGAGGCCACGGTGTTGGTTCCCATCAGGGTGGAGATGTCGAAGCACTCGATACGCAGCGGGATCGTGCCGAGCCCCAGCGCCTGCTGGAGCCCCTCCAGAGCCTCCACCCGATGCTGGCGACGGCGCTCGGCGCGCAGCTTCTCCTGATCCAGGGCCAGCTGCGCGTTGCGCTGAGCGAGCTCGAGGATGCGCCGCTTGTCACCCCGCTCCGGCACGCGGATCTCTACCCGCGCTCCCCGGCGCTTCGTGAGCGCTTCGGCCAGCGCGTGGATCTCCGGGTGCGCACCCACCTCGGCCTGCACCACCACCTGCGCCGGGATGACCATCGTCGAGGCGTAGTACTGGAGGATGAACGCCTCGGCCACGTCGGACAGATCGGCCTCCGACGCGTTGTCCAGGTAGAAGCTCTGCCGGTCTGACAGCACGCCGTCGCGGACCTGGAACACCTGGGCGTTGGCATCGCCGGCCGCGTCGACGGCCACGGCGATCGCATCCAGCGTCCCCACCGAGTCGTTGGCGACCCGCTGGCGCTCCAGCAGCGAGCGCACCGCCCGCAGGCGGTTGCGCTCGCGGGCCGCGTCCTCGTAGCGCCGCTCGGCGGAGGCCAGGTCCATCTCATAGTTCAGGCGCCGTTCGATCTCCTTGTAGCGCCCGGACAGGAACGCGATCACCCCGTCGATCGACTCGCGGTACTCCTCTCTGGTGACGTAACCGACACAGGGGGCCCCGCAGCGCTTGATGTAGTAGTCGAGACACGGCGAGCCGCTGCGCCGGCCCGGGGTCGGACCCACGCAGGACCGGAACAGGAACACCTTGCCCAGCACCTCCAGCGTCTGGCGCACCCGGCCGGCGTTGGAGAACGGGCCGAAGTAGGCCCGGTCGCGGCGATGGCGCTCGCGGGTGAAGTACACCCGCGGGAACTCCTCGTCCAGGCTGATCGCGATGTAAGGGTATGACTTGTCGTCCCGCAGGCGGATGTTGAAGCGCGGCTTGTACTGCTTGATGAAGTTCTGCTCGGCCAGCAGCGCCTCGGCCTCGGTATGGACGATGAGCGCCTCGACCTGGTCGATCATCGGCAGCAGCTCCCGTCCGGCTCGATGTGTCCCCACCCCCCCGGAGAAGTGCGAGGCCACGCGCTTCTTGATCGACTTGGCCTTCCCGACGTAGATAACCTTGCCGCGGCTGTCGCGGAACAGGTAGACACCGGGCTCGTCGGGCAGGTCCCGGCGGCGGTCAGAGGGGACCATCGACACGGGTTCGAGTCTAGGACCGCGATCCGCCGCCGCCCCGGCAGGGAGCGGTGGATGACTTCCGCGCTATGGGCCGATTGTCATCCACCGTTCCCCCTTCCGACACTCCAGATCTGGATCGATTCCAGAATCGCGCTAGGGTTCGGCACCGTGGATGCCGCCCCCGACCACGCTGCGCTGCTCCGCCGGCATGGACTGCAGGTCACGACCCAGCGCCAGGCGGTGCTCAAGGCGATAT
>DASZMP010000044.1:0-26523 GCA_035551795.1 Solirubrobacteraceae bacterium | reverse complement strand
CACGACCAGCTACGTGTCGAGCAGCAGCTCGGCCGGCGGCTCCTACCTTGTCCAGCCCGGAGACAGTCTCAGTGCGATCGCCACGCGCGCCGGCGTCAGCGTGGCCAGCCTGGCGACCGCCAACGGGCTCGACCCCAACGGGGTGCTGGTGTCCGGCACCGCGCTGCGGCTCTCGGGCACGCCTGCCCCGACCTACGTCTCCACCAGCTCTGCCAGCTCCGCGGCCTTCTCCCAGCCGGTCGGTGCCGCCGCCCAGGGGTCGGTGACGGATCCGCCGTACCCGACCCCCGAGCGGTTGAGCGCCTCGCAGATCGGTTCGGTCGCTGCGGCCAACGGCGTCTCGCCCTCGCTCGCCGACGCCGTCGCCTGGCAGGAGAGCGGCTTCAACAACGATCTCGTCTCGAGCGCCGACGCCCGCGGGATCATGCAGATCACCCCCGGGACGTGGCAGTACATCCAGAACTCGCTCAACCCGGGCACCCCGCTGGCGCCCGCCTCGGCGGTCGACAACGTCCGCGGCGGCGTGGTGCTGTTGCATTCGCTGCTGAACGCCACCGGAGGCGACCCCACCCTGGCTGCGGCCGGCTACTACCAGGGCCTTCCCTCGGTGCAGCGCTACGGGATGTACTCCGACACGCAGCAGTACGTCAACAGCGTGATGGCGCTGCGCCAGCAGTTCGGCGGCGGCTGAGAGCCGCCGCCGGCGGCGGGGTGGGCGCGTCCTGAACGGTTCGGGCACCCGTTGAAAACCGTCGGCTGGCGCCTCGTTGCGGCCTTCGGCCGCCCGATGGGGAGGTGAGCTGCGCCGCATTGGGCACTGAAGAGGGGGGTCACGGGTCAGGGCGGCCAAAATGACGGCCGCGCGGCCGGAGAATCACGCCGGCCGCCTATATGTCCTATACCCGAACGGAAAGGCGGCCGCGACCCCCAAGGCAAGCGCCCGGCCGCCGAAATGGTCGCCCGGGCAGCCCACCCCCCACCCTGGTAGGTCCTCCGTAACGTCGCCGGGAGGCATCGCCGCGCGCCGCCAGATAGCCTCATTCACCATGTTCTACGACAACGACGCTGACCTCTCCCTGCTCGACGGCAAGACCGTCGCGATCATCGGCTATGGGTCCCAGGGCCACGCCCATGCGCTGAACCTCAAGGACTCGGGGGTCTCCGTGGTCGTAGGACTGCGCTCGAGCTCGGGCAGCGTCGAGAAGGCGCGCGCCCACGGACTCGAGGTGCTCGAGCCGGCCGACGCGGCCAGCCGGGGCGACGTGGTGATGATGCTGGTCCCCGACGAGCTCCACCGCACCGTGTGGGAGTCCGGGGTCAAGGACGGCATCGCCGGCGGGAACATGCTGATGTTCGGCCACGGCTTCTCGATTCACTACGGCGAGGTCACCCCTCCGCCCAACGTCGACGTGACGCTGGTGGCGCCCAAGGGCCCGGGTCACCTGGTTCGCCGCCAATACCTCGAGGGCTCCGGCGTGCCTTGTCTGGCCGCCGTCCAGCAGGACGCCACCGGGAACGCGCTCCAGCTCGCGCTGGCCTACGCCAAGGGCATCGGCGGGACTCGCGGCGGCGTGATCGAGACCACGTTCAAGGACGAGACCGAGACCGACCTGTTCGGTGAGCAGGCGGTGCTGTGCGGCGGGGTGACCGAGCTGGTGCGGGCCGGCTATGAGACGCTCACCGAGGCGGGCTACGACCCCAAGCTGGCCTACTTCGAGTGCCTGCACGAGCTCAAGCTGATCGTCGACCTGATGTACGAGAAGGGCATCGCCGGGATGCGCTACTCGATCTCCAACACCGCGGAGTACGGCGACCTGACCCGCGGCAGGCGGATCATCAGCCAGGCCACCCGGGACGCCATGAAGGAGATCCTGAACGAGATCCAGTCGGGAGATTTTGCGCGCGAGTGGATCGCCGAGAACCGGGCCGGCCAGGAGAACTTCAAGCGCATGCGCGAGGAGCAGGCCTCCCACCAGGTCGAGGTGGTGGGCAAGGAGCTCCGGGAGCAGATGGACTGGATCGAGACCTCGTTCGACGAGTAGGACCCACCGTCCGATCAAGCGGCGAGCGAGCACCAGGTCCGGTTATGGCCAGCGTCGAGGACTTCCGTCAGCTCCACCACGCCGACGAGCTTCTGCTCATGCCCAACGCCTGGGATGCCGGATCGGCCCGGATCCTGGAGCACCTCGGATTTCGCGCGGTGGCCACCACCAGCAGTGGCGCGGCCGCGGCCCAGGGCCGGATCGATGGAAACCTCGGACGAGATCTCGCGCTGCGCCACAGCGCGGAGCTGGCCGCCGCCGTCGCGATCCCGGTCTCGGCTGATCTGGAGGACTGCTTCGCCGAGGATCCGGCGGGAGTGGCGGAGACGATTCGGCTGGCCCGAGACACGGGCATCGCCGGAGCGTCGGTCGAGGATTGGAGTGGGACCGCGATCCATGAGCGGGGGTTGGCGGTGGACCGCGTGCGGGCCGCGGTAGAAGCTGCGGCCGGCATGCTGGTGATAACCGCCCGCGCCGAGAACCACATCCACGGTGTGGACGACCTCGACGACACGATCGGACGGTTGCAGGCGTTTTCCGAAGCCGGTGCCGACGTCGTCTTTGCGCCGGGAATCGCGAGTGAGGAGCAGATCCGTGCCGTGGTGGGAAGCGTCGCGATCCCGGTCAACGTGCTCGCCCGTCCGGGTGTACCCGCCGTCGAACGACTGGCCGAGCTTGGCGTGCGGCGGCTGTCAGTCGGCGGAGCCTTCGCCTTTGCCGCCTATGGAACATTGGTCGAGGCCGCTGTGCAGCTTCAGCAGACCGGAACCTACGGGTACTTCGAAGCCGCCGCGCGCGGCGGCGAAGCCGCCCGCGAAGCGTTCCACTGAGCCTCCGCTCCTCCCACTCGCGGCGGAGGCAAGGTTCATCGTCGGGAGGGATGGCGGACCGAGCCACACCGCTTTACCCTCGCAGCGTGGATCTCACGCCGCCCCCGGATCACCCCCTGAATACGGCGCTCGGCTGGCGCATTCCGGGCTGGCTGCTGGACTATGGCCCGGTCGCCTTCATCTTCGCCATCGGCGTCGCTGAGACGTACTGGCACCGGGCCCAGCCGCACTCCGCTCATGCCGGGCTGGTCCTGATCATGATGGCCGGGGCGCTGATCGTGCGGCGCCGCTGGCCGCTGGGCGTCCTGGCCGTGCTGCTGGCGCTGACGCTGGTGGGGCGGTATCCGGCGCTCGATCTGCCGGTCCTGTTCGCTGTGTTCACGGTGGCCGAGTACCGGGACCGGCGCCGGGTGGCCATCGCCGCCGTGTTCGCCGCCGCCGTGCTGATCTTCGCCACTCCTCTGCACACCGGGCACATCGCACCCCGCGGAGTCATCCCGCAGCTGGTCGCGGTCGGTCTGGCCGTCGCCGCCGGCCTTTACCTGCGCACGCGCGCCGACTACATCATCGGGCTGCGCGAGCGGGCCTCGCGGGTGGAGCGCGAGCGCGAGCTGCTCTCAGACCAGGCGGTGGCGGATGAACGAGTGCGGATCGCCCGTGAGCTGCACGACGTGGTGGCGCACAACGTCTCGCTGATGGTGGTACAGGCCCAGGCGCTGGCCGCCACGGCCAACGGCGATGGCGCAGAGACGGAGGCGCTCAATCGGATCGGAGACCTGGGTCGCGAGGCGATGTCCGAAATGCACCGGATGCTCGGTGTGCTGCGCCTGCAGGACGACCCCAGCGCCGAGCGCGAGCCGCAGCCGGGGGTACGAGACCTGGAAGCCCTGGTCTCGCGGGCTCGCGAGACGGGCCTGGAGGCCGAGCTCGTTGTGGTCGGCGAGGCGCGAGAGCTGGCACCCGGCGTCGACCTGTCCGTCTACCGGATCGTGCAGGAGGCGCTGACGAACGTGATCCGGCATGCGCAGGCCCGCCGCGTCGACATACGGCTGGCCTACCGGCCGGGGCGGCTCGAGGTGGAGGTGGTCGACGACGGTTCGGCTGCGGTTCCGGTGCCTGACGCCCCGAACGACGGGCACGGCCTGGTCGGCATGCGCGAGCGGGTGGGGTTGCTGGGCGGGGAGCTCATCGCCGGCCCGCGACTGGACTCAGCCGGCTATCGGGTCTACGCGCTGCTGCCCACGGACTGAGCCATGCCGAAGCTACGCGTCCTGATCGCCGACGACCAGCCACTGATGCGGGCCGGCTTCCGCGCCGTGCTCGAAGCCACCGGCGAGATGGAGGTGGTGGCCGAGGCGGCCGATGGGCTGGAGGCGGTAACCACGGCAAAGGCCGCCCACCCCGACGTGATCCTGATGGATGTCCGGATGCCGAACCTGGACGGCATCGAGGCGATCAAGCGGCTCCCCAACCACCGGGTGCTGGTGCTGACCACATTCGGCCTGGATGAATACATCGTCGAGGCGCTGCGGGCCGGAGCCAGCGGGTTCATCACCAAGGATGTGCCGGCCGCTGAGCTGGTCAGGGCGGTCCGGGTGGTCGCCGCGGGGGACGCGCTGCTGACCCCGGCCGTGACCCGTCAGCTGCTGGACCGAGTCGCCCGACGGCTGCCGGCGCCCGTCAGCGCCACGCCCACCACCCTGGAGCAGCTCACCGAGCGCGAGCGCGAGGTTCTGGAGCTGCTGGCCCGCGGGATGTCGAACGCCGAGATCGCCGAGTCACTGATCGTCGGCGAGGCGACGGTCAAGACGCACGTGTCCAACGTGCTCATGAAACTCGGTCTGCGCGATCGGGTCCAGGCGGTCGTCCTGGCCTACGAGATCGGCCTGGTCCGGCCGGGCTCCTCGAGTTGACTCTCCCTTCTCCCCCGCGCGGGGGAGAAGGTAACAGGCAATCCGCCCGCAGGGCTACGTCCGGGTCGGGCCGGCGGGCGACGACACGGCGGGCGTGCCGACGTAGCGTGCCGGCCA
Organism: Solirubrobacteraceae bacterium; assembly: GCA_035551795.1. Lineage (GTDB taxonomy): Bacteria > Actinomycetota > Thermoleophilia > Solirubrobacterales > Solirubrobacteraceae > Palsa-465. Next base: position 21,621 of record DASZMP010000044.1, on the reverse strand, counting down.
TGACCAACACGCCGATCATCGAGACGGCGCACCTGAGCAAGCGCTTCGGCGACCGCCAGGCCGTCTTCGATCTCAACCTGGAAGTTTCCCGGGGGAGCGCCTTCGGCTTCCTCGGCCACAACGGAGCCGGCAAGACGACCCTGATCCGGATGCTGCTCGGATTGACCGCACCCACCGCCGGCACCATGCACATGCTGGGGCGACCGCTGCCCGAGGCCCACGCCACCGTGCTGGCTCGCGTCGGTGCGATCGTCGAGGAGCCGCACTTTCACGGCCACCTCACGGGACGCGAGAACCTGCGGGTCATCGCGGCGGTGCGGGGGCCGGAGGCGATGGGGAGAATCGACGGCTCGCTGCGCCGCGTTGGCCTGCTTGACCGAGGCGATGATCGTGTGCGCACGTACTCGCAGGGGATGCGCCAGCGGCTCGGAGTGGCGCGCTGCCTGCTCGCCGATCCGGAGCTGCTGATCCTGGACGAGCCGATGAATGGCCTCGACCCGGGCGGCATCCTCGAGCTGCGGACGATGATCCGCGACCTGGTGGGGGAGGGGCGGACCGTGTTCCTGTCCTCCCATCTGCTCGACGAGGTGGAGAAGACATGTGACGCGGCCGCCGTGATCGACCGCGGGCGCCTGATCGCCCAGGGTCCGATCGACACGCTGCTGGCCCAGGATCGGGCCGAGCTGGAGATCGGGTGCGGGCAGACCCATCTGGCACTGGATGTGCTGGACGGCCACCCGGAGGTCATCAACGCCCGCGAGACGCTCGACGGGCTCCACGTGGTCCTGACCGAGATCGAGGCGGCGGCCTCGATCAACACAATGCTGGTCGAGTCCGGCGTGCCGGTCTTTCGCCTCGAGCCGGTCAGGCATTCGCTCGAGCAGCGCTTTCTGGAGATCACCTCACGAGTGGGAGAGGTCAAGTCATGAATCTGGGCATCACGCGGCTCATGCTGGCAGCCGAAATCCTCAAGCTCCGGCGCAACCGCACGATCATGGTGGTGGCGTTCCTGCTCACCTTTGGGGTGGTGGCGATCATGTTCGGCTACGACGCGATCCAGCACGCCTCGAACCCGGGCCAGAACGGGCCGGCCGGGGGGCTCGGCGGCTTCGGGCGAGCGGTGAAAGCCCTGGGCGTGTTCTTCGGGCTGCTGGCCGCCTCGCTGATCGGGACGGAGGCCGGGACCGCCGACATCTCCAGCGGGGTGTTCCGTGACCTGGTGGCCACCGGGCGTTCACGGCTGGCACTGTTCGGGGTGCGCGCGCCGGCGGCGATCCTGGTCACGTGCGCCCTCACGGGGCTCACGTTCCTCCTGTCGATCGCCGTCACCTTCCTCCTGGCCGGCGGGTCTCCGACTCCGAGCGTGTCGGTGATCCTGGAATCGGCCGGCTGGATCCTGCTCGGTAATGCGGTCGTGTGCGCGTTCGCCGTCGGCCTCGGGTCACTTACCGGATCGCGGGGCGCGACGCTGGTGGCGGTGATCGGGTGGCAGACGGTGGCCACGCAGCTGCTCCTGCACATCCAGTCCCTCGGTTCCGCCCGGGACTGGCTTCTCACCGCAGGCCTGGGTCAGCTGATGCCGGTCCCCGGGGACATCGCCGGGATCAGCATGGCGGGCGGCCTGGCTGTGGCCGTCGTGGCCGCCTGGGCGGTGCTGCCCACGCTGATCGGCGGCTGGCGCACCCACACCACGGACGCTTAGGCAGCTGAGGCGTACCCAGCCTCACCCCGCGGGCGTGCCCAAAGCCGCCCGCGGGACCCGTCGCCGGAATCCGGCTCCGGGTCCGGTACATTTGGCTCGCCGTCGTGACTGGCGCGAGAAGGTGGAGCCGACCACCGTGAAGCGGCGGTACAAGCTGTATGCCGCGCGCCTGGGCAGCCTGATTCCCCGCCGACCCCGAGGAGCCCGTGTGCCCCAGACCCTGCTTGAGATCCCGCCGCAGCTGAAGCCCAGCGACGGCCGGTTCGGCTCGGGACCCTCCCGGCTCCGGTCCGGGCAGCTGCCTCGTCTCGCCGCCGAGGGCGCCGCGCTGATGGGCACCTCGCACCGTCAGAAGCCGGTCAAGGAACTGGTGGGACGGATCCGGAGCGGCCTGCGGGAGCTGTTCTCGCTGCCGGACGGTTACGAGGTGGCGCTCGGTAACGGCGGAACCACAGCGTTCTGGGATGCCGCTACGGCCGGGCTGATCCGGGAGCGGGCGCTGCACCTGACCTACGGGGAGTTCTCCGCCAAGTTCGCGGCCGCCGCCCAGAGGGCTCCGTTTCTGGCCGACCCGGTGCGGCTCGAGGCCGACCCGGGAGATGCGCCGGATCCCGCCGGCGCCCCCGCCGCGCCGATCGACGTGATCACCTGGGCACACAACGAGACCTCCACCGGAGTGATGGTCCCGGTGTGCCGGCCGTCCAGCCTGAGCGACGACGCGCTGGTTCTGATCGACGCCACCTCGGGTGCGGGCGGGCTTCCCGTCGATGTCGCCGACGCGGACGCCTATTACTTCGCGCCGCAGAAGGGATTCGCCTCGGATGGAGGCCTGTGGATGGCGCTGCTCAGCCCGGCGGCGCTCGAGCGGATCGAAAGGGTGGAGCGCGAGCGGCCCACGGTGGGGCCGGAGCGGTGGATCCCGGAGTTCCTGTCGCTGACGATCGCCCTGGAGAACTCCGTCAAGGACCAGACCTACAACACCCCGGCGATCGCCACGCTGTTCCTGCTGGCCGACCAGATCGAGTGGATGCTGGAGCATGGCGGACTGTCGGGGATGGTGTCGAGGACCCGGGCGTCCTCGGAGCAGCTGTACGGCTGGGCCGAGGACCATGAGCTGGCGACCCCGTTCGTGGCCGACTCCGCCAAGCGCTCGCTGGTCGTCGGGACGATCGACTTCGCCGAGTCGGTGGACGCTCCGCAGCTGGCCGCCACGCTGCGGGCCAACGGGATCGTCGACGTCGAGCCCTACCGCAAGCTCGGCCGCAACCAGCTGCGGGTGGCCATGTTCCCGGCCACCGACCCGGCTGACGTGCGGGCCCTGACCACCTGCATCGATTGGGTTCTGGAGCAGAGCGCATGAGCCTGGCCGGCACGGAGAACGGCGGGGGCGTCCTCACCCCGCCTTCCAGCGGTCGGGGCGGGCGGGTCCGAGTCCTCGTGGCCGAGAAGATCGGGCAGTCCGGGATCGACCTGCTGCGCGAACACTTCGAGGTCGAGCTCGGATTCGGCTGGGACCGCCAGGAGCTGGCCCAGCGCCTGCCTGAATTCGAGGGCATCCTGATCCGCTCGGCGACCAAGCTGGACGCCGAGCTGATCGACGCGGCCACCCATCTGCGGGCGGTCGGGCGCGCCGGGGTCGGGGTGGACAATGTGGACGTCTCCGCGGCCACCAAGCGGGGCATCGTCGTGGCCAACGCGCCGCAGTCCAATGTGATCACCGCGGCCGAGCACACGATGGCGCTGCTCCTGGCCCTGGCCCGCAACGTGCCCCAGGCGCATGCCTCCCTGATCTCGGGCAAGTGGGAGCGCTCCAGGTTCTCCGGAGTGGAGCTGAGCGAGAAGACCCTGGGGATCCTGGGGTTCGGGCGGATCGGGCAGCTGGTGGCGCAGCGGGCGCGGGCGTTCGGGATGCACGTGATCGCCTACGACCCGTATGTGGGCGCCGAGCGCTACCGGGAGCTGGGCGTCCAGAAGGCCGAGTCCTCGGACGAGGTCTATGCGGCGGCTGATTTCCTCACCCTGCACCTGCCCAAGACGCCGGAGACCGAAGGTTGGCTGGATGCCGAGGCGCTGGCCAAGTGCAAGGACGGCGTCCGGGTCCTGAACGTCGCCCGGGGACCGCTGGTCGTCGACGAGGATCTGCGGGCGGCGCTGGACAGCGGCAAGGTGGCGGGCGCGGCGCTGGACGTGTTCCGTTCCGAACCGATCACCGAGCACCCGCTGTTCGGCTATCCCAACGTGATCGTCACCCCGCACCTCGGGGCCTCGACGGCCGAGGCGACCGACCGGGCCGGGTACCAGGCGGCCGAACAGGTGGTGGCGGCACTGACCGGCGGCGTCGTGACCAGCGCGGTCAACGTCCCGGCCGTGTCGGCCGAGGACATGGAGGCCGTCGGCCCGTTCATGGGTTTGAGCCGCTCGCTGGGGCGGATTGCCGTGGCCCTGGCCGAGGGCTCCTCCATCGACACCCTGCAGGTCGAGTTCCTGGGCCGGATCGCCGAGCACGACACCCGCCTGCTCACGATCCACGTGCTGCTCGGTGTGCTGACGGGCCACACGGAAGAGGACGTCAACGAGGTCAATGCCCCGGCGATCGCCGAGGAGCGCGGGATCGAGGTGCGGGAGATCAAGCAGACCGGCGTCCGGGACTACGCCGACCTGATCCGGGTCAGCGTGATCGGCGGCGACGACTCGCTGCGCGTGGCCGGGACGCTGATCGGCCGCCGCTTCCGGCCCCATCTGCTGGAAGCCTGGGGGCAGCGGTTCGACGTCCAGCTGGAGAAGCACCTCACCCTGTTCCGCTACCAGGACGTGCCGGGGATGATCGGGCGGGTGGGCACGATCTTCGGGCGCCACGGGGTGAACATCGCGTCGGCGGCGGTGGGTCGCCAGCCGGAGGGGGAGGAGCCCGGATGCGAACCGCTGGCCGCGATGACGATCACCACCGACCGGCCGGTTCCGCGGGAGCTGGTGGAGGAGATCGCATCGGGGGAGGGGTTCGTGGCGGGGCGGACGGTGTCGCTGTAGGGGTTCGCTGTCTGAAACTGCCGCGATGAAGCGCGGATGGGGTGGGTTCACGTGTCTGAGCGCGCAAATCGGACGCGGCTTTGGCGATTTGCGCGCCCGAGCACGAAAAAGGTGTCTGAGCGCGCAAATCGACCGCCGGGCGGACGATTTGCGCGCTGGAACACCCTCCGGACCCGGGGAGCCGCCGACGTAGCCACCTTCATTGCCCAACCGCCCACGGCCACGGCGACCCAGCACGCCACGGCCGGTCAACATACGTCAATCAGGCCAAACCGCCGCCCGCTCGATCTGCTCCAGGGTCTCGTCGGTGCGCCGGTCGGCCACCATTGCCTCCATCGCCTCGGCGACGGTCGCGGCCCAGACCCGGCGCACGATCACCGCGTCGTTGCCGTCGGAGTCGAGCTCCGCCCAATCCAGAGCCACCCGGGAGCGGGCGCCGGCCGGCGCGTCGGGCGGGAGCTCGTCCTCGGGCGCGAACAGGGTGATGAAGGCGCGCCAGCCATGCGGGCAGAGCTCGCTCATCGCCGCACGCAGGCGGTCCTCGAGCTCAGCCGCGTCGAGCAGTTCGGCCTGGGGCGGGCGCCGCCGGCGCAGCAGGCGCCGGCCTGTGGCGGCGAGCAGGGTGGCAACCGCAGCGGCCCCCAGCGGCACGCCGATCAGCAGGGCGATCAAGCCCAGGGCGGGCCGCAGCGTAGCCACGCGATGCCAGGGCAGCAGTGCTGCCTTTGTACCCAAGGTGGTCACGGCGGCGAACGAATCCACTCGATTCTCAAATTACCGCGCGGCGGGCGCTCGTCAAGCGCAAGCGGCCTCCGGGTTTGACTGTCCTGCGCCTCAGGCCGATACTGTTGGGACGAGATGTCCTCCTCCGGCCTGGACCTCCGACTTCTCCTGCTCCCCCTCCGGGGGGAATGAGCGTGGGCGGCCGCACGTAGCCGCGAACCAAGCCCGAGAAGCCGCAGGACCAGACCGACAGGAGCGACATGAACGAGCAGGATCCCAACCGAGTACTGATCTTCGATACCACGCTGCGTGACGGCGAGCAGTCGCCGGGCATCTCGCTGAACACCCAGGAGAAGCTGGAGATCGCGCAGCAGCTTGCCCGGTTGGGCGTCGATGTGATCGAGGCCGGGTTCCCGATCACCTCGCCCGGAGACTTCGAGGCGGTGCAGGCCATCGCCCGCCATGAATTTGTCGCCACCCCCCCGATCATCTGCGGGCTGGCCCGCACGGCGGCGGGCGACATCGATCGCGCCTACCAGGCGGTGCGCGACGCCGAGCGCCGGCGCATCCACACGTTCATCGCCACCAGCGACCTGCATATCCGTCACAAGCTCCAGACCACACGCGAGGACGTGCTGGGCCAGGCCCGCGCGGCGGTGGCCCACGCCAAGCAGTACGTCGACGACGTCGAGTTCTCGCCCGAGGACGGATTTCGCTCCGACCGTGAGTTCATGGCCGAGGTGATAAGCGCCGCCATCGACGAGGGCGCGACCACGATCAACGTCCCGGACACCGTCGGCTACGCCACGCCCGAGGAGTACGCGGCGATGTTCACCGAGCTCTTCCGCCTGGTCCCGGCGCTCCATGGGGTGACCGTGTCGGTGCACTGCCACGACGACCTCGGTCTGGCCGTGGCCAACTCGCTGGCCGGGCTGCGCGCCGGCTGCCGGCAGGTGGAGGGCGCGATCAACGGGATCGGCGAGCGGGCCGGCAACGCCAGTCTGGAGGAGATCGTGATGCTGATCCAGACGCGCGAGGCATACCTGGACCTCCACACCGGGGTGAACTCGCGAGAGATCGCCAGAACCTCCCGCCTGGTGTCAAGGCTCACCGGCTACCCGGTGCAGCCCAACAAGGCGATCGTCGGCCGCAACGCGTTTGCCCACGAGGCCGGCATCCATCAGGACGGCGTGCTCAAGGAGCGCACCACCTATGAGATCATGGACGCCACCACGGTCGGGCTGGATGCCAACGCGATCGTGCTGGGCAAGCACTCGGGCCGCCACGCACTTCAGCAGGCGCTCAGCGAGCTGGGATTCGAGGTGACCGGCCAGAACCTGAACCTCGCCTTCAAGCGCTTCAAGGAGCTGGCGGACAAGAAGAAGCAGGTCACCGCGATGGACCTGGAGGCGCTGCTGACCGACGAGCTGCGCGAGGACGCCGGCCTGGGCTACACGCTGGAGTGGTTTGAGGTGGAGGCCTCCTCGCGGCGGCCGCCTCATGCCCGGGTGGGGATCAACACGCCCGACGGCGACCAGCTCACCGGTGCGTTCACGGGCGACGGGCCGGTCGACGCCATCTTCCGAGCCATCAACGCGGCGGTCGGCGTCGAGGCCAGGCTCAGAGAGTTCCGGGTCGACGCCGTCACCGGTGGTCAGGACGCGCTGGGGGAGACCTCCGTGGTCGTGGAGGTGGCCGGCATGACCGGCTCCGGTCAGGGCGTCTCCACCGACATCATCGAGGCGGCCGGACGAGCGTACGTCCGGGCGGTGTCGAACGCGCTGCGCCGAGCCCAGCTGGCCGAGTCGGCCGCGATCGCGGAGACAGTGGACGGCGCCGTTCAGCCTGCCGCCGCACCCTAGGATCTAGGAGCCCGCCAGGGCCAGCCGCCGGCCCTGGCGGTAGCCGGCGTCCAGCACCCGCCGGCTCGGCTCGGCTGACATCAGGTTCCAGCCCATCTCCGTGGCCGACTCCGGATCCGGTGAGATCACTCTGACGGTGGCTCCCCGCCGCCGCAGCGCGGCCGCCTCGACAGCCACCACGCTTCGGGACGTGAACCGCGCGGCGGTCAGCAGCCCGCCGTAACCCGCCAGATTGGCGGTCGGATTGAGACACAGAACCTCACTGCCGCGACCGGCCGGCGCGGCGTCGAGGTTGGTTGGGCTCCACACCCCGCCATCGACATATTCCTGGCCTCTGATCCGCACCGGGGCAAACAGCCAGGGCACCGAGCAGGACGCCGCGACGGCTGCCCCCACGGAAGCCGCTGGAGCATTGGGCTGCCCGAAGATCACGCGCCGGCCGTTGCGCCGTCTCACCGCGGTGATCCTCAGGCGGCCGTCGAAGCGTGCGTTCAGCCCGTCCACCTCGCGCTCGAGCCGGTCCAGCGACATGCTGCCGCGACCCATCGCCCGCAACGCCGCGGCCCGGGCCACGGCACCGCCCGAGGCGGTTGCGGCCAATGACAGGGACACCGCCGGCGTGGTGAGTGCAACCGCCCACTCACCGGCGCTGCGGGCCAGCTGCAGGGCACGACCGGGCGCCGACGCGGTGGTTTTGAGCTCGGCCTCGCCCCAGGTCTCGCGCAGATCCGAGGGGCGCCGCGGCGATTGGCCGGCGGCCAGCCTGGCCGCCACAATGCTTCCCGCCGAGGTGCCGACCAGATATTCGCAGCGGCGCATATCCACACCGGCACCATCCTCCAGCCCGGCCAGCACTCCGGTGAGCCACGCCTCGCCGAGGACGCCACCGCCTCCGAGCACCAGGATGTCCGGTCGGGACAGCATCTGAGCGAGGCTACCCATCTCGTCCGCCTCCTCGGAGGCCGCTCAAGTACGCCTGCTCAACTGCCGATTTGTGAGTGGATGTCTGCAGGAGGAGCCACCATGTCCATGCCTTTGAGGCGCCGGCTGTTCCCGGCTCTGGGCGCTCTCGCAGCCGTATCGGCTTCGCTGGCCTGTGCCGTGCCGGCCGGCGCCCACGGATTCCCGATCCCCCGCTGCGGCTGGGTGTCCAAAGCCCGCGTGCAGAGCACCTTCGGCGTCCACGTCAAGGCCCGCAAGCCGTACTGGATGACGAAGATTGCTCCGGTCCTGCATTGCAACTTCATGGAGAGCCAGTCCAACCTGCAGGTACCGGGCAAGCCGATCATCCGCGTCCAGTTCCGCGAGCTGCAGCGTCTGGAGCCCGCGGCGGGTTTCGTCCCCGTGGCGCACCTGGGCGACTGCCGGCGGCGGGTTTCCTGCACCGGTGGCCATTCCGCGTGGCTCTACACCCAGCAGGCCGGCAGCAGCCTCAGCCTGACGCCGTTCACGGCGGGCGTGTCGCTCGGCGTGGTGACGGGTCTCAACAGCATCGTCATCCAGATCGAGAATCCGTTCGGCCCGCTGCCCGTGAGCAACGAGGTGACGGCGGCCGAGCACCTGGCCAGGAGATTGGTGCGCCGCTTCCGCTGGAAGTGATCGCATACAGCCGTACGTGATAGCGTACGGCGTGGATGACCGATCTGCTCACCCCGAGCCAGGGCGCTGAGGCGCTCGGCGCCCGGATCCGGCTACTGCGCGAGGCGATGGACCTGTCGCTGCGGGAGCTGTCCGAGCGCTCGGGGGTCAGTGCGCCGATGCTCAGCCAGGTGGAGCGGGGGGAGACCTCGCCCACGCTACAGGTGGCCGCTCGTATTGCCAACGGTCTGGAGCTGCGCCTCTCCCAGCTGCTGCGTCTCGACGAGGACGGGGCGGTGAGCGTGGTCCGGGCGACCGAGCGCCGCCAGGGCCCAACCGGCAATCGCGGACACCGTTACGACGTGCTCACGCCTCCGCTGCCGGGCCAGCGGGCCGAGCTCTCCCACCACCGCCTCGCCCCCGGAGCCCGCACGGGCGGGCCCGGTGATCCGCCCAGGCACGAGCCCGGCAGCCGGGAGACGGCGCTGGTGCAGTCGGGCCGGCTGGCGCTCGTCTGTGACGGTGGCCGGTACGAGCTGTCCACCGGTGACTGCGTCACCTTCGACGCCGACCTCGACCACCACTTCGAGAATCCTGGAAGCGAGGAGGCCGTGATGCTCGCGATCGTGTGCGCCGGCCTGCGAAGGAGTTAGATGCCCAAGAGCCTGTTCGACAAGATCTGGGAGCGCCACGAAGTTGATTCGCCCCCGCCCACGCTGCTCTACATCGACCTGCATCTGGTTCACGAGGTAACCAGTCCGCAGGCGTTCGACGGCCTGCGTCTGGCCGGGCGCACGGTACGCCGGCCGGATCGCACGCTCGCCACCGCCGACCACAACGTTCCCACCGACGGCACCCCGGTGGCCGCCCGGATCAAGGACGAGCTGTCTCGGGTGCAGGTGCAGACGCTCGAGCGCAACTGCGACGAGTTCGGGATCCCGCTCCACTCGCTGGGCTCCAAGCACCAGGGCATAGTTCACGTGATCGGGCCAGAGCTGGGCGTCACCCAGCCGGGCATGACGATCGTCTGCGGCGACAGCCATACGGCCACCCATGGCGCCTTCGGGGCGCTGGCGTTCGGGATTGGCACGAGCGAGGTGGAACACGTGCTGGCCACCCAGTGCCTGGTCCAGTCAAAGCCCAAGTCGATGCTGATCCGCTTCGAGGGCCAGCCCGGCTTCGGAGTGACGGCCAAGGATCTGATTCTGGCCACGATCGGGCAGATCGGTGTGGCAGGCGCGGTGGGGCATGTGGTCGAGTACGCCGGGCCGGCGATCGAGGCGCTGTCGATGGAGGGTCGGATGACGATCTGCAACATGACCATCGAGGCCGGCGGCCGGGCAGGCATGGTCGCGCCCGACGAGACCACCTTCGAGTACGTGCTCGGGCGACCCGGGGCGCCGGATGCGGTGCCCGACGAGTGGCGCGAGCTCTACACCGAAGCGGGGGCAACGTTTGACCGCGAGGTGGTCGTCGACGTCTCGCAGATCAGTCCGATGGTCACCTGGGGGACGAATCCCGGGATGGTGGCGCCCGTGTCCGACGAGATCCCGGTGCCGGCCTCCGAGCAGGACGCGCGCGCCCTGGACTACATGGGCCTGGAGGCGGGCACCCCGATCGAGGGGATCCGGCTGGACCGCGTGTTCATCGGCTCGTGCACGAACTCGCGGATCGGCGACCTGCGCGCCGCCGCCGAGGTGGTCCGGGGCCGCCAGGTGGCCGACGGCGTCTACGCGATGGTGGTGCCGGGGTCGGCTCAGGTCAAGGCACAGGCCGAGTCCGAAGGCCTCGACGAGATCTTCCGGGAGGCCGGGTTTGACTGGCGCGGAGCCGGCTGTTCGATGTGCCTGGGGATGAATCCGGACATCGCCGCGCCGGGCGAGCGCGTGGCCTCGACGTCGAACCGCAACTTCGAAGGGCGCCAGGGGCGAGGGGCTCGCACGCATCTGGTCTCCCCGCAGATGGCGGCGGCGGCGGCGATCGAAGGCCATTTCGTGGACATCCGTTCCTGGCAACGGGAGGAGGCACTGGCATGAGGGCGATCGAGACGATCACCGGCCGCGTGTCGGTGCTGAACCGGGACGACATCGACACCGACCAGATCATCCCCAAGCAGTTCCTCAAGCGGGTGGAGCGGACCGGCTTCGGTGAGTTCCTGTTCTACGACTGGGCCCAGGAGCCCGGCTGGGAGCTGCCCCGCACCCCGGTGCTCGTAGCCGGGCGCAACTTCGGCTGTGGCTCGAGCCGCGAGCACGCCCCCTGGGCGCTCGAGGACTATGGATTCCAGGCGATCATCGCCCCCAGCTTCGCCGACATCTTCCGCTCCAACTGCACGAAGATCGGGCTGCTGCCAGTCCAGATCCCGGCCGAGGCCTGCCGGGCGATCGCCGAGGCGGGCGAGTGCCAGGTCGACCTGCGCGAGCAGGAGGTCCGCTGGCCGGGAGGATCGGAGGGGTTTGAGATCGATCCGGACACCAAGCACCGGCTGCTCAACGGACTCGACGACATCGGCTTGACGCTGGCCCAGGAGGACGCGATCGCCGAGTATGAGCACGACCGTGAGCGATCCGGTCCTGTAACGACCTCGCTGGCGTGACCGCCACCGATCCGAGCCCACCCACCCACCCCCGAGCCACCGGTGGCGGTCCCCGCCGTGACTGGGACGCCGGAACCTATGACCGCGTCTCGGATCCCCAGTTCCGCTGGGCGCTCGAGCAGCTGGAACGACTCGATCTGCGGGGCGACGAGGTGGTGCTCGACGCCGGCTGCGGCAGCGGGCGGGTCACGGCGGTGCTCGCCGATCTGGTCGGGCGAGGGAAGGTGTACGGGGTGGACGTCGCGCCCTCGATGGCCGAGCACGCGGCCACGGCGCTGGGCGACCGCGCGACGATCCTCTGCCAGGACCTCGTCGAGCTCGATCTCCCCGAGCCGGTCGACGTGATCTTCTCCAACGCCACGTTCCACTGGGTGGCCGACCACGATGCCCTGTTCGCGGCGCTGCACCGGGGACTGAAGCCCAGGGGGCGTCTGCTGGCCCAGTGCGGCGGGCGCGGGAACATCGATCGCTTCCGGCGCACCGCGGATGAGGTGGCGCGGGAGGAGCCCTACGCGGAGTACTTCCAGGACTGGGTCGGACCTTGGAACTACGCCGGCGCACCTGAGACCGCCGACCGGCTGCGCAATGCCGGCTTCATCGAGGTGGAGACGTGGCTCCAGGAACGCCCGACGCCGCTTGAGGACCCGCGTCCGTTCGTACGCACTGTGTGCCTGGTCCGCCATCTGGACCGGCTGGAGAGCGGGCGCCAGGAGGAGTTCCTGGACGCGGTCCTGGACCGGTACGAGCGGCCGTTCGTGCTCGACTACGTACGGCTCAACATGACCGGCCGGGCCAGCTGACCAAGCAGCTCCTCGGCCGGAACAGGTCGGCTCCACAGCCATCCGGCGGCCATCCCGCAACCCTGCTGGGAGAGATGGTCACGCTGCGCGGCGGTCTCCACGCCCTCGGCCAACGTGCTCACGCCGAGGCTGTCGGCCAGGCGGATGATCGAGCGGACCAGCGCCGCGGCATCGGATGAAGCGGGCAGATCGGCGACGAACGAGCGGTCGATCTTGAGCATGTCGATCGGCAGTGCGCGCAGCCGGGATAGGGACGAGTAGCCCGTCCCGAAGTCGTCGATGGCGAGCCCGACCCCGATCTGCTTGAGCGCCCGCAGGATCGGCTCGGTCTGCCGAGCGTCCATCAGAGCACTCTCGGTGATCTCCAGCTCCAGCGCGCTGGCGGGCAGCCCGCTGTTCTGGAGGGCGCTCCGCACGATGCCGGCCAGGGCAGGCTTGAGCTGGGCGGCCGAGACGTTGACGGCCACTCGCAGACCGGTGATTCCTCCGGCGCGCCAGGCGGCCAGGTCGCGGCAGGCGGCCTCGATGATCCACGCCCCCAGGGACACGATCAATCCCGTCTCCTCGGCGACCGGGATGAACTCCATCGGCTGGATCAGACCCCGTTCCGGGTGGTGCCAGCGAACCAGCGCCTCGACCGAGACGATGTCCTGGTTGGGAAGTGAGACCTGGGGCAGGTAGTGGAGCACCAGCTCGTCACGCTCCACCGCCCGGTGCAGGTCGGAGGACAGGCGCAGGCGATCCTCGGCCGCGGTGGCCATGGCGGGCTGGAAGAAGCGGTACGTGTTCCGGCCGTCGCGCTTGGCCGCGTACATGGCCATGTCCGCCGCCTTCAGGAGCTCGCGGCCGTCGCGACTGACCTGCGAGGAACGGGCGATGCCCAGCGACGCGCTGGGGAACAGCTCGTGGTCGGCCATCACCACAGGCCGCGCGATGGCGTGCAGGATCCGCTGGGCTACAGCGGCGACCGATTCCACGGGAAGGTTGTTCAGGATCACCGTGAACTCGTCACCTGACAGGCGGAACACCTGGTCAGCGTCCCGGACACAGCCGCACACCCGGTCGGCGACCAGGCGCAGCAGCTCGTCTCCGGCGTCATGGCCGAGCGAGTCGTTGACCTGCTTGAAGTTGTCGATGTCCAGGAACACCAGGGCCGTCTCGTGCCGGGGAGCGGTCCGGGCAACCGCAGCCCCGAGTCGCTCGCGGAAGGCATCCCGGTTGGGCAACCCGGTCAGGCTGTCGTAGCGGGCCAGGCGGCGAAGCTGCTGGTGGGCGACGTGCTCGGAGGTCACGTTGCGCGCGACGAGCACGGCGGCGTACGGGCTGGCCTGGTCGTCGAACAGCGGCGAGACCGTCGTGTGAAACGCGCGGTCCTCGTACTCGGCCCGGTATTCCTGGCGATCGCCCTCCAGAGCGAGGCGGACGTGGCGCACGAGGTTCTCCCGCTGCCCGGCCGACAGATATGTGATCTCGTCCAGCTGCTGCCCGACCGCCGCCTGGTGGGTGAGCATCCGCTCGCCGGAGCCCTCCACGGCCAGAACGCGGAGGTTCCGGTCGATCAACGCCACCGTCGTATCCGGCAGATTGCTGGTCAGGGTGTGCTGGAGCTGGGCGGCGCGGCGGAGCTCCTCCTCGGACTGCTTGGTCTTGGTGATGTCGGCCATCTGTCCGAGGACGTAGAGCGGCTCCCCGTCCAGGCCGCGGATCATCGCGCCCGTGACGAGCAACCAGATGTAGTGGCCATCCTGGTGGCGGTAGCGCGACTCGACCTGGAAGTGGTCCCGCCCTCCCTTGCGAAGCTCCGACAGGAGCCCACCCGCCCCGGGATCCTCCGGATGGAGGATCTGTCGCAGGCGCATGGAGGAGACGTCCTCCCGTGTGTAGCCCAGCAGCGTCGCCAGGCCCTGGCTGACCACCCGGCGGCCCTGGTCGTCCCAGGGATCCAGCAGGACCATGGCGATCGGGGCGTGCTCGATCAACTCGAACAGTCGCTCGGTCGAGAGGGAGACGATCTGGTGTGGCTGGGTAGGCAAAAAGTCTGATCTCGCGAAGCGCGGCCCCGGACACGTATCGGTCGCAACCCCGCCCGAGCTTGAGCCGGAGCCGCCGCTACCATCGCTTCGGTGCGCCCGACAGTCACGGTTGACGGCATCTATCAGGCGCTGGGCCGGTTCGTCGTGCGTTTTCGCTGGCCGATCGTGGCCTTCTGGATCCTGGTGGCGATCGGTACGAGCGCGGCCCTCCCGTCGCTCGCCAGCCAGATCAACGACAACAACAGCGCCTTCCTGCCCGCCAAGGCACCCAGCGCGCGGGCAGCGGACCTCGCCACGCCGATCCTGGGGGCGGGGGCCAATGGGCGCGTTGCGGACATCACGATCATCGCCACCCGGCGGGGTCCGCTGACCCGGGCCGACCTGGCGGCTCTGCAACGTGAGGCCGTTCTGGCCGCGCGCGTGCACACCGTCGTGTCCAGCCAGCTGACCGGAGTCGCCGCTGACGGCCAGGCGGCCGTGATCCGGGTGCGGGCCAACTTCAACGTCAATGACATCAACAAGGACCGGCCGGTCATCGCCGCCCTGCAGCAGACCTTCAAGCAGGCGGCCCCGCCGCCCGGGCTTCAGCTGCATCTGGCCGGTCAGGCCGCCACCGTCGTGGCCAACCAGACCTCTTCGAATAAGGCCGGCCACGAGGTCCAGCTGTTCTCCCTCGTGTTCATCATGATTCTGCTGCTGCTGGTCTTCCGCTCCGTGCCTGCGGCGATCATCACGCTCCTGCCCAGCGGCCTGGCTCTGGTGATCGCCGAGCGCCTGGTGGGCGGACTCGGTTCGGCCGGGCTCAAGATCTCCTCGATCACGGAGATCCTGATGATCATCCTGCTCCTCGGAGCCGGCACCGATTACGGGCTGTTCCTGGTGTTCCGGGTCCGCGAAGAGCTGCGCGCCGGCTCGGAGCCCAAGCAGGCGGTGGAGAACGCGCTGGTCCGGGTGGGCGAGTCGATCACCGGCTCGGCCGGCACGGTGATGCTGGCGCTCCTGACGCTGCTGCTGGCCAGCTTCGGGATCTACCACGACCTGGGGATTCCGCTGGCCGTCGGCGTGGCGGTGATGCTGAGCCTCGGCCTGACGCTGCTGCCCGCGCTCCTGGCGATCCTGGGTCGCGGGGCGTTCTGGCCCGCCAAGATCCGGGCTGGGACCCAGCGCGAGGGAGCCTGGGGCCGGGTGGCCGGGCGCCTCGTTCAGCATCCGGGGAAGACGCTGATCGTGGGTGTGGCCATCTTCCTGGCGCTGGCGGCCGGCGCCCTCGGCTACAAGGCGGGCGGGTTCGGCGGCGACCAGAGCGCTCCCAGGGGGTCGGATGCCGCCTCGGGCAACGCCGCTCTGTCCAGTCACTTCCCGCAGACCTCCAACAACCCGGCCAACCTGATCCTCGCCTACCGCCAGCCGGTCTGGGACACCCCGGTGCGGTTACAGCAGGCCGATCACGTACTGCGTTCCTCGGGAGCATTCCGGGCGCTCGTCGGGCCGCTCGACCCGAATGGCACTGCGCTGACGCCGGCCGAGCTGTCGCTCCTGCACGCTCGCTTGGGGCCGCCCGAGCATCTGCCCGTGGCCAGGCCGGCATCGGTGCACGTCCCGGCCCGGCTGTACAACGCCTACCGCTCGGAGTCCGCGCTCGTGTCCGCCAGCGGCACGGTCGTGCAGTTCGAGGCCGCTCTGGCGGCCGGCGGCCAGGGGACCACCGCGGCGATGAACGCCACACCCCATGTCCGTTCGGTGCTCGGCTTGGCCGCGACCCGGTCAGGCGCTCGGGACAGCGGCGTCGCCGGAGAGGCCGCGGCGGTCTACGACATCAACAGCACGGCCAACCACGACCTCGCCGTGGTCGTTCCCGTGGCGATCGTGGCGATCGGGATCCTGCTGGCCCTGGTGCTGCGCAGTCTGGTCGCTCCCCTCTATCTGATCGTCAGCGTGGCCCTGTCCTACCTGGCCTCGCTGGGGATCGCCACGATCGTGTTCATCGATCTGGCGGGCGACGGCGGTATCAGCTTCATTCTCCCGTTCTTGATGTTCGTCTTCCTGCTGGCGCTGGGCGAGGACTACAACATCCTGGTCATGACCCGGATCCGGGAGGAGGCCCGGACGCTGCCGCTGCGCGAAGCGGTGGTCAAGGCGATCGGTCGGACCGGCTCCACGGTCACCTCGGCCGGGATCATCCTGGCGGGCACCTTTGCCGTGTTCGCGATCGTGGGCGGCGGCGGCTCGGGCGGCAGCCAGCTGCGGGCCATTGGCTTCGGTCTGGCGGCGGGGATCCTGATGGACACGTTCCTGGTCCGCACGCTGCTGGTGCCCTCGGTCGTGATCCTTCTGGGCCGACGGAACTGGTGGCCATCACATCTCAGCCGCGAGCCGGAGCCGCTGCTGATGCCGCCGCTGGACGAGCCCGAGGCAACCCGAGTCTGATGGCCGGGACCGTCGTCCTCCTGCCCGGCGACGGGATCGGGCCGGAGATCCTGCCGGCCGCCGTGGAGGTGCTGGGCGCCGTGGGGGCCGAGCTCGAGTACGAGGAGCACGTGTTCGGCGGCGCCTCGATCGACGCGCACGGCACCGCGATGACCGAGGCGACCCTCGAGGCCTGCCGGCGGGCGGACGCGGTGCTGCTGGCCGCCGTCGGAGGGCCCCTGTGGGACACCACCGACCCCCACAAGCCCCGGCCCGAGCAGGGCCTGCTGGGGCTGCGCAAGGGGCTCGGACTATTCGCCAACCTGCGGCCGGTGCGGCCGTCTCCGGCCCTGTATGACGCCAGTCCTTTAAAGCGCGAGGTGATCGAGGGGACCGATCTGCTGGTGGTGCGGGAGCTGACCGGTGGGATCTACTTCGGGGAAAAGACCCGCACCGACGATCAGGCGTCGGACGCCTGCGTGTACACGCGCGAGGAGGTGGCGCGGATCGCCCGGGTCGCCTTCCGGGCCGCCCGTTCGCGAGTGGCCAGCGTCGACAAGGCAAACGTGCTGGAGACGAGCCGCCTCTGGCGACAGGTGGTGCGCGAGTTGCATGCCGCAGAGTTCGCCGAACTGGAGCTGGAGCACATCCTCGTCGACAACGCGGCCATGCAGCTGGTGTCCAAGCCGGCTCGCTTCGAGGTGATCGTCACCGAGAACATGTTCGGCGACATCCTCAGCGACGAGGCGGCGATGCTCACGGGCTCGATCGGCCTGCTGCCGAGCGCGTCGCTGGGCGAACCAGACCGGCCGGGAGTTTTCGAGCCCGTGCACGGCTCCGCACCGGACATCGCCGGCACCGGGGCGGCGAATCCGCTGGCGATGTTCCTGTCCGCGGCGCTGATGCTGCGCCACGGATTTGGCTGGGAGGAGCAGGCCTCAGCGGTAGAATCGGCCGTCGATCGGGCGCTGGCGGCGGGCCTGCGCACGCGTGATCTGGGGGGCACCGCGAGTACCCGCGACGCCACCCAGGCCGTTCTGAAACACATCTAAGGAGCATTTCGTGGAACAAGCCGACCTCATCTGGCACAACGGCGAACTGGTTGCCTGGGAGGACGCCAAGGTCCACGTACTGACCCACGGCCTGCACTACGGCACCGGAGTGTTCGAGGGCGAGCGCGCCTACGAGACCGAGCACGGTCCGGCGATCTTCCGTCACACCGATCACCTGAGCCGGCTGTTCAAGTCGGCCGAGCTCTACTACATGCCGATTCCCTACTCCCTGGAGGAGCTTCGCTCGGCCACTCACCAGCTGATCTCGGCCAACGGGCTGCGCGAGTGCTACATCCGCCCGATCGCGTTCCGGGGCTACGGCCAGATGGGGCTCTATCCGCTGGACGCTCCCGTCGACGTGGCGATCGCGGTGTGGCCGTGGGGCGCCTACCTGGGCGAGGAGGGCAAGACCAAGGGCGTGCGCGCCAAGGTGGCCAGCTGGCGGCGGATCCCGCACGACTCGCTGATCCCGCACGCCAAGGCCACAGGCCAGTACCTGAACAGCGTGCTGGCCAAGATCGAGGCGACCAAGTCGGGCTATCAGGAGGCGATCCTGCTGGACCCGCGGGGGTTCGTGTCCGAGGGCAGCGGCGAGAACATCTACCTGATGCGTGATGGCGTGATCGTGACCCCGCCCCAGACCGCCGGAATCCTCGACGGCATCTGCCGCCGGTCGATCCTCCAGATCGCCCGGGACCTCGGCCATGAGGTGATCGAGCGGGATCTGGCCCGGGCCGAGCTGTACCTGGCCGACGAGGTTTTCCTGTCCGGCACGGCCGCCGAGCTCGTGCCGGTGCGGGAGATCGACGATCACACGATCGGCTCCGGCCAGCCGGGGCCGGTCACCCAGGAGCTTCAGCGGGTGTTCGACGATGCCCTGCACGGCCGCGATCCTCGCTATCTCGAGTGGCTCGACGTCGTCTCCGTCCCGGCGGATCGGCGCGCGCCGGCGGCCGGTCCGGCGTAATCGCAGGCAGATTCGCGATGAGCCGGATCGAGCTCTACGACACGACCCTGCGCGACGGCATGCAGGGGGAGGGGATGTCCCTGTCCGCCGCCGAGAAGGTCCGGGTCGCCCATCGCCTGGACGAACTGGGGATCCACCTGATCGAGGCCGGCTTCCCGAGCTCGAATCCCAAGGAGCTGGAGCTGTTCGCCCTCTTGGAGGGTGAGCGGTTCCGCCACGCCGAGATCGCCGCGTTCGGCATGACCCGCAGGCGCGACGTGGGCGCCGAGCGGGACCCGGCGCTGCGCATCCTCGCCGATTGCTTTGCGACGGTGTGCACGCTGGTCGGCAAGACCTGGGGCCTGCACCTGGAGAAGGTCGTCAAGGTCACTGCGGAGGAGAACCTGCGGATGATCTCCGAGTCGGTGGCCTTCCTGGCCGGCGCCGGGAAACGGGTGATCTACGACGCCGAGCACTTTTTCGACGGTTTCGCCGACGACCCGGACTACGCGCTGCGGTGCCTGCGCGCCGCCGCTCAGGCGGGCGCGCAGACGGTCACCTGCTGTGACACCAACGGCGGCACCCTGCCCGGGGTCATCGCTCAGGCGATGGGGGTGGTCGTCCGGGAGCTGGCCGGCGAGGGGCCGGCAGTCGGGATCCACTGCCACGACGACGCCGGCTGTGCGGTGGCCGGCACGCTGGCTGCGGTCGGCGAGGGAGTCACGCATGTGCAGGGCACGATGAACGGCTACGGCGAGCGGTGCGGCAACGCCAACCTGGTCACGATCATCCCCAACCTCCAGATCAAGCTGGGCCACGAATGCGTGACGCCGGCGCAGCTGGCCTCGCTGACCGAGTCAGCTCACTTCTTCGACGAGCTGCTCAACTTCACCCCGGATCCCGACCAGGCCTACGTGGGGCGCAACGCGTTCGCCCACAAGGGCGGGATGCACGTGGCCGGGGTGGCCGCCGACCCGTCCACGTTCGAGCACATCGATCCCGCCATGGTGGGCAACGACCGGGAGGTCCTGGTCTCCGAGCTGTCGGGCAAGGGGACGGTGCTCAGCCGGGCCGCGGATGCCGGCATCGAGCTGGACGGGGGACAGGCGGCACGGGTGATCGAGCACGTCAAGGAGCTGGAGCATCAGGGCTACCACTACGAGGCGGCCGACGGCTCCTTCGAGCTGCTGCTGCGCAAGGAGACGGGCGAGTACGAGCCGCTGTTCCGGCTCGAATCCTGGCGGGCGATCGTGGAGAAGCGCGCCGACGGCCGCGTGGAGACCGAGGCGACGATCAAGATCTGGGTCGATGGGGAGCGCTATGTGCGCACGGCCGAGGGCAACGGCCCAGTCAACGCCCTGGACCGGGCGCTCCGCGACGCGCTGGTGGAGATCCATCCCCACCTGGCCGACATCGATCTGGTCAACTTCAAGGTCCGCATCCTCGATGAGACCAAGGGCACTGGGGCGGTGACACGGGTGCTGCTCGACGCCTCCGATGGCGAGGCGGTGTGGGGCTCGATCGGCGTCTCGGAGAACGTGATCGAGGCCTCCTGGGAGGCGCTGGTCGATTCGCTGGAGTTCGGGATGCAGGGTGCGTCCCGACGGCTTCGGAGCCAGGCGACGGCCGGCCCGGACGCGGCGCACGGACCGTGACCGCCGGCGAGGACGGGGATATCCCGCTCGCGCGCCCGGTTCTGGGCGAGCGGGAGGAGCAGCTGGTGCTGGAGGTGCTGCGCTCCGGCCAGCTGTCGCTGGGGCCGCGGCTGGCGGAGTTCGAGCGAGCCTTCGCCGCGCGCGTCACCGCCGGCTGGGCGAGCGCGGTCTCGTCCGGCACGACCGGGCTGCACCTGGCCATCCGAGCGACCGGGGTGAGCGACGGGGGCGAGATGATCACCTCGCCGTTCTCGTTTGCCGCCAGTCCCAACGTGGCGGTGTATGAGCGGGCACGGCCCGTGTTCGCCGACATCGACCCGGTCACGCTCAACCTGGATCCCGCCGCGGCCGAGGCGGCGATCACCTCGCGCACGCAGGCGATCATGCCCGTGCACGTGTTTGGCTATCCCGCCGACATGGTGGCCTTCGAGCGGCTCGGCGCGCCGCTCGTGGAGGACGCGTGTGAGGCGCTCGGGGCCCGCTACGAGGACGGGGGAGAGGTGGGCGGGCGCGGTCATCTGGCCGTGTTTGGCTTCTACGCCAACAAGCAGCTGACGACCGGGGAGGGTGGCGTCATCACCGGCTCGGCGCCGGACATCAAGCCTCAGATCGATTCCGAGCGCAACCAGGGCCGGGCGCCCAGCATGGACTGGCTCGACCACGACCGGCTCGGCTTCAACTATCGTCTCTCGGATGTCGCCTGCGCGCTCGGTATCGCGCAGCTGGGCCGGCTTGCCGAGATGCTCGCCGGCCGCCGGCGGGTCGCTGCCCTCTACGGCGAGGCGCTCGCCGGAATCGAGGGCCTGACCCTGCCCTGCGAGGAGCGCGGCGAGCTGCGGCGCGGCTGGTTCGTGTTCGTGGTCCAACTGCCGCGCGGGACCGACCGCGACGAGACGGTGCGGTCGCTTGCCGCCCGCGGCATCCAGAGCAAGCCATACCTGCCGGCGATCCACCTGATGAGCTACTACCGCGAGCGCTTCGGGCACCGCGAGGGCGAGTTCCCGATCTGCGAGGACATCGCGGCGCGTTCGGTCGCGCTGCCGTTCTTCCCGGAGATGGCCGAGGAGCAGGTCGAGCGGGTCGCCTCAGAGCTGCGCGCGGTGCTCGCGGGCGCCCCCGCGTAGGATCGGCGCCGGTGTCGCGCTTCCACGAGCCCCAGGACCCCGACTTCGAGCGGCTGAACACATCGCTCGGTTACGACCGCCGCCTCTGGCCGCAGGACGTGGCGCAGTCGCGCGCGC